>JALDYH010000083.1:0-15823 GCA_032154175.1 Sphingopyxis sp. | reverse complement strand
TGGAGCGAGAGCTGGTCGGGGTCGCGCATGATCTGCGCCGCGACGTCGGCGGGCAGGTATTTCCCAAGCGCCGACTGCGCAAAGGCGCGTTGGCGCGATCCGACGGTGCGCGCGGCGGTGCCCACCGCGGCGTAACCGAACAGCCAGCCGATCGCCCAGCCGAAGGTTGGCAAGGTGGTCGTGTCGATCGCGCGTCCCTGCAGCCAGAAGGGGAAGGCGATGAAGAAGGCCATCTGGCCGAGGAAGGCGAGCGCGACCCAGCGCGCGCGCAGATCGATCAGGCTGGTCAGCCCGCCGGCAAGAACGACCAGGATCGCAAGCACCCATAGCGCCGGGGCGGGGATCGGCCGTGTCCAGGCCTTGTCGAGTTGCTGCGCGAGCATATGCGCGTGGACCTCGAGCCCGATCATCGTTTCATGCTGGCCGGTGATCGCGTCGGGAAAGCGGCTGAGCGGGGTGTTGAACTGGTCGTTGTCGATAATGTCGCCACCGATGAGGAGGTAGCGACCCTTCACAAGCTCTGAAAAACCCGCGCGCATATCGGCGTCCATCGGCATCGCGAAAGTGTCGATCGGGATGTTCGCGAAAACCGGCTCTTCCTGCCCGGCGGCGGCGCGAGCGGGGACGAGGAAGCGGATATTGCCCTGGAAATTCGCATGGGCTGCGTCGACGGGGGCAAGCGCATTCGACATCAATGGCGGCAAATT
Organism: Sphingopyxis sp.; assembly: GCA_032154175.1. GTDB lineage: Bacteria > Pseudomonadota > Alphaproteobacteria > Sphingomonadales > Sphingomonadaceae > Sphingopyxis. The sequence goes on along the minus strand of JALDYH010000083.1, from coordinate 15,116 downwards.
CTTTGGCCGGTGGGGCCAGTTGCGGATGACGTCGTCGTCGTCGTTGCGGAACAGCACGCTCGTCGGCTTCGTCTTGTCCGTCGTGACGTCGGCGATAAAGGCTTCGAGGAACTTTTGCTGTTCATAGAAGATCGTGTTCGGGTTGCTCGCCTGTTCGGCATAGGCAAGCCATGTCGGAGTCTTCATCGCGCGAAGCTGTATCTTCAACACGTCGTCGTCGGGACGCGGCGAATCGAACGCGATATCGATGCCGATCGCCTTTGCCCCCATCTGGTCGAGGTTGCCGAGCGCTTTGGCGAGTAGCGTGCGGTCGAGCGGCGAGCGGATACCGGTGTTGAACAGGGTCTCGTCATTATAGGTGACGAGGGTGATGCGCTTGTCCTGTTCGACACGCGGCGCCATCAGGGTCGCGCGCGCGTCGTAAAGCGCGCGTTCGGCGGCATCGATCAGCGGCATCTGCCAGCTGAAGCGTGCGATCAGGATCGCGATCAGAAGAAAGACGATCGTTGCCGCCATCCGCGACGGGCCGAGCTGTGTGAACAGCCGACGCACCCGCTTGCGTAGCGGGACGGCGGCCTGGCGGCCGTCCTGCGCGACGGCATCCGCCGCGGGAATGAGGGCTTCTGGTGCGTTCATCGATTTAGCGGGCAGCGCGGCCAGCGGCCTCTCCATTTCGCGCCGTCGTTGTGCTGCTGTGCAGCAGCGCCTGGCCGCCGTCGCCAATGATCGCAAAACCCGCCCAATAATAGGGATGCGACGTCTGCTTGTCGTCCATCAGGTGCACCTGCGTGCCCCACAAGGCATCGGCGACGCTTTCCCCCTCGCGCGCAGCGAACAGGCCGCCGATCAAGCGCTTGGTCGCGTCGAAATCGTCCGGAGCGGGCCAGTGGCTTGCGATCACCGAACGCCCGCCCGCGCCGATGAAGCTGCGAACCAGCCCGTCGAGCGCGTTGCCGCCGCCGGAGAGGCCTGCCTCGCGCGTCGCCGCGACGCTTGCCGCTCCGGCGGTGTCGCAAGCCGAGAGGATGACGAGATCGGCATCGATCTTGAGGTCGAAGATTTCCTGAAAGGTCAGGAGGCCGTCCGAATCCGCCCCGCCGAACGAGGTGACGAGCGCCGGGCGTGCGGGACAGGCGGCGCGCGGCGCGGTGACCAGGCCGTGGGTTGCGAAATGGATGATGCGATAGTCGCCAAGGTCGGCGCGATTCTTCACCGCGGTGTCGGTGAAAGCCCCGCCGGTGAGCAAGGTACCCGCCTCGCGGCCCATCGCGTTGCGTGCGGTGATCAATTCGTCGGCCGAGATCGGGCGCGCCCATTGTGCTACGTCCCACAGGCAGTCGCTGTCGACGCTGCTGCCCGCAGCGCCGCGGGTGCCGAGCGAGGGGAGCCGGCCGTTGACGGGGAGATTCTCGCCGAGTCCGAAATATTGGTTCGTGGCTTTCGAAGGCGCCGCCTGCCGTGCGTTACGGAAGCCCAGCGTCGAGACCGCGGTACTCGGGCGCGTCGTCCGGCCGAGCCATGCGATCTGACGCATGTCGAAGGGATCGGCGTTGGGATCGAGCAGCCGCTGCTCATAGGCGGCAAGGCCCGTGTCGGCGGTGACGAGCAGGTTGATCGGCAGCCGCAACATCGCGCCGTCGGGCTCGAAGATCAGGTGCGCGACGGCGGGCAGGCGGGTTGCGACCGGGCCGAACAACTGGCCATAGAGTCTGTACGCCGTCGCGGCGTCGAAGGGATAGGTGACGCGGCGGCCGTTCTCGACGATCGAAATGGTCGAACGGATCGTATCGACCGCGGTGTCGAGATCCGATGCGCTGATATCCGATTTCCAGAGCTGCGCGCCGCCCTGTTCGATCAGCATCGCATAGACCCCGTCGCCGACGACGAGCATCTTGAGATAGGCTTCGTCGGGGCGGAGCACTTGCTGCAACTCGGCGAGGTCCAGCTTGCCCGGTGCGACGACGCGATATTGCGGGAAGGCCGACAGCGCGACGACCGTTTCCGACTGCTGGAACGACAGATTGTCGAGCTGCGCCTTGATGTCGGCCCGCAGCGCGTTGGTTTCAGGCGATTCGGGAAGCTGGGACAGCCGGGCATCTTCGATACGCGCGCGTTCGAGGTCGCGACCCAGCGTCGTCGCCTGACGGAACAGGCGGGCGCCGTCATTGCTGCCGCTCGACAGTTCGCGCGCAAGCACCGCCTGCGTATCGGCCACGCCCGGGCGGATCTGCAGTTGACTGGCGACGAAGAAATCCTCGATCGCCTTGGGGTCGCTCGCCGAACGGGCTGCGAGCAGCCGGTAATAGGGCGACATCATGTTCGCCATTCCCGCGGTCGAACGCTGCGAACTGGCGAGCGCGTTCACGACTTCGCGATAGATGGCCATCGCCTTGTCGTCCTGCCCCTGACGGGTGAGGAAAGCGGCATAGCGCGCGCGCGCCGAGGCAAGCGCGTTGGTTTCGGGATATTCGACCGCGAGCAGATTTACCGATTCAAGAAAACGCGCGTCGGCGGCGGCCTTGTCGCCCAGCGCCTCGTCGGTCAGCGCCAATTCGCCAAGCATCTGCGAACGCAGGCGGATGATCGACGTAACGCGGCCTTCGCGGACGGCGAGGGCGTCGGTAAGCCCTTTGATTTGCGCGGTTTTCGCTATCCTTGCATTGCCGCGGAGGCGCTCGACCGTGCCGAGCAGGTGGGTCGTCTGCGCATCGATAATCTGCGCGCGTTCGAGCGGCGACAGGCGCTCGCGATCATTGCTCTGGCGGATCACACGGGCATTGTCGCCGCTATTGACCCCCGCGACGATCTGGGGCGTCAGCGTCACCGCATCGCCCGATACCGTCACGCCGGTAGAGAGAGGCGGGATCGGTGCCTGCAACAGCGCGGCGGCTCCGTCATAGTCGCGCTGGTTGAGGGCGTTGATCGCGCGAAAATTGCGGCGGAGGCGCAGTTGGACAGGATCGCCGGTCGGGATTGCCTCGACTTCCGCGAATAGTCGTTCGGCCTCGGCGAATTCGCCGAGGTTCGAGCGTTGCAGCGCGCGGTTCAGCGTGACTTCGGTCGGGTCGATGTCCGCGGCCGACTGTTCTTCGACTGCGCGGCGCGACAGCGCTTCGAAAAATTCGGCCGCCTCGGCATAATCGCCGCTGTGGTTGCGTCGATATCCCTCGGCCAGCGCCTTGTCGACGTCGATCGTCCCGGCGATCGTGCGGGCGAAACCGTCGTTGCCGCCGACCGATGTCGTCGCGACCTTGATTACGCCCGGCATGACCCTGTGCTGGCGGACCGATTCGAGCGCGAGGTTCAGTGCATCGGCATAAGCGGCGAACCCTTCGACGCTGAAGGTGACATTGCCCTTGGTCTCGACGCGCGTTTGCCAGGCTATATTGCTGCCTTTGATCGCGCAGGCGCCGTCGGCATTGCAGGAGATCGTACCGGCGCGGCCCTGTTCGATCCGCGCGAGGGCTTCGGCCGAGGTGGCACGCAGTTCGCGCACTGTGCCCACCGGCTGGCTCGCATCGCGGCAGACGATTGTCCAGGCGCGGTCGAACATGCCCTTGATCACGCCGTCGCGGACGGTCGCCTGCACTTCGCAGAGCGAGCCGCCCTGTTCGCCGATCGAAAAACTGTCGCGGAGCGTGGGGTCGGTGCCCTGTGCAAGTGCGGTTCCGGGCGCGGCAAAAGCCAGCAGCGCCAGAACCGGCACAAATTGCGGACGTCGAGCGGTCATCACAAATCCCCCAAACACAGGCGTAGAAACGCCGTGCCGATGTGACGTCGGCAAGGCGGAAACTTTATTGCTGCGGTGCGACCCATTCCCTTGAGCCAGAACTCTAAACTCTTCGTAACCGAAAGGGAAGTGATCTGCCGCACAGGCGGCTTGCGCCGCAGGGGTGCCCGACCTATCTGCAGGGGGACATTCCATTCCGGTGAGGACAAGATGAGCGGATTCGACGATCGTGAACGGGCTTTCGAGGCACAATTTGCACGCGACCAGGAGGTGCAGTTCCGCATCACGGCGCGGCGCAACCGGCTCGTCGGCGAATGGGCAGCCGAACGCATGGGGCTGACGCCGGAGGAAACCGACGCCTATGCCAAGGCGGTCGTGCAGGCCGATTTCGAGGAAGCGGGAGACGAGGACGTCATCCGCAAGCTCGCAGGCGACCTGACCGCGGCGAGCGTCGAGATCAGCGATGCCGAAATTCGCTCTGTGCTGAACGACAAGACCGCCGAAGCGCGCCGCCAGTTCATCGACAGCCAGAACTGAGGCGGTCCAGATGGGCATGCGCGAGGATGATTTGCGGGCGATGATCGTTGCGGCGTTCCCCGATGCCGAGGTCGCGATTACCGACCTCGCCGGCGATAACGACCATTATGCCGCGCATGTTGTCAGCGAATCCTTTCGCGGGATGACCCGCGTCGCCCAGCACAAGGCGGTCTATGCCGCGCTCGGCGGGCGCATGGGCGGCGAACTTCATGCCTTGCAATTGACGACTGCCATCCCCTCATAAGGGGCATGCCTATTCGCGGCGCGACGGCGCGCCTGCCCGGAGACTGACAATGACCGACCCCACCACCCACGACCGCATTGCCAAGCTGGTCGCCGACAATCCCGTGCTGCTCTTCATGAAGGGCACGCCTTTGTTCCCGCAGTGCGGCTTTTCCTCGCGCGCGATCGCGATGCTCGACCGCCTCGGCATCGAATATGAGACGGTCGACGTGCTGCAGGACATGGAAGTCCGGCAGGGCATCAAGGAATTTTCGGACTGGCCGACGATCCCCCAGCTTTATGTGAAGGGCGAATTCGTCGGCGGCAGCGACATCATGATGGAAATGTGGGAAGCGGGCGAGCTGCACACGCTGATGACGGATATTCCGGCGCGCGCCGAATAAGCTGCGCGGCTTTCGAACAACAAAAACCCGCCGGCGCTCGGGCTCCGGCGGGTTTTTGTTTGCCGGGGGGTAGCGATCAGGCGGCCTCGGCGTCCTCATAGGCCTGTGCTTCGGCCGAGATGAGGATGTCGGCGAGCATCCAATAGGCCTCGCCCCACGCTGCGAGCACTTCGTCGGTCGCAATCTCTTCGCCGAGCACGTCGCGGATCGCGGGCAGCAGGGCTTCGGCGACATAGGGATAATGCTCCGCCTTCACCCCGGTTTCGATATGGCGGGCGACCATGCGCGATACTGCGGTGCCGAGATTCTGCAGCTTGTCGATATTCTTCGCATAGGCGAGGATCGCCGCCGCAAGCCGTTTCGGTTGCTCGCCGCTGGCCTGCGCGGCGCGGTCGAACATCGCCTCGATGGCCTTGTTCCCGAACAGGCGCGCATACATGGCGGTGGTGATGGCAAGGCCGTGCTTTTCGAGCGCAGGGGCAGTGGCTTTGACGATGGTCATTGCGTGGGCGGAAGCGGTGCGCATTCTTGATCCTGTCCTTGAGTGAAGAGCGATTCAGGCCGCGACGCGAAGTTCGTCGGCGTGTTCGGGGTAGGGGGCGACGGTCGCTGCCGGCTCGATCCCGGCGAGTTCGCTGGCAAAGCCGTGGTTGACGTCGCGGTGGTGCGCCTCGTCGGCGCGGACGACCAGGACGACGTCGCGCAACGTCGCATCGTCGGCGAGCTTCCAGTAATGGCGTGCGATCGCGGGCGCCGCGACGTTCGGGCTGCGCCCTTCGTCGATTTCCTGGAGGTAGAGAGTGTAGCTGATTACCGCTTCCTCCTCGAAATACCCGACGACACGGTGCGCGGTCTTGGCGCTGATCAGGTAGAGCGCGAAAAAGGCGAGATAGAAAATCCACTGGACGCCGAGGATCACCAGGCGTTCGAACAAGGTCGGCTTCGCGACCTCGATGAAGGTCATCAGGTGCATCCGCTCATTCTCCGCCTCTTCCATCAACGTGCGGATCCAGCCCTTGTCGTCCTCCATGCGGCGCAGGCTCTTGAGATGCGTCAGCGTCGCGCCGACCATGCCGGGGACCGCCGCGACCGTTTCGAGCACGATCGCGCGGTGGCCGTAGCGTTTGGCGAAAAAGGTGTCGGCGCAAAAGCGCAGCACGCGCGTAAAGCCGAGCGCGATACGGTCGGAAAAATCGACCGGACGATGATGAACGCTGAGGTCGACAAAAGGTGCACCGGACATGAGTCGTCTCCTTGGGCAATCAGGCGGCACGGCGGCCGGGGTCGTCGAGGCGGAAAAACAGCGCGAGCTGGAGGCTTTCGGCGATGCGTGCGGCCTTGGCCTGCAAGGCGGCTGCGATGGCGGGCGTCATCAACTCGTTGGTGGTATCGGCCCAGATCGCGAGCCAGCGGTCGAACATCGCAGGCGTGATCTGCGCCTTGTGCTTCAGATGCTCGGCGACCGGGCTGCCCTTGTAACGGCCGGTGGTCAGCATCACCGACGACCAGAAAGCGACGAGCTTTTCCAGATGGCCCGGCCAATCGTGCACCGCCGCGTTGAACAGCGGGCCGATGTCGGCGTCGGCGCGCACGCGGGCGTAGAAGGCCGGGATCAGGCGCTCGAGCGCGGCTTCGTCGATCTGGTCGTCCTGTTTCACGACTCGCTCCAATCATGTATTTGATGCGCATGTATGATCGAAATTTGAAACATGCAACAGAAATACATATTATGGGAGGATCGAAATTTTCGAAGGATCAGGATGCGTCTGACGCGGTACACCGACTATGCGATGCGCGTGCTCCTCTATGTGGGCGCGCAGGATGATGCGCGGCTGAGCCCGATCTCGGAAATCGCGCGCTCCTATGGCATCTCGCAGAACCATCTGATGAAGGTTGTCAACGATCTGGTGAACGCGGGCTATCTCGAAAGCGTGCGTGGGCGTTTCGGCGGCGTTCGCCTTGCGCGCGACGCGGACGAGATCAACGTCGGTGCGGTAGTGCGTCATACCGAGGAAGGCTTCGACCTCGTGGACTGCGGCAGCTGCATCATCGCGCCCGCGTGCGGGCTGACGGGTGCGCTCGCCGAAGCGCTCGCGGCGTTCATGAAAGTGCTCGACGGCTACAGCCTTGCGGACCTGCTCGCCAAGCGCGCGAATTTTGCCGCGCTGTTCGACATTCCGGAAACGCCGAAGCACTGAAAAGCTTCCGGGGGGCGGGGCCTTTCGGCCGCTCCGCCCCCCCTCTGCATCGGGGGCAAGTGGGGTTTTCCCGGGTGGGGGCAGGGGACATCAGGGACCAGACTGATGCCCCCCACCGCTCCATTTGAGCGGAACACTCGGGAACATTCGATACTATTCAATTGCCGTGCCAGTTTGCTGCCCGGCCGGATTCCGGTGAAAGACGCTGGTTAGCGATTCCTTACCGATATCCCTGCTTGTCAAAAATCCCGACGCTTTGTCGTTCAGATTTGTTCAGCATGCGTTCAGCCCATTGACTACATTTGTAGTCGCATCATAGTCGGTGACGCCAATGGGAGGGGTCCGCATGGCAGAAAGAGCAAGCGAGTCGGAGATGCAGGTGCTGTCGGCGCTGTGGGACGAAGCCCCGCAGACCGCCGCCGACCTGACCTCACGCATCGGCAAGATTAACGGCTGGACGCAGGCGACGGTGAAGACCTTGCTCGCCAGGCTGGTCCAGAAAGGCGCGGTGACGGCCGAGGCCGACGGCCGGCGCTATCTCTATAGTCCCGCGATCGAACGGGCCGAAGCCGTCGGCGAGGAATCGCAGCGCTTCGTCGACCGCCTGTTCGGTGGACGCGTCAGCCCGCTGATCGCGCATCTCGCCGACCGCGAGGCGCTGACCGATACCGACATCGCCGAGATCGAGGCGTTGCTGAAAAGGCTCAAATCGTGAGCGCCGCGATGCTGCTCCAGGCGTGGGCCGATACGCTTGTCACCACCGCCATTCTCGTCCTTCTGGTCCTGATCGTCCGCAAGCCCTTTGCCCGGCATTTCGGTCCGCGGCTGACCTATGCCCTGTGGGCGGTGCCCGGGCTGCGGCTGGTGCTCCCGCCTTTGCCCTTTGCCGACCCGGTCGTGCTTATGCCCGATCCGGCGGCCGAAATGACCGTGACGGTGCCCGTGGGACTGCCGGTCGCGGCGCCCGCAGCGGCCGAGCCGCTTTGGTCTCTCGCGGATATGATCCCGCTCCTCTTTGCGCTGTGGGCGGCAGGCATGGTGGCGGTGCTGGTGACTGCAATGGTATCGCACGCACGCTTTCGCCGCGAGGTGCTCGGCGAAGCGGTCGAACTCGAACCGGTCGGCAAGGTGCGGCTGGTAATGACCGGCGCGGTCGACGGTCCCGTCGCCTTTGGCCTGATGCAGCGCTATGTCGCCGTCCCGCACGATTTCTTCGCGCGCTATGTCGCCGAGGAACGCGCGCTGGCGATCGATCACGAACTGTCGCATCACCGTCACGGCGACCTGTGGGCGAACAGCGCCGCGCTCGTGCTGCTCGCCGCGCAATGGTTCAACCCCTTCGCCTGGCGCGCGATCCGCGCCTTTCGCTTCGATCAGGAGGCCGCGTGCGACGCGCGCGTCCTGACGATGGCCGACTGCGCAGAACGGGGTGAGCGGACCGCCCGCTATGCGACTGCGATCGTCAAGGCGGCGGTTGGCCCGCGTCTGTCGCTCGCCGCGCCTATGGCGGTCCATGACAATCTGCAGGAGAGGCTGACGATGTTGACGAGGCAGGATATTTCGAAGAAGCGCGGCCTTGTCGGCCGGTTGCTGATCGGCGGCGCGACGCTGGCCGTGCTGGGCGCGACCGCGACGCTCGTCCCCGCGGGGATCGTCGTGGCGAAGGCGCAGACGACCGGCCTCGGCGAACTGCCCGTGCCGCCGGCATCCCCCGAACCGCCGCTGCCGCCCGAAGCACCCGATGCGCCCGGCCTGATGGTCTTCACCGAACATAGCGACGACGTCACGACGACCGACGACGGCAAGAAGCGCGAAGTGCATCGCATCGTGATCCGCCGCGATGGGGAAGGCGATAGCAAGGCGCCCGCGGTGGCCTTCGCTCCGGCCGACGGCAAGGACAAGATGCGCCGCATCGAAATCCGTACCCCGGGCAGCCTGTCGCGCGACGATGTTCTGGCGACGCTGAAGGAGCAGGGCATTTCGGGGAAGCGCGCCGAGGCGATCGCCGACAAACTGGAAGCGAAGCGCAAGGAGCGGATCCGCACCGTCATGGCGCCCATGCCTCCGATGCCGCCCATGCCGCCAATACCGCACGGTGCGTGGTCGATGCACGGCAAGACGGTGGTCATGGGCAAATGCGGCGACGGCAACGCCGCGCCGATCGTCAATCGCGACGAAAGCGATGGCAACAAGCGCAGCCGCGTCATGATGTTCGCGTGCAGCGACACGGCCGAAGGCAAGGCGGCGCGACTGTCGGCGCTCAAGAAGGCGCGCGAAGCCTTTGTCGAGGGCGAACGCGCGCGCGGGCTGTCCGACGACATGCGCGCCAAGGTCGCTGCCGACCTCGAAAAAGCGATCGCAGAGATCGAGAAATCGGGCCACTGAGCCCGCAGCTTCGACGCTGGCCCTTACTCCCCGGTGGGGCCAGCGGCAGGGGCGGGGAAAGGGAGCGGCCCATGTCGCTCCCTTTTTCGCGCACCCTCTTTTTGACCGGTATCCCTTTTCCTTCCCGGCTCGCGATGCCACATGACGATCATGAGCGAAGAAAAGCCCTGGCCCGACAGCATCCGCGCCAGCGAGTGCGAACAGCATGAACCGCTGGTGCGTCGCGTGCTCGCGCCAAACCCGTCGCCTTATACCTTCACTGGCACCCAGACGTGGATCGTCGGCGCGGGCGGCGACGTTGCGGTGATCGATCCCGGTCCGACCGGATCGGGACTGAGCATCGGCGATCCCGCCGACATCAACGGCATCGGGCATGTCGACGCGATCCTGCGTGCGACCGAAGGCCAGCGGATCGCGGCGATCCTGTGCACCCACACCCACCGCGATCATTCGCCCGCCGCCGCACCTTTGAAGGAAGCGACCGGCGCGCCGATCGTCGGCTGCGCGCCGCTCTCGCTGCGCGACGACGGCCCGCGCGCCGATTCGGCTTTCGATCCCGATTACGCGCCCGACCGCGTGCTCGCAGATGGCGAGCGCATTACGGGCGACGGCTGGACCCTCGAGGCGGTGGCGACCCCGGGGCATACATCGAACCACCTCTGTTTCGGGCTCGTTGAAAGCGGCGCACTGTTCACCGGCGATCACGTCATGGCGTGGTCGACGAGCGTCGTCAGCCCGCCCGACGGCGACATGGCGGCCTATATGGCCAGCCTGTCGAAACTCTATGATCGCGAGGATCGCGTCTATTATCCGGCGCATGGTCCTGCGGTGACCAAGCCGCGGCAGTTGGTGCGCGGGATGCTCGGCCATCGCAAGCAGCGCGAGCGGCAGATTTTGCGCGAACTCGAAAAGGGAACAACTGTGATCCCGGTCATGGTGACGCATATGTACAAGGGCCTGGACCCCCGGCTGACCGGCGCCGCCGGCCGCTCGGTGCTCGCGCATCTGCTCGACCTTCAGGCGCGCGGGATCGTGCGCACGCACAACGAAGAATGGGAACTCGCCTGAATGTTCTTGTCCATCCTGATTGCCGCGGCAGCGCCTGCCGCGGGCAGCGCGGTCGCTGCGCCCGATAATGTCGTCGTCCAACTCGTCGCCGGCGAGGGCGACCGTCGCTGCCTCCCCGACAAAAACCTGTGCTTCGAACTGGCGAAGGCCGACGGAGATGCCGATATCGCGGGCAGCCTGATCGTCACCTCGCCCACATCGGGCAAGGTCGACACCGTGTCGTTGCCCTATGGTTCTGATGACGGCGAGGGACTCGAATTATGGCCCAATCTGGTCGCGGTGCCAAAGGGCGGCGAAGCGGGGAGCGTGGACCGCAGCGAATATCTTGTCGGCGTCATTACCGAACAACGCACCATGTATTCGGGCGGCGGCGGGTCGGGTGGACGGCTCCATCTGCTGCGCCTTGCACGGACGCCGACGAATATCGCGCTCGGCAGCGAGGTCCTCAATGTCGAGTGGGACAGTTCGTTGATGATCCGCGCCTGTTTTTCGGAAAAGGACATGAAGGACCGCCTAGGCGCCTGTCATGACGAATATAGCTTCAAGGGCATTCTTGCGGGCGCGCCTGATGACGGCGGCGAACTGCCGTCGCTGACTTATCGCAGCTTTGCGACCGCCTATCCGCAGACCTCACGGCGTACCGAGGACAACAGCGGCCAGAAGCTGAAGAAAAGCGATCTGGCTCAATGGAGCGATCCCGAATGCAGCTATACCCGCACGCTGCGCTACAACCCCGCGACGGCGCGCTATGAAATGGATCGTGCGGCGCCCGATTGTTCGGTCTATACAACACCATGACCTCTTTTTCCCCCGCTCGCCTCGCTCCCCGCCTCGTCCTGCTCGCCGCCGCTGCGCTGCTGCTCGTCGCCGTCTGGTGGGCGGTCGCGGCATGGCAGGACTGGCAGCGCGGCTATGATCCCGAAACGGTCGTCGCTGCTAGCCTGCAGGGCCTGCAGGAACAGAATGTGCTGGTGCCCTTTACCGCGCGCTATGTAGCGGTAGTAACCTCGACGCAGAGCCGGATGGGGCTCAGCGCCAAGAAGACGCTCATCATGCCGGGCACGGTTCGCTACGAACTCGACCTTGGAAAATTAAAGCAGTCCGACCTCGACTGGGACGCCACCACCAACGCGCTCACCGTCACGCTGCCGCCGCTGCGGCTCGCGGGGCCCGAGATCGATATCGACGCGATCAGCGAGTATCGCGACGGCGAGATATTACTGACCTTGACCGATGCCGAGCGCACCCTCGATGCCGCCAATCGCAAGCGCGCGCAGGAGGAGCTGATCGCGCAGGCGAAGGGCGCGACGCCGATGCGCCTCGCGCAGGGTGCGGCGCGTACCGCGGTCGAGCAGAGCTTCGCGATGCCGCTGAAGGCCGCGGGCATCGATGCCAAGGTGACCGCGCGTTTCGCCGACGCACCGACTGGGTAATAACCCGCTTTTCGCATTTTTGGTGCTGCGCTATCTTCCAGCCCGGGACAGGGCGGGGGAACAGGACATGGCAAGCACCGCAGGGGGCGCCGCGCGCGCCGAGCTTTTCTGGCATCGCATGGCGATTGGCCTCGCGATCTTCATCGTCTTCGGTTTTCTGCAATTTGCGCTGAGAGGCTTCGTCGATCCGGTCGCGGCGCCGTTCTGGGTGCATGTCCATGGTGTGGCGATGCTGGCGTGGCTCGGGCTGCTGATCGCGCAGCCCACCCTTGTTTCGCGCGACAATCTGGCGCGGCATCGTCAACTCGGTCGGATCGGCGGGCTGCTGGCGATCTTCATCACCTGCCTTGGCATTTTCACCGGCATCGCGTCGCTGATGCTGAACCGCTTTCCGCCCTTTTTCACGCCGCCCTATTTTCTTGCCCTGACGGTGACCGAATCGCTTGTTTTCGGGGCTGTGGTTGCATGGGCCATCCGGCGTCGCCGCGCGACCGACTGGCACCGGCGGCTGATGATCGGGGCGACCATCGTGATCCTCGAACCCGCGCTGGGGCGGCTGCTCCCGATTCCGTTGATGGGGCCATGGGCGGAGCCGGCTGTTGCGCTGTGTCAGCTGGCGGTCGTCGCGATCATCGCGGGCTATGATCGCCGGACGCGCGGCACGGTGCATCCGGCGACATGGGCGATCGGTGCGGTTGTCATCGCGACGCGCGTCGCCATATCGCTGCTGTCGATGACTCCCCCCGTCATCGCACTCGCGGAAAGGCTTGCCGGCGGCTGACACCGCGTTGCCCTGCTGCGGGCGGCAGTGTAGGGGGCGTCGAGGCAAAAGCCATATAAGGAAACGCCATGACTGCTCCCATCCGCGAGAATCTCTCGGGCCTCGACCTGCGCGCCGAAATCGAGCGCCTGCGCAAGGAACGCAACGCCGTCATCCTCGCGCATTATTACCAGAAGCCCGAGATTCAGGACCTCGCCGATTTCGTCGGCGATTCGCTCGAGTTGTCGCGCAAGGCGGCCGACACCGATGCCGATGTCATCGCGTTCTGCGGCGTCAAGTTCATGGCCGAGACCGCGAAGATCCTGAGCCCGCAAAAGACCGTGATCCTGCCTGACATGGACGCGGGTTGCAGTCTTGAGGACAGCTGTCCGCCCGAACAGTTCAAGCGCTTCCGCGAGGCACACCCCGACCATATCGCGCTGACCTATATCAACTGCTCGGCGGCGGTGAAGGCGCTCAGCGACATCATCGTCACCTCGTCGAGCGCCGAGACGATCATCAGCCAGATCCCCGAGAGCCAGCCGATCATCTTCGGTCCCGACCGCCATCTCGGCGGCTATCTCAACCGCAAGTTCGGGCGCGAGATGCTGCTGTGGCCGGGCGTGTGTATCGTGCACGAAGCGTTCAGCGAGACCGAACTTCTGAAGCTGAAGGCGCAGCACCCGGGCGCGCCTGTCGCGGCGCACCCCGAATGCCCGCCGCACATCGTCGACCACGCCGATTATGTCGGATCGACCAGCGGCATATTGCAGTTCGCGAAGAGCTTCCCCGGCGACACGCTGATCGTCGCGACCGAGCCGCACATCATCCACCAGATGGAGCTTGCGCTGCCCGAGAAGAATTTCATCGGTGCGCCGGGCGCCGACGGCAACTGCAACTGCAATATCTGCCCCTATATGGCGCTCAACACGATGGAGAAGCTCTACATCGCATTGCGCGACCTGAAGCCGCAGATCGAGATGGAGGAGGGCCTCCGCCTCGCCGCGCGCAAGAGCCTCGACCGGATGCTCGAAATGGCTTCAGGCACGGTGGGCAAGGGTGACCTCGGCAAGCGATAGGTGCGCCACGCCGCTGTGCAGCGCCATGCCGGATATTTGGGGTTCGATGTTGCATTTCCGGAAAATGATATAAGTTCCGGCTCCTAAGGCGCGAGTCTCGCCCCCCGTGCGAGCGCCGAACGGCGAACCCTTGCGTCTGGGTAGGAGCATGGTCGCATGGCAGAAGATTGGCTGGCGGATGTCAGGAAATATGTCGCGGACGCTGACGAAACGGTGGTGTCGGCGATCGTCAAATATCTCGGCATTGCCCTTAGAAACCGCGATTCCTCTCTTGTTTCCTTTTCCGATAAAAAAGAGACCGACCGCGTTCGCGATAACTTCCTCAAGAAAAAGTTGGGGCTGACCGACGACGACGCCACTCTCGATGCGGCGATCGCCGGCGTTGGGGAACGGATGAAGGGCGACCGGACCAAGAACCGCGTCACCGTCTATTATCTCCTCGCGCAACATTTCGGCCTGCTCACCCTCTTCGGCGGCGCGGCGGGTGCTGTGGGCGCCGCAGGTGCCGCTGCTGGCTTGGCGGTCGTTGGCGGTCCGGACGGCGATGCTGGCAAGGACGATGATGCGACGTCGGCCGTCCCGCTGGCAGCTGCGGGTTTGGCCGGCGCATCGGCGATACCCGTTGCTGCGGCGCCTCCGCCTGCAGCCGCAACTCCGCCGCCTCCACCCGCCGAACCGGTTCCGTCGGCGGCAATTCCGCAAGCCGCCTATTCAGGCGGCGACAGCGAAAAGAGCGGGGGCATGGGCTGGTTGCCCTGGCTTCTGCTTTTGCTGGTTCTGGCCGCGCTGCTTTTCTTCGGGCTACGCTATTGTTCGAAGCAGGATGCTGCCGTTGCACCGGCTACCGACCAGGCGGCGATCAGCGAAACTGTCGCGCCCGCCGATACGGGAGTACCCGGCGCGACCGCCGTTCCGGAGGGGGCCGGCGTGATCGCGGCGGACCGCGAGGGCAAGCCGATGCTGACGGTCTATTTCGATACGGGCAAGTCGGACGTCTCCAACGACCTGTCGACCGCGGCGTCGTCGGTGAAAGCGTATCTCGACAGCAATCCGGCCGCGACTTTGGCGGTATCGGGCTATAACGACCCGACAGGTAATGCGGCGGCCAATGCCGAACTGTCGAAAAACCGGGCGCAAAGCGTGAAGGCGGCGCTCGAGAAACTCGGCTTCGCGGCCGACAAGGTCGTTCTGGAGAAGCCGGCCGAGGCGACGACGACCGGCACCGACAATTCGGCGGCGCGCCGGGTCGAGGTGACCGTGAAGGGCTGATTCCTCTCCGGGCATCAGGATGAGAGAGCGG
>JALDYH010000324.1:0-3431 GCA_032154175.1 Sphingopyxis sp. | reverse complement strand
TCCTCATCCGCTCCGGGGGCGGCGCGCACCGATGCGATATGCGAGCGGAAAGCCAGCGCGGCCTCCGGCGTCAGTACCTTTGCATCGACCGCGGCTTGCAGGTCGGTTTCACTATACATCGGGGTCGTCCTTCTGTCCGATCCCCTTGCCCCGCGAAACTTATGGCACAACTGTATTAGTGATGCAATACGATAAGTCAGGCGAAGATTGACGCTGCAGTGAGCCGCTCGCGCTGCGCCGTCGTGATCCGGTCGACGAGGCGATATGCCGCGGGATAGAGTGCGAGGCTGACGAGCGACGCGAAAATGCCGACCTGCTGGCCCGTTTCGAGTTCGCCGGGCGACGCGGGGTTGATCGTCAGGCGGAGCGCGATGTTCGATGCGATGTTCGCGAGCACCCAAGTCCCCCACCAGATGGCGAGCAGGCCTTCCGCCCGCTCGAGTTCGTCGCCCTGTCCGCCGCGGCTGGCGTTCCAGATCTGTCGCATCGCGGCATAGGGTTTGAAGAGATTGGCGATGGGGACGAAGAACCATCCGACCGCCCAGCCGGGCGTATAGTCGAAGCCGACCGTTCCGGCGGCGACGATGTTGGCGGCCGCGCGGTATATCCACATGCCGAAGAAGACGATTGTGACGAGCGTCAGGACTATGTCGGCGAGGCCGATCGCGACATAGGCGACCGCCGCGCTGGTCAGCGGCGCATTCTCGTCGAGTGAAAGGACGCCGCGAAGTTCGGCGATCTGGCCGAGCAGGCTCGCCGCAATCACGGCAAACCCCACGATCAGCAGGAATTTCACGAGCTTCGCGCGCTGCGCCAGCAGGTCGATCCCCTCGGCAAGCCCCATGACGGCCATATATTCCCCCTCGCGCGACGGGCGCCGCGCCCCGACGCCGCCGTGCGAGGGGTATATCAGCTTCAGCCCAGCGCCATCAATGCCTTCATCACGGCCATCGACTGCTCGCTGCCCGACTGCGGGATGGTCTCGCCGCTCCGGTCGATGATCTTTTCCCACGCCGAGGCGACACCCTCGGGGGTGCGCTCGCCCTCGGGCAGCGCAACGCCGGGGGTCATGGTGACATAGGCGGCGTGGAACGCGCCCGCGCCCGCGCCGATGATCATGTTGGTCGGTGCGTCTTCGCTCACCAGATAGAGCGCCGCGGGTACGACGTTCTCGGGCGTGAATTTTTCGAACAGTTCGGCGGGGAAGATATCCTCGGTCATCCGCGTGCCCGCGACCGGCGCGATCGTGTTGCAGCGGATGTTGTATTTCGCGCCTTCAAGGTGGAGCGTCTTGGTCAGCCCCGCGAGGCCGAGCTTCGCCGCACCATAATTGGCCTGGCCGAAATTGCCGTAGAGGCCCGTCGACGATGCGGTCATCAGGATGCGGCCATAGGCCTGCTCGCGCATCAGGTCCCAGCACGCCTTGGTGACGTTGGCGCTGCCGCTGACATGCACCTTCAGCACCAGATCGAAATCGGCGGGCTCCATCTTGGCGAAGCTCTTGTCGCGCAGGATGCCGGCGTTGTTGATCAGGACGTGGACGCCGCCCCATTCTTCCTTCGCCTTGGCGACCATTTCGACCATCTGCTCATATTCGGTGACGCTGCCGCCGTTCGACATCGCGGTGCCGCCCGCAGCGCGGATTTCCTCGACGACCTGCAAGGCGGCATCCGAATGGCCGGTGCCGTCGCGCGATCCGCCGAGGTCGTTGACGACGACCTTGGCGCCGCGCCGCGCGAGCTCGAGCGCATAGGCGCGGCCGAGGCCGCCGCCGGCGCCGGTGACAATAGCAACGCGGCCGTCAAATTTGATCGTCATGATGGTCTCCCGGAAGGGGCGCCCCAAAAGGTTGCCCGAAAAAACTGGAACGTCCTTAGCCGTTCGGGCTTCGCTGGCAAGAGGGAGCGAAAAATGGCCGGTGAAACAAAAATGTCATCCAAATGACGTGTATCTGTCACCTAAACGTCATAGCAGCGCCCCCAGATTGTCACCTTTCGCAACGGAGCAAATCCCTTATGCGCCACACTCTCACCGCCGCCCTGCTGGCGACATCGATGTTCAGCCTGCCCACCGCGGCGCATGCGCAGGCGATGACGGCCGAAGAGGCCGCTCAGTTGCGCGCCGAACTCGCTGCGCTGAAGGCGCAGGTCCAGACGCTCGAAACGCGGCTCGATGCCGCAACTGCGCAGCCCGCGCCTGCGCCCGTTCCTGTTCCCACGCCGGCACCGCCATCGGTGACCGCCAAGCCTGCGACCGAGATCAGCTGGAAGGGAGCGCCCGAGATCAAGACCGCCGACGGCTGGAGTTTCAAGCCGCGCGGGCGCATCCAGCTCGACCTCGCCGGCATCGACGCGCCCGCGGGGGTGACGGGCGTTCGCGGCGGCACCGCGACCGAGTTCCGCCGCGTCTACCTTGGTGTCGATGGCAAGATCCCCGGCGGCTTTTCGTACCGCGTCGAGGCCGACATCGCGAACAGCAGCGTCGAATTGACCGATGTCTACCTGACCTATGGCACCGGTCCGCTGTCGGTGACCGCGGGTCAGGTCAAACCGTTCACCGGCCTCGACGATATGACGAGCGACCTCTTCACCAGCACCATGGAGCGTGCGGCCTTCGTGCAGGCATTCGGCTTCGAACGCCGTGTCGGGCTTTCGGCGCAATATAAGGGCAAGGCGCTGCTGCTGCAGGGCGGGGTGTTCGGCGACAATGCCGCCGACCTCACCGACAGCAACCACAGCATGAGCGTCGACGGCCGCTTTGTCTTCATGCCGAAGCTGGGCGATACGCAGCTCCATCTCGGCGCGTCGGCTCATTACCGCGATCCCAACGACGCCGCGGCGACGGGCCGATATCGCGCGCGTCCCTTCGTCCACACGACCGACGTCCGGCTTGTCGATACCGGCCTGCTCGACGTGTCGGGCGAGCGCGGTCTCGGGCTGGAGGGCGCGGTGCTTGCCGGGCCGTTTCACGCGGCGGGTGAAGCCTATTGGCAGACGGTCAAACGGACCGGGGCATCGGATCCGACCTTCTTCGGCGGCTATGCCGAGGTCGGCATGGTGCTGACCCCGGGCGACGCACGCGGATACAAGGATGGCGCGTTCGACCGTCTCAAACCGTCGAAGCCGATCACCGCGGGCGGCATCGGCGCGATCGAAGTCAACGCGCGCTACGATCATCTCGACCTCAACGATGCGGGCATCGTCGGCGGGCAGCAAAAGACGGCGCTGATCGGTCTCGTCTGGGCACCGATCGACTATATCCGCATCACGGCCAACTACGGCAAGCTGTGGATCGACGACGCCCGCATCCCGACCGCGACGGGTGATCGCAGCTATACCGCCGATACGTTCGGGCTTCGGACGCAGGTCGATTTCTGACGCCGGTGAAATAACTGCTTCGCGGTGATTAGCTTCCCTTCGTGAACCCCGGGG
>JALDYH010000009.1:0-64425 GCA_032154175.1 Sphingopyxis sp. | reverse complement strand
GCCGCCAGGGTCCCGCCCTTGCCGATCCGGGTCTCCTCTTCGAGGCGTGTCACCAGATCGACGGTGTTGAAGTAGCGGGCGCGAGCGCCCCTTCGCACGACATTGGCGGTGATCGCGATGGCGAGGTGGGTCTTTCCTGTCCCCGTGCCGCCAACTAGTACGATATTGCGGCGAGGCGGGAGGAAGGAGCCGTCGTGAAGGGAGCGGATCATCTCCTCATTGATCGGCGTGCCCTCGAAGCTGAACCGCTCCAGATCCTTCACCACGGGCAGCCTCGCAGCTGTCATCCGATAGCGGATGGAGGCTGCATCCCGATGGGTCGCCTCGGCGCGGAGCAGATCGGTCAGGATCTCCATGGTGGTGCGCTTGCGCTGAAGGCCGGTGGTGACCGCCTCGTCGAACGCCGCCGCCATGCCCTTGAGTCCGAGGCCGCGCATCGTGTCGATCATATCATGCCGCTGCATCATAGCCTCGCAGCAGATCGTAGCGGGCACAGTCGGCGAGCGGAGGATGCTGCAGCATCCGGTCTTCCGAAGTGACGATGCTGTGGGGCGTCGCCGGCTCGCGGCGCCGGGAGAGGATGTTGAGGATCAGCTCGTCGCTGGCCGTTCCGCTCGCCAGCGCTTCGCGCACGGCAGCCTCTACCGGCTCCAGGCCATCGGTGAGCACCGCCGAGAGGACCCGCACGAACCTGCGATCCGCCTCGTCCCCGGTGCCGAGCCTTCGCCGTAATCGGTGCAGGGCGGGCGGCAGATCCCAGTCCTGGAACGGTGCGCCGTTACGCAGCGCACCGGGCTTGTGCGCGAGGACCGGCAGATAATGCCAAGGATCGTATATCGTGCGGTTCCGACCGAAGTGGCGCTCATGCTCCCCGACGATCGCATCCCCGCAGCGTATGACGATGCGATCGGCGTAGGAGCGCACCTGAACGGTCCGGCGTGCGGCCGTCGACATGACCGAGTAGCGGTTGCGATCGAAGCTGATGAGGCAAGTGCCGGTGACGGCATGCTCGCTCTCATGGAAGCCGTCGAACGGCGTCAGGATCGGCTGCAGGGCCGGTCGCTCCATATCCAACGCCTCGGCGACGGTAATATCCCCGCGTTCGGGATGGGCATGATGCTCGGCCCAGCGTCGGCACTCGGCCTCCAGCCACCCGTTGAGCTCGGCCAGGCTGGCGAACCGGAGCCGCGGCTGGAAGAAGCGGCCTCGGATCGTCTGGACCTGCTGCTCGACCTGGCCCTTCTCCCATCCCGCCGCCGGCGAGCAGGCGGTCGGCTCGACCATGTAATGATCGGTCATGATGAGGAAGCGGCGGTTGAACACACGTTCCTTGCCGGTGAACACGGCCGTCACCGCCGTCTTCATATTATCGTAGATACCGCGTCGCGGCACACCGCCGAAGAACGCGAACGCCCGGGCATGGGCATCGAACAGCATCTCCTGGCCCTCGCGCGGATAGGCCCGGACATAGGGTGCGCGCGAGGCGCAGAGGCGCATATGCGCCACCTTCACCCGCATCGGCTTGCCGGCGATCTCCACATCCTCGTGGCTCCAGTCGAACTGGTAGGCCTCACCCGGCTGGAAGGTCATCGGGATGAACGCCGGTGCGCCTTCGCCAGCATCCTTCCGCCGCGCAGCACGCCAGCGCGCCGCATAGCGGCGCACCGCATCATAGGATCCATCGAACCCCTCGCGCACCAGCAGGTCATGGATACGCGTCATCCGTAGCCGATCGCGGCGGCCGCGACCCTCGTTCTCCTCAAGCAGCGCATCGAGACGATCCTGATAAGGACCGATCCGCGGCAGCGGCTGGACTTTGCGCTGATAGTTGAACGCCGCCTCCGGCGACCGGATCGCCTTACGGACTACCTTCCGCGACAAACGAAGGTCGCGCGCGATCGCCTTGATCGCCTTCCCGGCTGCATGCTCACGCCGAATCCGAACCACTGTCTCCACGATCAACATCCCGTTCTCGCCAACTGATCAAAACCAGTCGGCCGACTAAATCCCCGGGATGAAGGGGTCCTTTTTGCACGCCGATCACCCCACGAAGGGGGTGCCTATTGCACGCTGATCCTCACTGCGGGCAACTGCTGGCAGGTGCAGACATGATCAAGCTGGCTTCAAGAAGCCGCCGCCGCCTTCGCAAGTTGGAACAGGCAATACGGCTAATGGCACCGCGCGACCAGGCGATATTTCTTGGGCATTTTGTTAATGATGCGCCCTATACCGACCTTGCGCATTGGCATGACATCAGCGTTGCCGAAGTCGAAGCGGCGCTTTGTCGGGGGCTCGAGATTTTGGCCGATGTCTTGGAACCGGAGCCGCCGCGGTGGCGGCGGTTTTGGCGCCGCTAAGCGCGTTTGATGCTTGCCAAGCAGTGGCCAGCCGGACAGGGTGAAACGGATCATGCGTACCGACCTGGATCATCTTCCCGCGAACAAGCAGCGTGAATTGGAGCGCGTTGTCCAGATCATCTTCGAGGAGTTCGAGGATGCGCTGGCACTCGCCCAGCAGCCGTGGAAGAGAAAAGGGCGGATCGAGAAAATCATCCTCTATGGCAGCTATGCCCGCGGCGGCTGGGTCGATGAACCCCATACCGCAAAGGGATATCTGTCCGACTTCGATTTGCTCATCATCGTTAATGACAAGCGTCTAACGGAACGTGTGGATTATTGGCTCAAGCTTGATGACAGGATGATCCGCGAACTTGCAATAGACAAGAGCCTGCACACGCCGGTGAACTTCATCGTCCACACGCTGCAGGAGGTGAACGACGGTCTGGCACACGGGCGATATTTCTTCATGGACGTCGCGAAGGACGGCATCGCGCTCTACAGCTACGATGACAAAGAGCTCCATACTCCAAAGCCGAAGACGCCGGAGCAGGCGCTGGGGATGGCGAAGGAGTATTTCGGGGAATGGATGCCTGCCGCATCAGGCATGCTGGAAACTGCAATTTTCAGCCGGCAACAAGGACGGCTAAAAGACGCCGCATTTCTCACTCACCAAGCAGCTGAACGCCTCTACCACTGCGTTCTTCTCGTCTGCACCTTCTACACCCCGCACGTCCATAATCTCGCCTTTCTTCGGACCCAGGCTGAGCGGATCGATATGCGCTTGGTCGATGCCTGGCCTCGAGAACGGCGCGAAGACCGCAGGCTGTTTGAAAAGCTGAAAGAGGCCTATGTTAAGGCCCGCTATTCGAAGCATTACCGTATCAGCCAAGAGGAATTGCTCCGGCTTAGCGAGAATGTCGACTCGTTGGGGCAGGCCGTGCACGCCGTTTGCCTGGAACGAATTTCGGAGCTGGAAGCGAGAGTATCTACCGAGGGGTAGCATGATATTATACCCTGTTTCCGGTTGGACAGATGCCTTCCGATGGAGGAGCCGTCCCAATTCAGGCATTTGTCGCACCGCCTAAGGCGGTCCGCATGAACCGAAGGCGAAGTTGCAGGTTGGCCCTGCTGGAAAGATGAAAATCTGAAGGAGGGCTGCCGCCCCGAGCCCCGGCAACCGGGCTCAAGGTCAAGAGCAGTTTCCCATGCAAGTTACAAAAATAGCCGACCGGCTGAATCCGGCCGCCGACCCTGACACAATGCTCGACACAGTCCTGCGAGGAAGCGTTGATCTTCCGGCCGCAACGCGGGCCGACAGTAAGATCATGCACCATATCGCGGCGCTCATGCACAGTTCAGTTCGCTCCGTTAACGGTATGGCGGCAACGCTGTTGCCCGGAGGCCTTTTTCTGAAGTCCCCCGGTGTCGTCGTATATGCGACCGCGGTCCAGACCCCGCTGTTCCTCGGCGAGATGGAAGCCCTCGCCATAGCGACCGGTCATCCGGTGATATTGCTGCGGCGAGCGACCGACGGATCGTTCCCCGATCTGACTGTCGACATCGCTTTACCCAGCCCCACGAAGCTCAACTGGTTCCTGGACTACCGGCTGTTTCGCGGCTTGGCCGGCGACAGTTGGCTCGTTCCTTTCGGCAGCGGGCCATCGATTCATCTTATGCGCCATGGGTTATTCTTGTCGGAGCATCACCCATATGCGGATGATTGGGATCGCGATGCAGGGACCGATCGAGCGGCGGCACATCTGGCTTCGCACCGGATCGGAGGCTGGTCATGGTGATGAAGAAACTTCCGGCTCCCGGCTATCTCGATTTCGTACCGATCCCCGGCGGCGAAAATCCTAACCTCGTGTTCGGTGTCATCCGTCGGCAGATCAAAGACGGTCCCGTCCGGACCGTTCCAATGTCGGTCCTCAAGCGTCTCTGTCCTGGTCACAAAATCGATGTCGCCGCGCCGTGGGCACCGACCTGCTATCGCTGGGATGTCCTTTTGCCGCCATATGCGAACGACGAGTTCCGTGACCCGCAACGGCTCTGCGAAAAATACGAAGAGCAGGCGTGCAATAAACTCAAGGATCTCTTGGTGATGATTACCCTGCGCTTTCCCAACTCCGATCGCCTGCATCGGACCTGGGAGGATGTTCGTGCGTTCGCGATCGAACGGTTGTGCGGCGAGCGGAATGTCGCCGTGATCGCGGCGATGCATTTGCCTGTCGAGATGGGCTCGACCAATCCGCCGCATATCCATCTGATGGCACCGGCGAGGGAACTTCAATGTTACGGTTTTGGACCATTTGTCCGACCGTTTTCAGCAGATGCAGGCAAGGCGATGATCGTAGCCGAATGGGCGGAGTGGCAAAGGCGTCCGCGCAGTAGCGATGCCGCTGGCGGATAGCTGGTGTCGACCAAATCAACACCCTGGCCCTGACGGCCCCCTAATGAAAGCGCACCGGCTTTTGGCTGGAACGAAGGAATGAAAGCAGCGGCTGCCCAGCCGGAGCCGCTGCAAGAATGGATCGAAGATGAAGAAATACATGACCGCCAAAGAGCGTGTCGAAGAAGCCGAGACACTAATGGCCGCGCTTGCGATCGTTCGGACGGCGGGCCTGGAACTGGATGGCAAGCTTCCTGTCCTGCCGCCAGAGTTTGCACGCTATTTGATTGCCCCCAATTCTTCCACGCTCGTCGTGCCATCGACAGCGACCCGTCAAGACGACCGACACAGGGTTGCGAACGCTATGCGGATCTCGCGGTGCGACGCCGTGATCGTCCAGATCGCACGCCCCAGCATCAGTTCGAAGAAAGTCATTGTCGACATAGGGATCGATGGACTGATTCCCGTCTGGTACAACGAATATCGTCCATGCTCGCTCGATGGCGTGGTCCATTTCGTGTCGGACCATGATCCGGGCCGGCCTATTTTCAGGCTGACCAAAAAGGGACTGACCTCATCTGTCGATTTCGATGTGTTGCAGCCCGATGAGTATTAACGACCAGAACGACGCGCGGCTCAGAGCCAGGGCCTATTTCGTGAAACGGGGCGTTGACCCCGTCAGGCATGGAGGTGCTGGCCTGCGTACATTTCTCAATATCGCCGACGCATGGAGCCTCAGCACCGAAGAGCAAATGGATGTGCTCGGAATCCATGATCTTGCGACGTTCGAGAATTGGACGGTTCGCGTACGAGCGCATGAGGCGATCGCGATTCCGGTCGATGTGATAGTGCGGATCGGGTGTGTGCTGTCCATTTACGGATCGCTGATGACGCTCTTTCCCGAAGAACGGGTCGTCTGCTGGTTGCGGGCACCGAACGCGCACAGAATATTTGGCGGGCGTTCTGCGCTGGCTGTGATGACCAGCGGTGACCTAGATGAACTCGATGCAGTGGTGGGTTATCTGCTCGCGACTATTTATGCCTGAAGGGACAACCCTTTCTTCCGTTGCCGCCGCTGCAGAAAACCTAATCGCGCCTCATGCACGGTGATGACCTATTCAACCTACCCCTCGAAGGCCGCTCAGTCACGAGTGACCGAGCGATCTCCGATCATCATAGGACATATTTGCTAAGGTCGGTGTCGCCGACGACGTCAGCAAGTTGGCTGTCGACATACGCGGCGTCGATGTTGAGCGTTGTGCCGCCCGCGTCTTCGGCCGTGAAGCTGATCTCTTCGACCAGACGTTCCATAATCGTCTGGAGGCGGCGCGCGCCGATATTTTCGATCTTTTCATTTACCTGGGCCGCGAGTTTCGCAACGCGCGCGATGGCCTCGTTGGTGAAGTTCAGCGTCACGCCTTCGGTCGCGAGCAACGCTGCATATTGTTCGGGAAGTCCGGCCTTCGTTTCACTGAGAATACGGACAAAATCCCCTTCGGAGAGCGCATCCAACTCGACGCGGATGGGGAGGCGGCCCTGGAGCTCGGGGAGAAGGTCGCTCGGCTTGGCGACATGGAAGGCGCCCGACGCGATGAAGAGGATATGGTCGGTCTTCATCGGGCCATATTTGGTCGCGACCGTCGTGCCCTCGATCAGTGGCAACAGGTCGCGCTGGACGCCCTCGCGGCTCACCGAGCCGCCACGCACGTCGCTGACCGCGATCTTGTCGATTTCATCGAGGAAGACGATGCCGTTCGCCTCGGCATCGGCGAGCGCGATGCGCGCGACATCGTCCTGGTCGAGTCGCTTGTCCTGCTCTTCCTCGATCAGCCGCGTCGCGGCCTCGATGACTTTCAGCTTGCGACGCTTCTTGGGCGGGCCGCCCATCGCTTTGCCGAGCATGTCCGATAGGTTGATCATGCTCATCTGCCCCGGCTGGCCGGGAAGCTCGAAGTTCAAGCTGGGGGTGTCGGCAACTTCGATCTCCACCTCGCTCTCGTCGAGGTGACCCTCGCGGATGCGCTGGCGAAAGCTCTGGCGCGTCGCTTCACTGGCGCCCTTGCCGGTGAGTGCGTCGAGCAACCGCTCCATAGCGGCTTCCTCGGCGGCAGCGCGCACAGCTTCGCGGCGGCGGTCTTTTTCCAGCCGCACCGCTTCCTCGACAAGATCGCGCGCAATCTGTTCGACGTCGCGGCCGACATAGCCGACTTCGGTGAATTTGGTCGCCTCGACCTTGATGAAAGGCGCGTCAGCAAGCTTGGCGAGGCGGCGCGAAATCTCGGTCTTGCCGCAGCCGGTGGGGCCGATCATCAGGATGTTCTTCGGGCTGACCTCGTCGCGCAGGTCGGGCGAAAGCTGCTGGCGGCGCCAGCGATTGCGCAGCGCGACAGCGACCGCCCGCTTGGCGGCATTCTGGCCGATGATATGCGTGTCGAGCGCAGCGACGATTGCCTTGGGAGTCAGGTCTTTGTTCATGTGTAGGAGAGTTCCAGAAGAGAGAAAATCATTGAAGGCCTAGATGGGAAGGGGCCTCACCAAGTCAAGCGGGGCAGCGGAAGCCGGCGAACAACTGCTGATGCGCGGCGACGATGTGCGCAATGCGTTCCGGCTCTGCCTCAGCCTCCCATTTATTGCGCTCATAGGTGCCGCCAATGACGATCCCGTCGGCGCGGGGGAACATATAGCCGGCCTCGCCGGTAAAGGCATAGCGAACCTCGGGCTGGGGTATCAGGATCGCGAGCTGGCCGCGGATCGGTATGAGTTCCTGGTCGCCGAACAGGTCGCGCGCGCCGAGGCCGGTGCAATTGAATACCAGCGTTTCGGATAATGTCGCGATCTCGGCCGGCGCGGCAAAGCTGCGCACCGCGATGCGCCCACCGGCGCCTTCGATGTCGCGCATCATCTGGCGAAGATAACGTCCCGTCTCGACGTAGAGCGTGTCATATTGCCAGATCCGTTCGACCGGGAACGGATGTTCGCCCTGACGGAGCGCCCGCACCGCGGGCGGGAAGGTCGGGAGCTTGGGTTCCTCGGGCGTGCCTTCGGAATAGGTCGTCAGCCAGCGTACGCCATAATCGTCGCCGACCATGATCTGGAAACGCCGCCAGCTGTAATCGAGCGCGGCGGTGAATTGTCGCCGCCACTCGGGAGTGACGACATCCTGCTTGAACAGGCCGAACGGATGGAACTGTCCTCCCGCGATGTTCGAGGTCGTGTCGGGCGGCAACGCCCTAGCATAGACGGTGACGGGAAAGCCCGCTTCCTGCACGAGCCGCGCGGTCGAGAGGCCGACGATGCCGGCGCCAATGACCGCGACGGGGCCGCTATGTCCCGCGATCCCCATATCGACCGCGAGCTTCGATGTGCCCCAGCTCAGCGTGATGCCCGATCCGCCATGGCCGTAATTATGGACAAGGCGCTTGGCGCCCATCGCTTCGGCGCGGACGACGAAACCGCCCGGGCGATAGGGGCGCAGCCCTGCGAGGGTCCGGATCACACGGTCTGGTGCGGCCTTGACCGGCATAAGGCAAGGCGCGCCTGCGGACATGTGTGCAGGCGTGGTGGCGCAGCCGGGGAGGGCGAGCGCGGCGGAGGCGGCGACGAAATGGCGGCGGGGCAGCGCGTGGATCACCCCGCGACCATAAGCGATCAGGCTTTGATGTCGATGGTTTCCGACGTGAACTGGTCGTTGGTGTAGACGCAGATGTCGGCGGCGACTTCCATCGCCTTTCTCGTCAGCACTGCAGGATCCTTTTCATAATCGACGAGCGCGCGCGCGGCAGACAGCGCGAAATTGCCGCCCGAACCTATCGCCGCGATGCCGCCCTTGGGTTCGAGCACGTCGCCGTTGCCGGTGATGACGAGCGTCACCTCCTTGTCGGCGACGATCATCATGGCTTCGAGGTTGCGCAGATACTTGTCGGTGCGCCAGTCCTTCGCGAGCTCGACAGCGGCGCGGAGCAACTGGCCATTGTGGCGCTCGAGCTTCGCCTCGAGCCGCTCGAACAGCGTGAAGGCGTCCGCGGTCGCACCCGCGAAGCCGCCGATCACGCTGCCGTCGTGGAGGCGCCGAACCTTGCGGGCGTTGGGCTTCATCACCGTCTGTCCCATGGAGACCTGACCATCGCCGATGATGACGACCTTGTCGTCGCTGCGGGCGGATAGAATGGTGGTTCCGTGCCAGGGCGAGGCACTTTGCGCGTGAGGATTTGTCATGGGCCGGGATATGGGAGATAGGCGGCGGGGCCGCAAGGGGAGGGCGGAGTAGGGGCTACCCAAAATATTGAGCAAATCGATCGTCGATGCGAACGCTTCACCGATTTGCAATTGGTTGCTTTTTCAGGGTCCCGCTTCCCCTAAAGTCTGTTTTCTGCAGCCAAGCTTGTCGCGCAAAATTTGCGGAGCGCCGCCGCGCCGCGATGTAAATCCTGCGGCGATCGCGAAGCAGATTTGCAACCTCTTGGGTGGCTTGGCTCTGGGCTATCGGAAATGGGCGGTGTCGCCAACATTCGCTTGAGCACCCGGTTCATTTTCTTTTGGTCCGTTTTCTTCATGAGTGATCCGATCAGCGGCAATCGCGGTCCTCTTCCAGCGAATGCTCTGTCAATAAAGCTTCCTACCAGTGTGGCCGAGGAATCGCTCACGGCGATGAGTGCCGATGCGCTCTGCTGTCAAGCCGCCGCCGAGGTTTGACGGCTATTTCGCGGTGGGTGACGGTCTTCTTGCGTCCGCCGTCGCGGCACTTGGTACCGAGGCCGATCGCCTTCGCGAGCACGCTGCGCCTCTCGGCATAGTTTGGCGCGGCCATCGGATATCTTGAGGGTGGCCGCCAGTCATTCCATCCGTGGTTATACTATTGTAGAAGGAAGAAATCGCAGCAAGATTGCCGGTGACCCGGGAGGCAAATAGAATGGGCGGCCGGACAATCCAGCCGCCCATTTTTGTCAGCTTTGGTCTAGCCGGTCGCTGATTATGACTGAGGATTCGATTCCGGCTCCTCGGTAGGCGCAGGAGCGGGTTCTTCCTTCGGCGCGGGAGCCGGTTCCTCGCCCGGCTGGGGCGCGGGAGCCGGTTCAGTCGTCGGCTCGGGTGCGGGCGCAGGTTCTTCGGTCGGCGCCGGAGTTTCGGTTTCCTGGGCAGTCGCGGCCAAGGGCGAGACAATGAAGCTTGCCGCCACGGTGGCAATGATTGCAATCTTACGCATGATATCTCCTAGATGGAAATGTGGATGAGAAACGATGAGACCGAACGGGCAATCTCGATCGCGGCAAAGCCTGTGGTCCCCCAGAAAGGTTTGTGGTTCCCGCAGACTGTGGGCGCCAACGCACCTGATTTTCCATTGTTCCGGAACAGTGACGGCCCCTCGTCGATAACGCGATGGACGCATGGAATCACGCGGTGAACTGTTCGCCCGCCGCAATTCCATCAAATGTCACAAGGGGTTGCTGCATCCTGACAATCTCAGCGGGAACAGCCTATTGGTTGACTATTTGCAAGCAGCTGCTTCTAGAGCAGAAACGCTCTCCGAGCAGACCTTATGGACGACGCGGCAGAGTTCCTCGACGCGCTCGCCGAGCCACGTCAGTTCCTCTTCGCTGATCTTGTAATGCTTGGAATAGCGGGCCGTGGTGTAGGCTTGCTTCAATTTCTGGAACATCGTCCGCTCGCTGTGATTGGTCTGGGGTCGGGGCGCTGGTATTCGCTGAAGCGTCGCGTGTGCAGCGCAATGGGCATTTCGGTAAGAAAGGAAAGCTCGAAATCCAGTTGATCCGCGCCGAGACACCCAATGGCCCCTTGCGGCTGAGCTGTATCGCCTATGACGAAGGCAAGAGCGGCACCGTCGCATCAGTGGCGACCATGGCCCTCCTTTCTGGGCTGGGTTTCCTGATCCAGGGCACCAGCGCAGTATTGGCACCCGGGACGCCTGTACAGGCATATCTCGCAGAACCTCTGCGATTTACCCGGTATCATGAAGCTGGACCGAAAGGCGCGATGCATCAGGCTCGGCCTGATAGTTTCAACGAGCCCGCTCCCGGCTTTTCGATATTGAGTGCGCCGGATTGATGGCGCGCTCGCGCAGCG
Source organism: Sphingopyxis sp. (assembly GCA_032154175.1). Lineage (GTDB taxonomy): Bacteria > Pseudomonadota > Alphaproteobacteria > Sphingomonadales > Sphingomonadaceae > Sphingopyxis. The sequence continues at coordinate 53,616 of JALDYH010000009.1, read as the reverse complement.
GGCATAGAAGGGGGTCTCGATCGCGATCCAATGCCGAGTTGGCCATCGCCAAGCCAGTGCAGCCGGTGTGACGGTGCCAGTTGCTCAATATGCAATGAGGTTCACTATCCCTGACGTAGCGGATGGCCCCAGCCTCCCGTCATCGCTTAGCGGATGAACTCAGATGGGCCAATTCAGCAGCGCACGGCCGCCCGGTGCTAGCACGATATCGCCAGCGCGATCAGTCGCAACACATTCGCCGAACTTAACCGGCTCGCCACCGATGGAGCAGCCTTCCGACAAAGGTGTGAAAGTAAAATAGGCGCCGTGTTGCGGGAGCAACGCGGCGGCGTCGGGCCCTGATAGATGGAGCAGGCGGAAATGTGGACCATCGACAAGCAGGCGGTTGTCGCTGGCCGCGACCGTGCCATCGCGTGTATCAGGGCGCGGCGCGATCTCGGATACCGCTAGTCCGGCTTCGAGATGCAGTTCTCGCGGTCTTCCATAATCATAGAGTCGATAGGTGCAGTCGATATTCTGCTGCACTTCGATGAGGGTCAATCCCGCACCGATCGCGTGGATCGTTCCTGCCTGATTGTAGACGAAATCGCCAGCGTATGCTGGGCGCCAGTCGATCATGTCGACGATCGAACCGTCGAGGGCAGCATCGTGCAAGGCTACGCGCGTCGTCGGCGCGACAAGGCCGACGCCGAGTTCAGCGCCGGGTTCGGCGTCGAGGATTAGCCAGCATTCATCCTTGCCGCGTAGGTAGCGCGCGGCCCGCGCCGCTTCGTCGTCAGGGTGGACCTGAATAGACAACCGCTCCGATGTGAAGAGAAATTTGACCATGATCGAGGCATCGTCCCCCGTCGGATTCGCGAACCAGATCTCGCCGATCCGTCGCCCCCCGAAGTTACCGAAATCGCGCGGGATGTCGGTGCGGCCCCACGGCTTTTCGACAACGATCGTTTCGAGACGCGTAAGCATGGGATCACGATGGAATTCGTGGCCGGGTGCGTCAAGTGATATGGGGTGCAGCAGGCAATCTTGTCGGCGCGTTCCGATGTTTTGCTATGATCCCATCTGCCTCCGCTCACCGCCTTGTATGTCGCTGAGACGCAATGGCTACGATCTTCGTACGGCGTCGGCAGCACCTCTTGTTGCGTGGTCAGGACGCCTGCTTGAGCAAGTGCGGGTGATTTATCCGTCGCGCGGGGTTGCCCACAACGACCGCGTAGGGAGGGACATCCCGGATGACCACGGCGCCCATTCCTATAACCGCATTTTCACCGATCGAAATGCCCTGCCTGATGGAGGCATTAGCCCCGATATAAGCGTGATCGCCGATCGTCACATTGCCGTTACACCGGACGCTTGGACCAAAGGTCACGAAATTACCAATGATGCAGTCATGGGCGACATAACTATAATAATTGGCATGAAATAGCTTTCCGATCCGCGTTGACGGGCCGACGATGACGAAGTCCGAAATGAGCGCGCCTGCCGCGATTTCTCCCTGTTCGCTGACTAGCGAGGTGGCGGCGGTAAAGGACCCTGCCCTGACCTCGGTCGCGAGCCGCTGTCTGATACGCCCGTCGTTGACGGCGATCAGGACCTCGTCCGAATCGCGAATATCGCACGGCGCTATCACGGGAGTATCCAGCATTTTCTGACCCGCGAGCCGGTTGTCGCAGAAGGCGACTTCGCGCTGGAGCTCCTGTGCAGCTAGGAATCTGACGAGCGCTGCGTGAATGTCACGCCCGCATCCGCCTGCGCCATAAATGACATACCGCATCTATCGACGCTCCCCTAAAAATCACACGATGCCTGATCATTCCCCATCAATGTGAAGTTTTAGAGACAGTTGCACGCCCCGCCTTGCCGATCCTTCTAATAGCCGCGTATCAGATCATCGCCGTTCACAGGCCGTCATCCATCATGACGATCTTCTCAGGTGCAGGAAAGATGAGCGGTTTGGCGACGTAACCGACCTCTTGCGCAGCAGGCGCTCTCGAAAATGCAGCAAGGCCCATCCCCTGCCTACTTAGGGGTGACGCAGGCCTTCAAGCAGGCTGGATCGGTAGCGTGGGGCGTCATCGTCGATGCTCATCGCTGACGCATGGTGCGGCCTCGCAGAGCAATGGTTTCGTTCGCCGCGCGACAATCCTCTGACAGCGGCACGAACGGGTTGTTCAATGGATGCATTTCGCCGGGCCGTCTCTACGATCGCCGGATCTATCGGTCCGCAAGGTGGAAATGCGGTCCTCTAACCTGCATGCGACTCGCGTGCGGGCTAACACAGTGTCGCGTGAATCGTGGACGGGGGCGGCGTGTCGCCATCTTCAGATCTCGCTAATCCGCCGACACGCGAAGTCGCCGAAATCGGGCGAGTTATCAATGCGGCCCCCACGGCTTTTCGACGATGATGGTTTCGAGGCGGGTCAGCATCGCATCAGGATGCGGGCCCGCTGTGGGAGCGTCAAGCGAAGAGCGTCAGGCGGCCCTGTGCAGCCGATTGCCGGCCGCGCCGCTCGGCTGATCGAGCCAGAGGCCGCGCGTGTCGTAGACGATCTTGTCGCTGCGTTCCTCGATTGGGATCGATTTGAACAGCTCGTGGTCGACGAGGACGATGAGCAGGTCGCAGCCGGAAAGCGCGCTGTCGAGGTCGGTCAGCTCGGCGCCGGTGCCGGCGAATTCTATCGGCAGGTCGCGGGCATAGGGTTCGACGATTTCGATCTGCCTGCCGAAGCGGCGCGCGAGAGCGGCGGCGACCTCGACCGCAGGGCTTTCGCGAAAATCGTCGATATTCGGTTTGAAGGCGAGGCCGAGGCAGGCGACGCGCGCCGTCGGATGCTGTGACACGAGCATTTCGGCGGCACCAATGACATGCGCGGTCTTGGCGAGATTAACCTCGCGCGCGGTGCGGATCAGGTGACTTTTCTCGGGGGCGCCGTGAACTAGGAACCAGGGATCGACCGCGATGCAATGGCCGCCGACGCCAGGACCGGGCTGGAGGATGTTGACGCGCGGGTGGCGGTTGGCGAGGCGGATCACTTCCCACACGTCGACGCCCATATGCTCGGCCATCATCGACAGCTCATTGGCGAAGGCGATGTTGACGTCGCGGTAACTGTTTTCGACCAGCTTGACCATTTCGGCGGCGCGCGCCGAGGTGGTGACGCAGGCACCGCGCACGAACTGGCGGTAGAAGGTCATCGCGCGGCGCGCGCAGCGCGGGGTGATGCCACCGATGCAGCGGTCGTTGTCGACGAGCTCGACGAGGATGCGGCCTGGAAGCACGCGCTCGGGGCAATAGGCGACGAAGATATCGGCGGCGCCCGAGCAGGCGCCGGGGACTTTGAGATCGGGACGCAGCTCGGCGAGCAATGCCGCCACCTTTTCGGTGGTGCCGACGGGCGAGGTTGATTCGAGAATGACGAGATTGCTCGGCTGAAGCTTCGGCGCGATCGCCCGCGCTGCCGAGAGGACATGGCCGATGTCGGGGCGATGCTCCTCGTCGTGCGGGGTTGGTACGGCGATGACGAAGACGTTGGCGGGCGCAACTTCGGTCGAGGCGGCGAGCGCGCCGCGCGCCACGACTCCCTGGACGAGCCCGTCGAGATCGACTTCCTCGATATGAACCTTGCCGTTGTTGATCGTGTCGACGACATGCTGGCTGACGTCGACGCCCGTAACCTTGTTGCCCGAGCGCGCGATCAGCGCGGCGGTGGGTAGGCCGATATAGCCGAGGCCGAGGACGGAGACCGTCTGTTCGCTATCAATGGGCACGCGCAACAATCTCCGCTATTCTGTTCGCCGCGCTGCCGTCGCCGAAGGGATTATGCGCGCGGGCCATGGTGTTATAGGCGCTTTCATCGTCCAAAAGGCTGAAAATTTCCGAAACGATGCGATTTTTGTCGGTGCCGACGAGCCGTGCGGTGCCGACCTCGATCCCTTCGGGGCGCTCGGTCGTCTCGCGCATCACGAGCACCGGCTTGCCGAGCGATGGCGCTTCTTCCTGTACGCCGCCGCTGTCGGTGAGCACGAGACTGCTCATCCCGAGCAGGCGGACGAAGTGCGGATAGTCGAGCGGGTCGAGCAGCGCGACATTGGAAAGGTCGCCGAGGATCGGTTTCATCGCGCTGCGCACATGGGGGTTAGGGTGGACCGGAAAAGCGACCGCAACGTCGGACCGCGCCGCGATCCCCGCGATCGCATTCGCGATCGCCTTCATCCCCTCGCCGAAATTCTCGCGGCGATGTGAGGTGACCGCAATGATCCGCCTGCCCGAAAAACGCGCGGCAAGGGCATCGAGGCCCGAGGCGAGCGTGGGTTCCTCGTCGATCCGCGCTTTCGTCGCGAGTAGTGCGTCGATCACGGTGTTGCCGGTGACGTGAATGCGCTCCGCAGGCACATTTTCGTCCCGCAGGGCCGCCGCCGCGGTTTCGGTGGGCGCGAAATGGAGGTCGGCGACCACGCCTGCGACCTTGCGGTTCACCTCTTCGGGCCAAGGATGATAGATGTTGCCGCTGCGCAGCCCCGCCTCGACATGGCCGACCGGAATCTTGCGGAAATAGGCGGCGAGGGTGCCTGCCATCGTCGTCAGCGTGTCGCCATGGACGAGGATGCGATCGGGCTTTTCGCAATCGAACGTCTCGCCAAGGCCGGTGACCAGCCGGGCGAGCAGCGCATCGAGCGACTGGTTGGGAGTCATGATGTCGAGATCGATATCGGGCGTGATGCGCGCGATATCGAGCACCTGATCGAGCATTTCGCGGTGCTGGGCGGTCACGCAGACGCGGACCTCTATTTCAGCCCGTTCGCGCAGCGCATGGACTACGGGAAACATCTTGATCGCTTCCGGGCGAGTGCCGAAAACCGTCATAATTTTCATGAAGTGCCTCCGGGCCACGGCGCGATTCCTATACACACAAGCGTGAAGCGTCGCGGGCTAACAGGCAATACTTTCGACACCCTTAAGCCTAAAAATCTTCGGTTAGCCGCACTTCTGGCGGACCTGCGCAACTCTCGCTACCTTCCGGCGTATGTTGTCATTGCCCGGCGAGGGTATTAGGGGAGGGCGCAAGCGACGCTTGGCGGACGCTCTCTCCCTGTTCGGGCTTCGATATTGGCGTTGGATCGGTTTTTTAGTGATGTTCTGGAAGCGTAAAACCAAGTCGGCCCCGCCGGCGCGCGGAGGGTTTTCGATACCCGGAGGACAGCGTGTTTACGCGATTGGCGACATCCATGGACGCGACGATCTGTTCGCGCAAATGATCGACATGATCCGCGCCGACAATGCGAAGCGCCATCCGGCCAAGATTACGCTGATCCTGCTTGGCGATCTCGTCGATCGAGGCCCGGATTCGGCAGGAGTGGTAGATCGTGCCATGCGGCTGAAAGACGAATTCCCTGACACGCGGCTTCTGATCGGTAATCACGAGGAATGTTTTCTCGCGGCGCTCACTGGCGATGTCCGGCGCCTGCGCTATTTTATGCGGATCGGCGGCGACGCGACGATCCGCAGCTATTGGCGCGACGATGCGAGTCTTGCCGATGCGAGCTTTGAAGAGGTCGCCGCGCGCATGCCGACGCTGGTCCCGGCGGAGCATGTCGATTTCTTGGGAAATGGTGAAGATGTGATCGAGGTGGGCGATTATGCCTTTGTCCATGCCGGGGTTCGTCCCGGCGTTCCGCTCGACAAACAGAGTCTGTCGGATTTGCGGTGGATTCGCGATGAGTTTCTCGACGATCTGGGTGGCCATGGCAAAATGATCGTGCACGGACACAGCATTACCAGCGAACCCGACGAACAGGTCAATCGCATTGGCATCGACGTCGGGGCGTTCAAAAGCGGCCGGTTGGCGGCTTTGGGACTGGACGGAGCAGATCGCTGGTACCTCTTTGCGGGCGACAAGGTTCTGTCGAGCGCTGCCTGAGAAATAGCTGCATCGCGTTGCCGGGGCCGGTCGGTCCAGTGACCGATTTGTCGAATACTTGTATCAGCTGTGTCAAAAGTCTAAGCGGCGCGGCTGGCGGCGGACGAACCGTCCGATGCTCTAGACGCTCATTTGTAGATACCGACGGAATGACCAGGAAACAGACGAAGCCCAGCCCGCCGCTATCGAAGCGTGATGCCCTCAGGGCATGGGCTCCGATATTATTTCTGATATTCGTCTTTCTGCTTGGCGGCGGATCGCGTAGCGACTCGGCATCGTTGCCGCTCCTGCGCGGAGTTGCGATACTGACGGGTTTTTGGGCGGCGTTGCAGCTGACGCGCGATGATTGGCGAATGATTCGTACGCCACTTCTGCTCATGGGGGCGCTAACCGTCTGGATGACGCTACAGCTGATTCCGCTTGCCCCGTCGGTGTGGCACTCCTTGCCCGGTCGCGAGATCGTCGCTTCCATCGATCGATTGCTGGGCCTGGCTGATCATTGGCGTCCGATCTCGCTTACACCGTCTTTGACCTTGAACAGCATCCTCGCGATGTCCGTCCCGGTAGCCGCCTTGCTTCTGGCCCCCCGGATCGAGATGCAGGACTATTCGCGCCTCCTGTTCGCGCTGGTCGGCATCGCGGTCTGCAGCGGACTTCTCGGGATGGTGCAGATTTTGACGGGCCCGGCAGGTGGTGGTTATCTGTACAGAATCACTAACATCGGAGAGATGGTCGGCCTCTTCGCCAATCGCAATCACCACGCCATCTTCCTCGCGTGCTCAATTCTGGTGACGGCGATGTTGCTTCGCGATGAGTTGATGCGGAAGCGCAAGCGTCTGTTTGCGTTGAATAGCTTGGTAGTCGCGGGCCTCTTTCTGACTCTTATGACGGTATTCGTGGGTTCGCGTGCCGGTTTCGCCGCAGGCGTGATCGCTTTCGGCGCCGGCTATTTGATGGTCGTGAACGCGTGGAGAACCGGCGCGGCCTCCTCCGAACGCCACCAGCGCGTACGCCGGATGCCCGCTAGCCGGATGGGGGAACTACTTCTCTACGCGCCGCCGGTCATGGTTGCGCTGCTGTTTGGCATCGCGATCTCGCTGTCGAACCGGGCAACTGGATTCAGTCGCGTCATCGGGCAGGATGCGGCCGATGACCTTCGTGTGCGGTCCTGGATGACCGTGCAGACGATGATCGAAACATATTGGACCACCGGCAGCGGTTTCGGTTCCTTTGCCGAGACGTACAAGATTTACGAGCCGGATCGATTGCTACAGGCGAGCTATTTCAACCACGCGCACAATGACTGGGCCGAACTCAGCCTGACCGGAGGGCTGCCAGCACTAGTGATCCTGTCGCTCGCCCTCATCTGGTTTGGACGATCGGCCTTGGCGAATGGCGCCCGCAATTTGATCAAAGGGTATCGGGGCGATTTTCGCCTGACGGTTTCGTTGATCGTGATCCTCATCGGCGCCGCAAGCTTGGTCGATTATCCGCTACGAGTTCCATCGATCCAGGTCATGGTAGTCATGCTGGCGATTTTGCTGCACCGTTCCACCCAACACCGATTGGGGAACGCCTAGGCCTCGGGCCTAATCCATTGCGTCTTCGACAATCGCGCCTATAGCAAACGCACGAGCATCAACTGGACTTGAACCGATCTCCATGAACAAGATTATATTCGCCGCCGTCACGGTCTCCCTTCTGACAGCTTGTGTGAAAAGCGCCCCGCCGGTAGCGAGCGTTCCGAACGGGCCTGTCACGAAATTGGCCGAATTGCCAAAGCCCGAGGCGTCGGATGTCATTCGCTCGACGCGTCCTGCATTCGTCGGGCCGTTCAGCGAACTTCGCGTCGAAGTGTTCGGTGTTCCTGATATGCAGCGCGATGTCATGGCCGATGGTGAGGGTAACTTCGCCTTTCCGCTGATCGGCACGATAGCCGCGGCGGGCAAGACGCCCGATGCCATATCCGAAGAAATCCGCGGGAAACTAGCCGGGCGTTACATTCTCGATCCCGACGTCACGGTCAATTTCAAGTCGTCGGCCAATCCGCTGGCGGTGCAGTCGATGACCGTTACGGTCGACGGACAGGTCAACAAGGCCGGCTCTTATCCAGTGGTCGGCCGCGTGACCCTTATGCGCGCCGTTGCGTTGGCGGGCGGCCTTAATGAGTTTGCCAAGCTGGAGGACGTCGTTGTTTTCCGTGACGTTGGTACAGAAAAATATGTCGGAATCTATAATCTGGAGGCTATCCGTCGCGGCAATTATTCGGACCCCGAAATTTTCCCGAACGATATCGTCATCGTGGGTGACTCTCCGCAGCGCCGACGCTTCAAGGACATCCTGCAAGTCGTGCCCGCATTGCTTTCGCCGGTAATTCTCTTGGCGCGTGAATTCTGAGCAGGACTGGACGACGGATGAACACTTTGACTAACAATACCGGACTTGCCCCGTCCGATGCGCCCTACCTGCTGGGCGACGGCATGAACGAGGGCGAACCGCAGTTGTCGCTTTTCGAGCAAATCTGGACGGCCGCCTGGAATCGCCGCAGCTTGGCTATGGCGGTGATGGCTACCACGATCCTGCTCGGACTGATGGCGACGTTCCTCGCCACTCCCCAATATACCTCGACAACGCGTCTCGAGATTTTGCCCGATGCTCCGGTGGCGACGTCGGTGGCCGGGCAACGCGACCAAGCACTGATAGACGACCTGTCCTTCTACAACACTCAGTATTCGCTGTTGCAATCCGAATCGCTCGCGGAACGAGTGGTGCGTGCTGGCAATCTCACCGCCGACAAACAATTTCTCGAAGCCTTCAAGCTCGACAATCCTGAGGCGACGACCAGCAGTGCCGAGCGCCAGAAACTGATGAGCGAAGCTGTCGAGATATTGCTCGACAATCTCACCATATCGCCTGTCCGCAGCTCAAGCCTCGTCGATGTTAGCATGTCGACCCCTTCGGCGGCATTGTCGACCAAACTGGCCAATCTTTGGTCGGCCCAGTTTCTCCAGTCGACCATCGACCGCCGGTTCGCCGCGACATTGGACGCCCGCAAATATCTGGAAACGCGCATCGATACGCTGCGTCGAAATCTTGAGATTTCAGAGCGCTCGCTGATCAATTATGCCACCGGTAAAGGGATCGTCACCATATCGTCGGAGACGGATGCAAGCGGACGGACGCGCTCGGAAACTCTGGTCGGATCCGATATCTCGGAGGTCAATAAGGCGCTGGCCAAGGCTCGTGAAGAACGGATTGCGGCCGAATCCGAACTGGCGAACACGCTGACGGGCAGCGCGCTCGTTAATGCACCGACGATCAGTGCCTTGCGACAAAAGCGGGCTGAACTGAGCGCCGAACTCGCGCGCCAGCGCGCGATCCTGGCCGAAGATTATCCCACCGTTGTGTCGCTGAAGACGCAATTGAGCGAGATTGATCGCAGTATAGAACAGGAAACGACGCGCTCGCGGTTAGGTAATCGGCAAGCTTATGACTCAGCGGTCAAGCGCGAGCGGGAGTTGCAAGGCGAGCTCGATGGGCTGACGCAGAAATATAACGCTCAGCAGCGCGATTCAATCGAGATGGCGATCCTCCAGCGCGAGGTCGATTCCAACCGCCAACTCTATGAAGGCCTGTTACAGCGTTATAAGGAAATTGGCGTTGCCGGCGTTGGCACGAACAATATTTCGGTGGTCGACCGGGCAAAGATTCCGGATCGACCTTCCAGCCCGAACCTTGCATTGAACTTGATCTTGGCGGTCCTTCTGGGCTTATTGATCGCTGCCGGCTTGATATTCCTGTTGGAAAAGATCGACAGTTCGATCCGCAATCCGCAGGATGTCCAGACTCGGTTCGGCCTGCCGCTGCTTGGCGTCGTGCCGGAGCAGAAGGATCTGCCCGTTGCGGAGGCCATCCTCGACAAGAAGTCGGCCATTTACGAGGCTTACTTCACCTTGATGACCAATCTCAGCTTTGCGACGACGCATGGTGTGCCGCGTTCGATGATGCTCACATCTTCGCAGCCGCGGGAAGGCAAGAGCAATTCGTCGCTTTGCCTTGCGACGGTCTTGGCCGCGACTGGAAAATCGGTCGTCTTGGTCGATGGAGACATTCGAAACCCGTCACAGAATCGCTATCTCGAAATACCGAACAAGCTGGGGCTGAGCCATTATCTTTCCGGCGACGATCATCTCGACGAGATGATCGCGGAACTGCCGCAATATGGCTTCTCGATCATCACGGCCGGGAAGGTGCCGCCCAATGCCGCTGAGCTGTTGGGAAGTGATCGGCTGGACGTCCTAGTCTCGACGCTGCTCGGGCGTTATGATCATGTGCTGATCGATGCGCCGCCGCTGCTCGGGCTTGCCGATGCGCCGCTGGTCGCGCGGCGTGTGGAAGGCGTCCTCTTCACGATCGAGGCGAATTCGACCAAGCGCCGTGCCATCGGCGCATCGCTCATGCGATTGAGGATGTCGGGTGCCAAGCTGTTTGGCGCGATCGTCACCAAGGTTGGCGCCAAGAACAATGCTTATGGTTATGGTTACGGCTATGGATATGGCAATGCCTCGTCCGACGAGGATTAAGGGTGGAGCGAAATTGCTCGCAAGGCGGGCGCGATGATGCTTGTCCGGATTCTGGGCTGGCTGGCGGCCGCCCTGATCGCGATCGGCGCGGGCGTGGCGAGTTATGCGATCAGCAATCAGGTGAAGTCGCCGGCCAAAGTCATCGGCCTGGGGATATTGCCCGACGCGGATGCCAGCGGAAATTTCGCTCTGCTGTCATTGGCGACGCGAAAAGCGCGCGATCCTGACGCGACGGTCGACAAGGTCGAGCGCCGCCTCGCGCTCCACGCCTACCGCAGCGAGCCGTTGTCGGCGTCGTCCGTCGCGCTGATGGCGGTTGCAATGACGGGGCGTGCGGAAGCCGCGACGCGCCAGAGCCTGCTCGAACTCGCCGGTCGATTGACCCGCCGCAGCGCGTTTGTCAGCAGCGAGCTGATCAACGCGGCGGGACGACGAGATGACGAGCCCCAGATATTTCGGTGGCTGTCACGCGTCATGCTGACGAGCCCCGACGTCCGCAAAATCTATGGCGCCGCGATGGCTGACGCGACGGCCAAGGACGGTGCCGTCGCCGCCTTGACGCCGATACTCGGCGCGGAACCCGCATGGGCCAATTATTACTGGAGACTTGTCGTCGGCCGTCCGGCCAGTCTGGTCAATGCCGCGCGGTTGCGGTCTGCGATCGCGCGGGCGCCTTGGCAGCAAACCGGGATACTTCCCACCGACCTGCGTATGATGCGGCGGCTCGCCGCGGCCGGCGAATTCGAAGTCGCGCATCAGCTCGCGCATGACCTCGGGTTACGGCGATCGGGTTCTATCGCGAATAACGTGCTGACGAATGGTGATTTTGCCTCGGCGCCGGCCATGCCGCCCTTCGACTGGGATCTGGCGGCGCTAGGCAACCTTGGGGCATCGATCGACACCGATCAGAAACAGCTGGCGATTTCGGCTATTGCCGGCGCGAGGGGAAGTGCCGCGCGCCAGCTCGTGCCGCTGTCTCCCGGCGCCTATCGCCTCGCATGGTCACTCTCGGCGGGATCGCCGTTCCCGCCCGGCGCACTGTCCGCTCGGATTGGGTGCGCGGAGTCGGGGGCTGACGAAAGGCTGACAGCCGTTGTTCCTCTGGTGGAAGGCAAGCGACAAGTTTCGGTGAACATTCGCGACCAGTCCTGCGCGTGGTATTGGGTTTCGATCGACACGAATATTCCGGACGATTCGATGGGTGTCGATGCCGAGATAGGGGACTTTTCGTTCATAGCCGGCGTACCCGGCCCCGCGAACCCGCGTTGATCCGCGCACGCGCGTTTATCTTGGAAGAGCGTCGGGTTTCGATGGTGACAGCCAATGACATTATCGGGGCCGGGTCGCAGCTCGATCTGTAGGGATAGCGAGACAGATGATGCCGGCCGCCGCTATTTTACCCCTTTCTCAATGCTCTGCTCGATTGGCAGAGGCCCAAGCGGACCTGACGCTTGGTTACGTACCGAATTGACCGAAGCAGGACGCCATTTGTGAAAAAGATACTTATCGCCGCGCCCTATAGCACGCTTCCATCGGATAATTTCGTAAATCGTTTTGCCCATCTCGCAACGCGATGCGCAGAGCGGGGGCATTCGACGACGCTGGCAACCGGTCGATTCTGTCACCGCACGAAGGATTTTCACACGGCCGATGCGTGCCTTGGCTATGACAATCTGGACGTCGTCCTGATCGACAATAGATCCTATCGATCCCACATCGGGTTGGAACGGATTCAAAGCCTGCAGGACTTCAAGCGAAATTTCGACGCGCGCTTCGCCGACCTCGATCAATTCGACATAATCTATTCTGCCTATCCCGCAATCGGTCACAACCTGTCGATCGCGCGCCGCAGAAACGCAAGGAAGACGCGGTTCATCGTCGATATTCAGGACGTGTGGCCCGAGTCATTCAGTTCGGTCCTGCCGCTCGTGAAGAATATTCCGCCCAATCTGCTTCCTTTTTCGAGAGCGGCCAATCGGGTATATTCGTCTGCCGACGGGCTCGTCGCGGTGTCGCGGACATATTTGAACCGCGCGACGTCCGTGAATGATCGTGCAAAAACGCTCGTCGCGTATCTAGGTTCGGAATTCGACATGGTGGATACCGTTCCCGCGTCCGACCCGCCCTTCAGGCTCTTCTACATCGGAACGCTGTCCTACAGCTATGACATTGATACCGTTATCCGGGCGGTCGATCAGCTTTTGTCGGCAGGGAGGAATGTCGAGTTCCATATATTCGGTGGAGGGCCCGATCTCGAGCGGCTTCGCGGCCTTTCCGGCAGAGGCACGACCTTCCATGGCTTCCTTCCTTACAAGGAGATGGAAGCGGAACTGCGCAAGCAGCATGTCGCGGTGAATGCCATTCGCGCAAAGGCGCCGCAAAGCGTCACGAACAAGCTTTGCGACTATCTGGCCCTCGGCTGCCCGATTCTGAACTCACAGGCCGGTGAAGAGGAACGGGACTTGGTGTCGGGGGTGCCGCATCAAAATTATCGGGCGGGCGACATCTCCCACGCCCGCGAAGCTATTGCGAACCTTATGGACGATCCCGCGACTTTCAAGCAATGGCGAGCAAATTCGCGCTTTTCCAGAGGCGCAATTTCGGACGCGATCATCGATTTCATCGAGATTTTCTAAAGGCAAGGTCATTCAATGAACGTCTTGAAATGGAAGATATTTCTGTCGAACAATCTTCCGACCTGGGCATTTCGTCTCTTGGCGCGGGCGCATCGCGTGGGAAGTCTTGCGCTGGCGTGCATCCCGTTTTTCCGCGCGTCCCGAACCGCGCTGGCGCTTCGGATTCCGCGACGGCAGCTTTCGAAAGCCGACCGGGCGCGGCTCGCGCGCCTTGGCGACCCCGAATTGCAGCAATGGGAAGAGGCCTTCGCTGCCTATGATGCGACGTCGACCGAGCGCGTGATCAACCTAGGATGGACTCACAAGCCGGTCGGCGGAAATTTCGGCGACTGGCTTGCGCCCTATATTGTGCGCGGGGCGGTCGGGTGCGACATCCGCCACGTCGATCTGACCGATGCGCGGACCAGCCTGCATGTCGTGTCGCTTGGGTCGATCATCTCGCGCGCCAACGATCGATCCGTCGTGATCGGGTCGGGTATCAACTCGCTGAAAGATACGATCGATCCCGGCGCGTCGTTTCGCATGGTGCGCGGCTACATCACCCGCGAGGCGTTGCCGCCTTCCGCGCGATCCGCCGACATGCCTTGCTGCGACCCCGGCTTCTTCATGCGGCACCTCTATCGACCCCGGATAGACAAGGCGGCCTCCGCCCGGCTTCTCATTCCCCACATCAATCACCATGGCCTGTTCTCGCCCATGGACTGCGACGAATTCGAGCTTCTGAGCGCGCGTATGTGCCGTCCGGCGGATGTCGAAGGGTTGATCGACCGGATCGCGTCCGCTCAAGAGGTCGTTACAAGCGCAATGCACATATTCGTCATGTGCTGCACTTTCGGCGTGCGCTGTGCATTGGTGAAGCCGCTCGCCGCGGACGTGGGCGTGCCGGGAGACGGGATCAAATATCGGGATTGCATGACGCCGGTGCTTGGCGACGATTTTTCTCCCTTCATGCTCGACATAAGGGCGGGTGCACGTTTGTCGGACAATATCGAAACGAAGGTTTACGATATAGATTTTAACCATATCGGAAAATCCTTCGAGGCGTTCAAGGAAATTCTGGAAGAGAAATGATCTGACATGCTGCTTTTAGCCGTCATCACTATATTGTTCATCTTGTATTGCAGCAGCGAATCCATTGCGAATATCGCGCGGCATGCCGGAGCGAAGACGCAGCATTTTCCTCTCGGATTGATGCTGTCGAACCAGATTTACAGCATAAATCGGTTGAACGGATTCCTCATCGCGCCGCTGCTTGGCCTCTATGTCGACAAGGGGGGCGACGAGGGGAATCTGAAGCTGTTCGCATTGGTCGGTTGCGCCGTTTCGGGGATCATGCTTGCCGGTCTTCTCCGGTCATGGCCCTTCCTGCTCCGGATCTGCACCAACCTCGTGCTGGGGATTGAGCGTGACGGCTTTTCGTTCGCGGCGCTACGCGGATTGCTCCCCCGGCGCGGAGGCATGAACTATGGCTTTGCCGATCGAAAGAAGGATATTCTGGTCATTTTCGGGCAAAGCCTGACGACGTCGCTTGCAATGCCCACGGCATTCATTCTCAACCTTCTCGCGATACGCCATCCGGAATATCAGGCAACATTGGTGCAATCGGCGACCGTCATTAGCGGCGTCGGGAATCTGGTGCTGAACTTTTACATATTCCCGAAGATTGCCCTCGCCGAAACGCGGGGGGAGCCAGACAGCATTTATCATTCGATAATGTTAGGCAAGATTTTCGGTATAGGGGTTTTGTCTTCGTGTATAATCGCAATTATATAGGATTAGTATATATTTTTGTTTTCGCCGCTGCGGCTGTGCAATTCTATATTGCATATCATGCCGTAGGGGGTGTTGACATCAATGTTTATTGGGGGCAATCAATAGGAATAGATTATAGAAATCCAAGGTACTACCAAGAGCCCGTGTCTTGGGAAGTAATAAGAATACTATCTTATTTCCTTGATCGCGGCGCATTTGTTTTTGGTTTTAGTACTATTATTCTAGCAATTTCTATATCTAGGCTCGGTTTTTTTGGTGGAATATTTCTATACGCTGCTTTTCTTTCTCCATTTGGGGTAATGTTGGAATTCAATATTCTGCGCCAGTGCCTTGGTACGCTGTTTATTATATTTTTTATCTTGTCTATTGTAAAGGATCGGAGGATCGTTGCGGCGATATGGGGCCTTCTCGCGATTATGTCACATAATTCTCTAATTTTGATTCTCGGATTTCTTGTCTTTGTTCACTACTATACAGTTTTTGGTCGCGACTGGAAAATAATATCTTCCGTGGGCTTGGTTTCGGTGGCCTTGCTGTTGCAGCTTTTTGGTGGCCTTGAGCTGATACTTGGTAGCCGGACCGAGGCCTTTACCTCAAATGTCATCGATGATGGCTTGCAGAATGTCGTTTACCTCGCCTTCTCGTTGGTACTATGCGCCTCTTTGTTTCTTATTGCGCAGCAAAAAAAATGGCGCTCGATTGCTGTCGGTCTGATTGCGGCGACGCTTTTTACGTTGATCGTCACCTTGCTGTTGGGGCTGGACGAATGGGTCTATGGCCGGATGGCGATCACCGCCATCGTCATCTGTCATTTCCTGTTGCTTTATGACGCGTGGGAACTGAGGAGGGTTGGGTTATTGGGCGCGCTCTTCCTTGCCGCTCTCATCGTTGTGAATGGCACGATCATACTTTTCCATCCCGGCGCGATGACGATGATCCAAGGCTATTATATATAGCTTGTACGGCGCCGGATCGGCTTGTTCGTGAAATGAGATTGCAAGGTTGAGATGAAGCGACTGATTGACATTGCGGGCGCGCTTGCCGGCCTGCTGATCTTCCTCCCGATCATGCTGGTCGCGGCCGCGATGATTCGCGTAAAGCTCGGCGCGCCCGTCCTGTTCGTGCAGGAGCGCCCGGGCTTGGGGGGGCGCGCGTTTAATATGCTGAAATTTCGGACAATGACCAATGCCGTGGACGAGGACAACAAGCTGCTTCCCAGCGATCAGCGCCTCACGCCGCTCGGCCGCTTTTTAAGGGCGACCAGCCTCGACGAGTTGCCGGGTCTCGTGAATGTGCTCAAGGGGGATATGAGCCTTGTCGGCCCGAGGCCATTGCTGATGAGCTACCTGCAGCTATATACGCCCGAGCAGGCGCGTCGGCACCAAGTTCGGCCGGGATTGACAGGCTGGGCGCAAATTCACGGGCGAAACGCTGTGGAATGGGACGAGCGATTTCGTTTGGATGTGTGGTATGTCGATAACCATAGTCTGAAGCTGGATATGGCGATCATCGCCAAGACGATCGCGCTGGTGTTCCGGCGAACGGGCGTCAACGCGAACAACGGCATGATCATGGAAAAATTCAAAGGAAGCGGGCAGTAGGTGCGTCAATCAGTTTCGGTATATTTTTCGTCGGCCGGTCGCCGGGTCGGCCTCATTCATTGCTTTCGCGAAGCCGCTCGGGATCTGGGCGTAGACTTGCGCGTCATCGCCGGCGACATGGCGCCGGATTACAGCGCGGCGTGTGTCGAGGCCGATGTCGCGATACGAACCCCGGCCTGTTCGGCGCCGGAGTTTATCGATGTCGTGCTCGACAATTGCGTCCGCCACGAAGTCGACCTTGTGGTGCCGACGATCGATCCCGAACTGATTCTGTATAGCCGGGCGCGGGCGCGGTTCGGGGTGCATCATATCACGGTCGGCGTGTCCGATCCCCAGGTGGTCGAGATCGCGCAGGATAAATATCTGACCGCAAAATGGTTCAGCGAGCGGGGATTTGCGACGCCGGCGACATTCGATCTCGAGGAATTGAGCAAGGCGCCCCAATCCGCCCCCTGGCCTCTTCTGTTGAAGCCGAAGGCCGGAAGCGCATCGAAGGGCATTTATGTCGCGAAAGATTGGGGCGAGGTTCGCGCGGACGACGTGGCCGCCGATTATGTGGCGCAGGCACTGCTGTCGGGGCGCGAGTTCACGACCAACATATTCTTCGATCACAAAGGGTTTTTGCGCGCCGCGGTGCCGCATGTCCGGCAGGAAGTGCGGGGAGGTGAAGTATCGAAGGGCGAAACGGTGAATGACCCCCAGATCATCGCCATCGCGGAACGGTTGGGCCAGCAGTTGAAGGGCGCTCGCGGCGCGCTCTGTTTCCAGGCGATCGTCGGTGCGGACGGCATTCCCTCGATATTCGAGATCAATGCGCGCTTCGGCGGCGGCTACCCTCTTGCGCATCGTGCGGGGGCGCCATTCGCCAAATGGCTGCTTGCCGAAAGCATCGGGCTGGAAGCCGACTATGCACATCAATGGCAGCCTGGCTTGCGGATGCTGCGCTATGACGACGCTCATTTTATCGGAACATGTTATTCGATCACCAAGGATTTTTGAGAATGGAACAAGCCAAGATCGCCAAGGATTATTACAAGTTCAGCGAATATGTTTCGCTCGACCGATTCAATACTTACTGGTTTCAGATCAATGAAGTGCTCGGCCTTGAACCCAAGACGGTCGCGGAAATCGGCGTCGGTACGGGCGTCGTGAAATATCTTGTCGAAGGTTTCGGCGTTCCGGTCACGACAATCGATATCAATGCGAACCTTGCTCCCGACATTGTATCACCGATTACCTCGGCAGCCGCTGCGCTGGAAGGAAAGACTTTCGACGTCGTATTATGTTCACGTGTTTTCCATCATATCCCCTATTCCGACGTGGAAAGTGCATTGGAGAATATTAGGCAGCTTTCTAGCAAATACGCAGTGCTGGTTCTGGCTGCCGAGGATTTTCGTTTCTATACGGCGTTGCGACTAACCTCGAAGCGCGAGCGTTTTTTCTCGATTCCGATCCCGCTTTTTGTGAAGCGGATGATGATCAAGGTGCTGCGGGCGTCATCCGATTATTACTATAACATCTGGAAGGTGAACTCGTCTCCGGCGACCAGAAAATCTGTCATTGACCGGATGATAAGTGAAAAATTTTCCATTTTGAAGTCGTATCCCGTGCCGAAGAACCACGGACATATCATATATGTCCTCGAGAAAAATTGACCCCATACACGCTATCCTAGGTGATTTTCCGTGCTGAACACGAGCTTTTCCCCTTGGCCTGCCTTCGACGAAGAAGAGGTCGATGCCGTCGCCAGAGTGCTGCGATCCAACAAGGTGAACTATTGGACGGGCGAGGAATGCCGGCACTTCGAACGTGAATTTGCCGAATGGGCGGGAAGCGGTCATGCCGTAGCGGTCGCGAATGGCACGGTCGCGCTCGATCTGGCGCTTCATGGTCTGGGGATCGGCGCGGCGAACGGAGGCGATGCCGCCGACGAGGTGGTCGTCACGCCGCGAACCTTCCTCGCGTCGGTCAGCTGCGTGGTGAACGCAGGCGCGATCCCGGTGTTTGCCGATGTCGATCGCGACAGCGGCAATCTCTCTGCGAAGACCATCGCTCCCGTCCTCACGCTAAATGTCCGGGCGGTGATCGTCGTTCATCTTGCCGGCTGGCCGGCGGACATGGACCCGATCATGGCGCTGGCCGAGGAAAAAGGCTTCGCGGTGATCGAGGATTGCGCCCAGGCGCACGGCACCTGCTATAAAGGACGCAGCGTCGGTTCGATCGGTCATATCGGGGCTTGGTCCTTTTGTCAGGATAAGATCATGACCACTGGCGGAGAAGGGGGAATGGTAACTACCAATGACCCCGATCTCTGGTCGCGCATGTGGTCTTTCAAGGATCACGGAAAAAGCTGGGAAGCGGTATATGAGCGTAGCCACCCGCCCGGCTTTCGATGGGTTCACGAAGCGTTCGGGACCAATTGGAGAATGATCGAAATGCAGGCAGCTATCGGTCGTATCCAATTACGTCGTATGCCCAAATGGACTGCCGCCCGGACGCGCAACGCTGCCATCCTCGAAACGGCGCTGAGGCCATTCTCTGGCGCTGAAGGGATCGTCCGCTTGCCCGAGCTTGGGGGCGAGGGAAATGTCCATGGGCAGTATAAATATTATGCTTATGTCCGTCCCGAGGCGCTGACCGCCGGATGGGACCGCGACCGGATCGTTGCCGAATTCAGTGCCCGGGGCATTCCCTGTTTTCAGGGCAGTTGTTCCGAGGTGTATCTCGAAAAGGCATTTGACGGGAGCGGATTTCGGCCCCTGCAGCGCCTGCCTGTCGCGCGCGAACTAGGCGCGACGAGCCTGATGTGGCTCGTCCATCCAACGCTGACAGATGCGGAGATGAAGCAGGCGGCGCAAGCCATTGACGAGATTTTAGCGGGGGCAGCCGCCCGCTAGGGCCCTGATTCTTAAGCGTCCGCAGCCGGACTTGAACCGGACATTCGTTCTGCCCAGATCGTGTCCGGTACGTACTCCGGAACTAGTTTGCTGACGATGCGCATCGCAGTGGCGGGATTTCCGCTACCTCGGATAATGGCGTCGAGTTCGGCCAGTTCCGGTTCCAGCTCATTCCAGGGCCAGCGCTTTTCGCGGGCACGCAGGATGCGGGGATGATTGGTCGGTTCGGGATTGTCGCCGATCAGCAATTCTTCGTAAAGCTTTTCACCGGGCCGCAGTCCCGTCTCGACGATTTCGATGTCGCCGTCGGGGCGATCGGCGTCGCGGATACTAAGACCCGACAGCTGAATCATACTGCGCGCAAGGTCTATGATCTGCACCGGCTGGCCCATATCGAGCACAAAGACTTCGCCGCCGCGCGCCATCGCGCTTGCCTGAATGACGAGCTGCGACGCTTCGGGGATCGTCATAAAATATCGGGTGATTTTCGCGTGCGTGATCGTCACTGGCCCGCCTGCCGCAATCTGCGCTTTGAAGAGCGGCACGACCGACCCGCTCGATCCGAGCACGTTGCCGAAGCGAACCATGCTGAACACCGTGGGCGTGTCGGCTCGCTCGGCCCGCGCCTGAAGGATCAGTTCGCACACTCGCTTCGAAGCGCCCATGATATTGGTAGGGCGAACAGCCTTGTCGGTGCTGATCAGCGTGAAGTGCGATACGCCGGTCGCTGCGGCTGCCTCAACGCTGAAAAGCGTGCCGAGGACATTGTTGCGCAGCCCCGAAATCGGATTTGCCTCTACCAGCGGGACGTGTTTGTAGGCGGCCGCATGATAGACAGTGTCGGGACGGTGATTGCGATAAATGCGCATCGATGTCGATCGTTCGGCGACGTTGCCGAGTTCAAGGATTATCGGCAGGTCGATACCGAGCGCGCGCTTCAGGTCCGACAACTCCTTTTCGATCGCATATAGTGCGAACTCCGATTGTTCGAGGAGGATTAGGCGCGCCGGATAGCACCGCAATATCTGTCGGCACAATTCGCTGCCGATCGAACCGCCCGCGCCCGAAACAAGAACAGTTTTACCGACTATCGTTCGCCCCATCAGCACTTCGTTGGGCGTCACAGCCTCGCGGCCAAGCAATTCCTCAATCTGGATCTCGCGCAGGTCATTGACGGTTACCGAGCCTTCGATAATGTT
Source organism: Sphingopyxis sp. (assembly GCA_032154175.1). Classification (GTDB taxonomy): domain Bacteria; phylum Pseudomonadota; class Alphaproteobacteria; order Sphingomonadales; family Sphingomonadaceae; genus Sphingopyxis. The sequence continues at coordinate 33,009 of JALDYH010000009.1, read as the reverse complement.
CGACAGGCTGGGCAGTGAGCGTACATAAATCTGCTCTTTCTGCATGCGCTCGATGATTTCGCGGCGGCGCATGCGCGATGCGCTGGGGATGGCGAGCAGGACCTCGTCGACATCAGTATCTTCGAGCAATCTGCCCAAATTATCCGAGCCAAAGACGGGGATTCCGTCGAGCCGCTGACCAGCGAGGCGCAGATCGTCATCGACGAAGCCGACGAGATAAATTTGCGGTTCGTGGCGGAGGGACAATGCCAGCTGTTGTCCCGCGCGCCCTGCGCCATAGATGATGACGCGCCGGGCGTCAGAGGACACGCTGTGCAACAGATCAAGCAAAGCGAAACGGATCACGATCCGGCTCGACGCCAAAAGCAGGAGAAAGATGATCGGATGCAATATCGTAAGCGTGCGCGGTACGTCGGGGACCCGGAATATTACGAATGCGACCAGTAACGGAAGCGCGAGAATCGCGCACGCCGTCGCGATATTGGCGATCGTGCGCGCGCCGGAAAAACGTATCACCGAACGGTAGACGCCGGTAAGATGCGCGATCGGATACCAGAAGAGCAGGGTCGCGGCGGAAAAGATGAAAATCGGGCGCGAGAACAATTCCCACACGCCAAGCCGCAGCGAGTAAGCGATCCAGACCGCGATGACGCAAAGGATGCCGTCCATAGCGGCCACCAGTAGCCGGCGCTGGCCACGCGACCAGCTTAGCGCGGTTCGCAGAATCTGCGCAGGCACCGCCATCCAACCCTGTTCATTTCTGACTTTCATAGATCGAGACTATCCCTGCCGGATCACTAACACGGCCTGTCGCGGTTGGTTCCGGAGCCATGGATATGAGGCTGTTAAAGTGGCATTGTCGGCATTTGGCGCAATACGGTACCGAATGACAGCCTTTTCTTGGCTTGCCGGGTGGCTCCCGCCCGACGCGGGCGGTGGCCGAACTACGTTTGCAGGCTTGGACATTCCTTCAAGGCGATCAGGCGCGTGACAGCACGGCGGGCGCGTTTACCTGTCGGGATATAGTGTCGCTATCACACGCTTGGGATCGAGCGCATAATGATGTGCAACGGCATGCGCGATCGTGCTTTCAAGGCTGCGTGTCGGTTTCAGGTCGCGGCCCTCGTAACGAGCGGCGGGCGACAGGCCGGGCCAGTCGGCCGCTACGGTTCCGCCCCCGGCAAGCCCGCCGCCGAAGAACATCGCGGTCGCGCCCGTGCCATGGTCTGTGCCCCCGGTTCCGTTGACTTCAACGGTGCGGCCGAACTCGGTCGCCACGATGACCAGCGTGTCTTTCCAAGCTGTTCCAAGACCGGTCTGAAGCGCACCGATCATCCGATCGAGGCCGCGCAACTGCGCTGCCAAACGACCCCTTTGGCCGCTATGGGTGTCCCATCCCTCGGTTTCGACCATCGTCACCCTGGCGCCGTTGACGGGTAGCATGAGCGAGGCGACCAGCGCGCCGAGATCCACGCCGTTGCGACCCCCGTTGCCGCTGATGTCATTCGCCAGCTTTCGCGTCTTTATGGCACTGTTCCACAGCGGTTGTAGCAATGAATCTTCTTCGTAAAGCGCGGTCAGACGCTGGATCAGGTCGGCATCGGCCTGCGGCAGACGGCTGCGGGCATATGTGCTGACAGGCAGTTTCCCACGCAACGCCAGTGGGACCGCTGCCGCTATTGCAAGCCCGTTGCGCTCGGCTGCAGGAAGCAGCGTGAGAAGGCGGCCGAGCCAGCCGTCTTTGTGTTCATAGGGGCGTGATCCACCGCTTTCTAGCACATTCTGGCCATCAAAATGGGACCGCTCCCGATAAGCGGTGGCGACTGCATGCACAAAATATGCCTGCTTGGCGGCGAACAGGTCAGCAGCGGAAGCCAGCGCTGGATGCAGCGTGAACATTGCATCGAGCTTGGCGCCTCCTGCGGTTTCGTCGGCGATTGCGCCACGGGCCGCCGCGAAAGCGGGATCACCCGTCGGGGCAACAGTGCCAAGTCCGTCGGCGGCTCCGCGCTGGATGATGAAAACCAGCCGCTTCTGGGTTCCCGCGGCCGCAAAAGCCATGGTGGGCAGGGCACCAGCCGCTGTAGCGGCGAGCCCCGATAATATGATCGAACGACGGGTGAGAAACATCCTATCTCCTCAGAAAAGGCGGGCTAGCGAACAGTATCGCAAGACCCTGAGCCGGGCTTTCGGCGCGGGCGATGGCCTCACTGGTCCGGGACGTAAGCGCGTCGGTAAGAATATGCGGGGCGATGAGCCGTGCATCCGCGCGATCGCCGATTCGCACCGCGACACGATTGACGAGTTCGATCCGCCGCATAAGCGCAGCCGACCCCGCCCAGGTCGCGATAGTATCGTCATAGCCCGCGGGCGATCCGGGCCGCCAGACTGGCTGGCCGAGTTGGACGAACATTGCGTTGAGATTCTGCTTTTCCGAGAATGCAGGCACGTTCAATCCGCGCATCATTGATATGGTCCAGTCCCATGGCGATTTGAACATCGCGGCGTCCGTCGTCCAGGGTTCAGGCGACGAGACAAGTGTGCGATAGAGCGAGGGAAGGTCGCCGCCGGTTCTCCGAAAATCGGACGCCAACCGCGCAACTAGCGTTGGCGGCGGTGTGTCGCCGGCAAAATGGCGCGCAAGCTTCGTCGCAATGTGGCGCGCGGTAGCCGGGTGAACGGCCAGATCGCGCAGAATCGCTTCGGCCTGCTTTTCTCCGTCCGGATTATAGCGGCGACCAAGGACCGTCGTCGGCCCAGGTTGGTGCATCTCCTGGATGAACACCGTATCGCCGGGCGCGGCGCCGGAAGGCATAGCGCGCAAGACAGGGCCCCGCCCAAGTTCGGCCACGGCCAGTCCGGTCAGCGCGCGGGCAAAAGCGGTGACATCGGCTTGCGTGTAGCCGGTTCGGACCCCCAACGTATGCAATTCCATGACTTCACGCGCCAGATTTTCATTGAGGCCCAGTTTCAGGCTTGGTCGTCCCTCACGGAAGCGCCGGGCGAGCGGGCTATCGGGCCCGACGCTCTGGTGCTGGTCGAGATAGAAAAGCATTGCCGGGTGCCGCACTGCGGCAATCAGCATGTCCGAAAATTTCCCCATGATGTGCGGACGAATCGCCTCGAATTCATGATTGCCGGTAAAGCCGATGACGTTCAGCTTGTCGGCCGATATGGCGAAATGATTGGCCCAGAAATGCGTGAGCCGCTCCGGAAAGGGGGTTCGCGATCCAACTGCGGTATAAAGGCGCGCATATTGTGCATCGTGATACGGCATTTGGGTGGCAAGAAGTGCTTCGCGGAGCACCGAGGTGTCGGCCACCGCATCCTTGTCCCCGCCGCGAAGCTTCGCCTTTGTGTCCCGTCGCAGTTGCTCGCGCTCGGCGTAATAGGTGATATAGGTTCTGGCGATTGCGGCGCGACTTGGCTGACTGGCAATCAGGGCTGGTGCCGGGTCGAACTTGTCCAACTGACGAAGCAGGTCGCCGCGCACATCGGCCATTTCTTGCGGATCGTCGTGACGACGCCCTAGGCCAAAACGATTGGCTGAGAGATACTGGATTGCCATATGCACCTTTCCTGATCTCTATATAGGTTGATGGTGATTTGTCGCAAACTTGTCTTGGCGCGATCATCGTTCCGGGCGCTCGTTCCGCCGCAACGACCTGCCGTAGAAGGTTTGGCCGACCCCACCCGATGCATTTCAATATTAGCGCAACGAGGACGGCGAGCGCGCTTGCATTCATGACGTCAACGCTCGACATAGGCACCATGGATTTCGCGTTCGAAAATAGTTTCCACGATTCCATGGAAGGCTTTTATGCGCCCGCAGAGGCACTGAAACCCTCCGCGCCGAAATTGCTGATCGTCAATCACGCGCTGGCGGAGCGGCTGGGCATCGACCTCGCGGGTGCGCCCGATGAGGAACTTGCGCGGATATTTTCCGGGCAAGAAACACCCGAGGGCGCCGACCCGCTCGCGCTTGCCTATGCGGGGCATCAGTTTGGACATTTCTCGCCGCAACTCGGCGATGGCCGGGCCCTGCTTCTGGGCGAAATCATCGCCCCCGATGGCGCGCGATTCGATGTCCAGCTCAAGGGATCCGGTCCCACGGCCTTTTCGCGCAACGGCGATGGCAAGGCCGCGATAGGGCCCGTTCTGCGCGAATTCCTCGTTTCGGAGGCGATGGCGGCGATGGGAGTGCCGACGACGCGCTCGCTCGCGGCGGTCGCGACGGGCGATCGGGTGCAGCGCGAGCGCGCGCATCCGGGCGCGGTCCTGACCCGCGTCGCGAGCAGCCATATCCGGGTCGGGACCTTCCAGTTTTTTGCCGCACATTTCGGCGCCGATCATGTCGAACAGCTCGCCGACTACAGCATCCGTCGTCATTTCCCGGATCTCGCTGGCGCGGACAACCCGCATCTCGCCTTGCTCGATCGGGTTATCGACCTGCAGTGCGAGCTTATCTCCCATTGGCTCGGAGTCGGCTTCATCCACGGCGTGATGAACACCGACAATGTCGCGATCAGCGGCGAAACAATCGATTATGGACCCTGTGCCTTCATGGACCGCTTTGCCGTGAATACGGTCTTCAGCTCGATCGATGCCAATGGCCGCTATGCCTATGGCCGCCAGCCGCAGATCATGCATTGGAACATGGCGCGCTTTGCCGAGGCGCTGCTCCCGGCGATCCACCGCGTGTCGCCTGCGGGCGTCGATGCGGCCAAGGCGCTGGTCGATGCGATCCCCGACCGGTTCCGTACGGCCTGGCACAGGCAGGTGAGGAAGAAGCTGGGGCTTAACGGCGGTGAGGGCGCGAACGACAGTGAGTTGATCGATAGCCTGTTTGACGAACTCGAAACGCACAGCGTCGATTTTACCTCTTTTTTTCGCGCGCTGGCCATGCTGCTACGCGGCGACGGTGCGATGCTCGAAGGCCTGCTTCCCAGCGCCGACGCAATGGCGCCGTGGATCGCCGAATGGTGGGATCGGATCGCGCATGATGCAACCGGGCCGATCGAGCATGCTGCGGCAATGGATGCAGTGAACCCCCTTTATATCCCGCGCAATCATCTGGTCGAAGCCGCGCTGGAGGCGGCCGAGGCTGGCGATCTCGCGCCATGGCTCGAATTGCTCGAGGTGGTGCGTCATCCCTATGACGTGGTGCCCGGGCACGAGCGGTTCGCCGCGCCAGCGCCTGTCGACGCAGGACCCTACAAGACCTTCTGCGGCACATGACGCGGCTGCGGTTGAGCCGGTGGAATGCAATTGCTAGGGACGGCGCCGTATCACCCAGAGGATAAGCCATTGGCCCCAGAAAATGTTTCGCCCACGAAGATTGCCGTCGTCGGTACCGGCTATGTCGGTATTTCAAATGCAATTCTGCTAGCGCAACACAACGAGGTGGTGGCGCTCGACATCGACGCGCGAAAGATCGAGCAGATCAACGCGAAGCTATCGCCGATTGCGGATCCCGAGATCGAGGACTATCTCGCGAACAAGTCGCTCAACCTGGTGGCGACAACCGACGGCGATGCGGCCTACGCAGGCGCCCGGTTCGTCATTGTCGCAACGCCGACCGACTATGACCCCGACACTAATTATTTCAATACGCAAACGGTCGAGAGCGTGATCGGCAACGCGCTCGTGAAAGCGCCCGATGCGTTGATCATCATCAAATCGACCGTCCCGGTGGGCTTCACCGAGCGGCTGCGCGCCGAGCTGGGCACCGACGCGATCGTCTTTTCACCCGAATTCCTCCGCGAAGGGCGTGCGCTATACGACAATCTATATCCATCGCGCATCATCGTCGGCAATACCCATCCGCGCGCGGCGGAATTTGCGCAACTGCTGCTCGAAGGATCGCTCAAGCCCGACGTGGCGATACTGCAGACAGGCAATACCGAGGCCGAGGCAATCAAGCTGTTCGCCAACACGTATCTCGCGATGCGTGTCGCCTTCTTCAACGAGCTCGATACCTATGCCGCCGCGCACGACGTGGATTCGCGCCAGGTGATTGAGGGCGTATGCCTCGATCCGCGGATCGGCAGCTTCTACAACAACCCGTCCTTCGGCTATGGCGGCTATTGCCTGCCCAAGGACACCAAGCAGATGCTCGCGAATTACAGCGAGGTGCCGCAGAATCTGATTCAGGCGATCGTGTCGTCGAATACGACGCGCAAGGATTTTATCGCGTCCGAAGTCATCCGGAAGGGGCCGCGGACCGTTGGTATCCATCGGCTCGCGATGAAAGCGGGGTCTGATAATTTTCGTGCCAGCAGCATCCTTGGCGTGATGAAGCGCGTCAAGGCCAAGGGCATCGAGGTAATCGTGTACGAACCGCTGATCGAGGAGGATCGGCTGTTCAACTCGCGCGTGGTACGCGATCTGGCTGCGTTCAAGGCCGAGGCCGACGTCATCATCGCAAACCGCGTGACCGACGACCTCGCCGACGTCGCCGACAAGGTTTACAGCCGCGATCTTTTTGGCGCCGATTCCTGATTCTCCTCATCGAAGCAACTCGCCGCATCGCCGGGAACTGTCCCATTGCCGGAGAGTTAGCTTGTCGAACGGGGAGAAACGGGTTGCACAGCCATATCTCGCAAGCCACAAGGACGCACCGGTGGCCAGCAGATGAAAAGATCTGAAATTTCCTGTGAATCGTCCTGGCGCCGGTCCTCGCGGATGCGGCCGTTGTTGATCGGCGCAACGTCCTTGCTTTGCCTGACGTGGGCCGGTGCAGCGCAGGCGCAGGAAGTCGAACCGCCGAAGGTTGTGCGAACGGTCGAGGCAGCCGTTTCCGAGCCGATTGCCGCGCCTTCGCCGCCGCCGCCCGATGTCGTGCTGCCTGATGTGGCGCCGATCATCGAAGATCAGGAATTCGAAAAGGCGATCCCGCCGATCAGCGCCGAGGATGATGCCGAACTCGACCGTCCGCTGGAATCGATTGCCGATTTCGAAAAGCGCCAGGCGGCCGAAGCGCAGAAAAATACGAAGCCCGCCACCGGCGGCACTGCGGATACGACGGTCGAAACACAGCCTCCACAGGTCGGCGGCGTTCCGGTCCCGGCGCTGGCGGACGGCGATGCCGTCGAGGCGATCGGCGACGCGCCGATCAGCGATGTCGAACTCGCCGCGCCGTTGCCCCCGCTCGATAACTTCGATGTCGAGCCGGTGCAATTCGCCGAGGCAGAGGATGACAAGGACAATGTCAGCATTGCCTATACCGTCCAGGTCAACGGCCTCGCTCCCGCCGACGACAGCACCGACGTCGACCTCGCCGACCTGTTCGGTGATTTGTCGGCGCTCTACGACGGCGACGGCAAGGCCGACAATGCCGCGATGATCCGCGCGCGGCTGACCGCCGACGGCGAACTGATGCAGCGTATCATGGCGTCCGAAGGCTATTATGACGCGGTCGTCGATACGCGCATCGAGCGTGGCGAGCGCGAAGAGGGGCAAGAGCGTCAGCGCCGGTCAATCACCGCGATCATCGATGTGAAGCCCGGCAAGCGTTACACGCTCTCCGACATCGTCATCGACGCGGCGCCCACCATCCCGCCAGGCCTGATTGCCGACAATTTCCCGCTCGCGGTCGGCGAACCGATTGTTGCGCAGCGCATTCAGGGGGCGGAAGCCGCGATTGCGCTCAAGCTGCCGCAGGAAGGCTATCCCTTCGCCAAGGTCGGGCAGCGCGATATATTGCTCGATGGCGCGACGGGTGATGGCGCCTATACGCTACCGGTCGAGATCGGCAAACGCTCGCGTTTCGGGGGGATCGAGACGACGGGCGACCTTGCATTCGATGCCGAACATGTCGGGGTGCTCGCCCGTTTCAAGCGCGGCGATCTTTATGACAGCCGCATGGTCGACGACTTGCGACAGGCGCTTGTCGCAACCGGACTGTTCTCCAGCGTTGCGGCCGAGCCGCAGCCGACGGGCGAGAGCGCGGGCGACGATACCGAATATGTGACAATGCTCGTAACGCAACAGGCAGGCCCGCCGCGCACGCTGGCTGCAAGCGCGGGGTACGGCACGGGCGAGGGGATCAGGCTGGAAGGTAGCTGGACGCACCGCAATCTGCTGCCGCCCGAAGGCGCGCTGACGTTCCGCGGCGTAATCGGGACGCAGGAGCAAGGCCTGGGCGCAACGCTGCGCCGGTCAAACGCCGGGCGCCGCGACCGCACCTTCGAACTCATCACCGAGGTGACGCGCAGCGATTACAATGCGTTCAACGCGATCACCGGCCGCATCGGCGCGCGCGTCAGCTATGATTCGACGCCGATCTGGCAGAAGAAATTCACCTATGCCTATGGCGCCGAATTGATTGCGACGCGCGAGGATGATTATGATTTCACCAAGGGCGCCCGATCCTACGACTTCTATACGATCGTCGGGCTGACCGGTCAGGTTGGCATGGATCGCACCGACAGCCTGCTCGATCCCACCAAGGGTTTCCGCATCACGTCGCTGATCCAGCCCGAAGGTTCGCTCGCCGGGCGCTTCTCGCCCTATGCGCGCCTCAGGACCGACATCAGCGGATATTACCCGGTCACCGACAGTATCGTCGTTGCGGGGCGCGTGCGGGTCGGCTCGATCCTTGGCGCCGCGCGCGAACGGCTCGCGCCGTCACGGCGTTTCTATGCCGGCGGTGGCGGTTCGGTGCGCGGTTTCGGCTATCAGGAACTGGGGCCGAAGGATCCGAACGATGATCCGATCGGCGGCCGCAGCGTCGCCGAGGCGGCGTTCGAGACGCGCTATCGTTTCGGCAATTTCGGCGTCGTCGGCTTTGTCGATGCGGGACAGGTTTATCGTTCGTCGGCGCCGACCTTCCAGAATCTGCGCTTCGGCGCGGGGATCGGTGCGCGCTATTACACCAACTTCGGCCCGATGCGCTTCGACATCGCGACGCCGATCGGTCGCAAGCCGGGTGAGGCGCGGGTCAGCGTCTATGTTTCGATCGGGCAGGCCTTCTGATGGCCGAGGACGCCGCTTTCGCCGAAGAGGAAGCCGTGCCGGCGAAAGCGTCGCGTTCCTGGCCGCTCACGATATTGCGCTGGATCGGCCTGAGCCTGCTCGGGCTCATCCTGCTCTTCGCGTTGTTTCTTGTCGGGCTGAACAGCGACGCCGGGCGGCGCTTCGTCGTCACCCAGATCGAGAAATATGAATTCGAAAACGGGATGAAGATCGGCATCGGCCGGCTCGACGGGTCGCTCTATGGCCAGATGGTCATTCGCGATTTCACGCTGTCCGATCCCAAAGGCGTTTTCCTTGCGTCGCCCGAGGTGAGGGTCGACTGGCGGCCGATCCGTTATCTTGCGAACCATGTCGACGTCCGTTCGGCGACCGCCGCGACGATGACGATGCGCAAGCTGCCCGAGTTCAAACCGGTTCCCGACACGGGCGAGCCGCTGCTGCCCGATCTCGATATCGATGTCGGGCTGGTGCGCGTCGACCGGTTTATCTTCGAGCCGCCCGTCGCGGGCGACCGGCAGGTCGCGCGCCTGAACGGCAAGATCGCGATCGCCGACCGGCGCGCGCAAGTCACCGCCAACGCCGAGACGATCGCGGGCGGCGGGGGGCAGGGCGATACGCTGAAGCTGATGCTCGACGCGGTGCCCGAGGCGAACCGGCTTGCGATGACGCTCGACGTCACGGCACCGCAAGGCGGCGTGCTCGCCGCGATGGGCGGGTTCGAGGAAACGCTGACTGCAAAGCTCGACGGACGCGGCGACTGGAAAGCATGGAACGGCAATCTGACCGCCGACCTCGGCGCGGCGCCGCTCGCGCGCGTCGCGCTGAGCGGGCGCGACGGCACCTTCGCGGCAAAGGGGAGGGCGCAGGCCTCGCGCATGTTTGCAGCGGGGCCGGTCGCCGAGATTTTGGGCAGCGAAACCGCGATCGACCTGACCGCGCGGCTTCAGGACCGCAAGGCCGCGATCGACGGGCGATTGTCCTCGGATGCGGCGCGGCTCGGGATCAGCGGCGGAATCGATCTTGGCAACAGCCGCTACGAGGGTCTGCAACTAGCGGCCAACATCCTCCGACCCGGCGCGATCGCGCCTGCGGTGCGCGCCAACGGGCTTCGCGCGACGGCAACGCTCGACGGCGCCTTCGCGCTGCCGACGGTCGATTATCAGGCGAACGCCAACAGCCTCGCCGTCAACGACATCATCGTCGAGGGATTGAGCCTTGCGGGCAAGGCGCGCGTCGATGCCGACCAGATCGTCATTCCGGTCGCCGGGCGTGCCGCGCGTATCCGCGGGCTCGACACCGTCGCCGGCGGGACGCTGGTGCAGGTCCGTCTCGATGGCGATATGGCATATAGCAACGGCCGGATACTCAGCGACAATCTGCGGCTGCGGTCGCCGCGCATAGATGCGAAGGCGATCGTCATCGCCGATCTGAACAAGGGTTTTTACACCGGGGCGATCGACGGGCGGATCAACGATTATCGGATCGAAAGCGTCGGGATATTCGATATCGACACCGATGCCGACCTCAAGACCGCGCCGCGCGGCGGGTTCGAGATCGTCGGCCGCGTTCGTGCGCGCTCGACCAGATTGTTCAATTCGGGCGTGCGCGATTTCCTCGGCGGCAATGCGACGGCGTCGAGCGACGTGCGTTATGGCACCGACGGCATTATCCGCTTCGCAAACCTGCGGATGTCGGCCCCGCGCCTGCGGATCACCGGCGGACAGGGAAGTTACGCGCCCAACGGACAGATCCGGCTGACCGCGCGAGCCAATTCGACCGATTATGGCCCCGTCGGGGTCCAGCTGGCGGGCACGATCAGCGATCCGCGCGCGGTGGTGACCGCCGAGCGGCCCGGGCTTGGCATCGGGCTCGCCAATCTGGTGGCACGGGTCAATGGCGCGCCGAACGGCTATCGTCTCGCGGCGACCGGCGACACCGATTACGGACCCCTGTCGGCCGACGTCGTGCTGCTGACCGCCACCGGTCCGCTGACGATCGATGTCGAGCGCGGCGACCTGGCGGGGATCGGCTTTAATGGACGGCTGGTGCAGAGCGACGCGGGGCCGTTCGTCGGCCAGCTCAACGCGTCCGGGCAGGGGTTGGGCGGGCTGGTCCGGCTGGGCGCCGCGGGCCAGTATCAGACGGCGGCGATCAATGTCCGCGCCAACGATGTCGTGCTTCCCGGACCAGCACAACTCGCGGTCGGATCGGCGATCGTCGATGCCGACGTTACGCTCTATGACACGCCCCATGTCGTCGCCGATATCCAGATCGCCGACACGCAGATCCGCGAATATGACATCGCCGTCGGACGCGTGAAGATCGATTACCGCGACGGCGCAGGCCGTGCGCAGGCGCTGGTCGAGGGCACGAGCGGCGTGCCGTTCCGCATTGCCGCGAACGCCGATCTCAAGCCCGACCTGTGGCGCGCATCGGTGCAAGGGCGTGCGACGGGGATCAATTTCCGCACGACTTCGCCGGCACGTATCGTTCCCGGTGTCGACGGTTATGAACTGCTACCGACCAATGTCAGCCTCGGCCGCGGAAGCAGCGCGCGGATCGCCGGCCGCTTCGGCGACGGGATCATGATCCAGAGCCGGCTCGAGCGCGTGAACATGGCGATCCTCAACGCCGTCTATCCGGACATGGGGCTCGGCGGCCGTGCAACCGGCAGCCTCGATTTCGAACAGGCGAACTCCGACAGCTTCCCGCGCGCCGATGCGCGGCTGACGATCACCGATTTCACGCGTACCACCGCCGCGTCGGTCAGCCAGCCGGTCGATGTCAATTTCGCCGGCAAGCTGCTCAGCGACGGGGGTGAAGCGCGGGCGGTGATGCGCAAGCGCGGCAGCGTGATCGGGCGGATGCAGGCGTCGCTGCGCCCGCTCGACCCCGGTGCCGGCGGCTGGACCGAACGGCTGATGGCCGCTCCGCTCGGTGGCGGTATCCGGTACAATGGTCCGGCTGACACGCTCTATTCCTTCTTTGGTCCTGCCAACCAGCATGTGTCGGGACCGGTCGCGGTCGCCGCCGATTTCAGCTGCAGCGTCGCCGATCCCTGTTTGCAGGGCGTCGTGCGCGGCAAGGACATGGTCTATGAAAACCAGACTTACGGTACCAAGCTGACCAATATGGTCGTGAACGGCCGCTTCACCGGAAACCGGCTGGAAATCGAACAGCTCACCGCCACGGCCGGCGACGGCACGATCCAGGCGAAAGGCTATATCAGCTTCGCTTCGGCCGACGGCTATCCCATGAATATCTCCGCCACGCTCGACAACGCGCGCCTCGCCAAGAGCGAGAATATCGCCGCGCGCGCGACCGGCAATCTGACGCTGGAAAAAGCGGCGGGACAGACGGCACTGCTGTCGGGCAGCTTGCGCCTTCCCGAAACGCGCTATCGCATCATTCGCGAGGGCGCGGCACAGGTTCCCGTCCTGACGGGTGTGCGGCGGAAGCCGCCCGCGGGACGTCAACGGATCAGCGGCGACGGACTTGCGGCGGTCGGCGGCAGCCTGTTCGACCTGATCCGGCTCGACATCGCGCTCAAGGCGCCCGACGAAATCTACGTCAGCGGTATGGGACTCGAATCCGAATGGAAGGCCGATATCGTCCTGCGCGGTACGACGCAGGATCCGCGCGTTACGGGTGAGATCGAATTGGTGCGCGGCACGCTGGGTTTCGCCGGCCGCTCGTTCGAGCTCCAGGAGGGCAGGGTAACCTTCCCGACCGGCGAAGCCTTCGATCCTGCGATCCGTCTGCTTGCGAGCGACACGATCGAAACCGTGACGGTGAACATCAGCGTGACCGGCCGCGCGAGCAATCCGCAGATCGCCTTCTCGAGCGTTCCCGGGCTGCCGCAGGACGAGATCGTTTCGCGTATCCTGTTCGGCGATTCGATCACCACGCTGTCGCCGCTTCAGGCGGTGCAACTCGCCTCGTCGCTCAATACGCTGAGCAGCGGGGGCGGAGGATTGAGCCCGCTCGGCTCGCTCCAGTCGGCGACAGGGATCGATCGGTTGCGCGTCCTCGGTCCCGACGACACCGTCGGCCGCGGCGCGGCGCTCGCCGCCGGGCAGTATATTACCAAGGATATCTATCTGGAGGTGATCACCGACGCGCGCGGCTATACCGCGACGCAGCTCGAAATCAGCCTGACGCCGGCGCTGTCGCTGCTCAGCCAGGCGGGCGGTTCGGGCGGGTCGAACCTCAGCGTCCGTTATCGCAAGGATTATTGATGCGCGCCGCCCCCCTCTTTGTGCCGCTGCTGTTTCTGGCATCGTGCAAGGACGAGCCCCGCTTTGACGACCGCTACGACAAGGCGGCCAAAGAGATCGAGGCGCGGGCCAGGGCGATGGACGCCGATATCGCAAAATCCGACCAGGCCGCGGCCGCGGTATCCAAAGACTTGCCTAAGGACGCCAAGCCGTCTAATCCGCCCCCGTCATCTGGGGAGTAGCCAGCCGTCCTTCGGGGCGGGCCACCGTATCAACATACTCGGCCGAGAGGTCGTGGTGCGGTGGAAGCGGGAGACCGCTTGGGCGAGACCAATGGCATCGACCTTCGTCCGGGCCGGGCGGCGGGTTCGATGCTATTTGGAATCGCGAAGCCGCTCGGCCCCGGAGTACCCCATGGAAGCCCTGTTTACCTCGACCGCGGTCGTCGCGCTTGCCGAAATCGGCGACAAGACGCAGTTGCTCGCGATCCTGCTCGCGACCCGGTTCAATCGCCCGGTGCCGATCATCCTCGGCATATTGGTCGCGACGCTCGCCAACCATGCGCTTGCCGCGCTGCTCGGCGCGTCGGCCGCGGCGTTCCTCGACAGCCCGGTCTTCCGCTATGCGATCGGCGCCTCGTTTATCGCGATGGCGGCGTGGACGCTGATCCCCGACAAATTCGAAGACGATGAGGCGCCGAAGCCGCGGTTCGGTGCCTTTCTGACCACGCTCGTCGCCTTTTTCCTCGTCGAAATGGGCGACAAGACGCAAGTCGCGACGATCGCGCTCGGCGCGCAATATCATAATGTCGTGGCCGTAACCGCGGGCACGACGCTTGGCATGATGATCGCCAACGTCCCGGCGATTTTCCTCGGTCAGGAGCTGCTCAAGCGCGTCGACCTTGCCAAGGTCCGCATGGTTGCGGCGGGGTTGTTCCTTGCGATCGGCCTCTGGGTGCTGGTGCAGACCGCGGGCTGGTTCGGCTAGTCCGCGTTGCGCGTTGCGAGCATGCGTTCGAAACGCCAGCTTGACGAACACATGGCGTCGAGATCGCGAGCCGCCGTCCAGCCCAGTTCGCGCGCCGCGCGGTCGGGGCTGGCGAAGCAGCTCGCGACATCGCCGTCGCGGCGCGGGGCGACGCGATAGGGCACTGGCACGCCGTTGACGCGCGCGAAGGCCTCGACCATGTCGAGCACCGAATAACCCGTCCCGGTGCCGAGGTTCCACGTCGACAGCGGCTGGTCGGTCTTCGTGATCGCGTCGAGCGCGGCGACATGGCCGTCGGCGAGGTCGACGACGTGGATATAGTCGCGCACCCCGGTGCCGTCGGGGGTGTCGTAGTCGTTCCCGAACACCGACAGTTCGCCCAGCCGCCCGGCGGCGACGCGGCTGATGAAGGGCATGAGGTTGTTTGGAATGCCGTTCGGATTTTCGCCGATCAGGCCGCTGTCGTGCGCGCCGACCGGATTGAAATAGCGCAGGATCGCGATCCGCCATTCGGGATCGGCGGCGGCGACGTCGGCCAGCATCTCTTCGATCATCAGCTTGGTGCGGCCATAGGGGTTGGTTGCCGAGGTCGGGTGATTTTCGTCGAGCGGCAGATATTGCGGCTGGCCATAGACGGTAGCGCTTGACGAAAAGACCAGCGTCTTGGCGTTGCTGTCGATCATCGCCTCAAGCAGCGACAGCGTGCCGCGGACATTATTGTCATAATATTTGATCGGTTCGGCAACCGATTCCCCGACCGCTTTCAAACCGGCGAAGTGAATGACGGCCTCGATCGCGTGGTCGCTCATGACCCGGCGCAGAGCCTCGCCATCGCGGATGTCGCCCTGGATGAGCGGGATGGGCGTTCCCGTAATCGCTTCGAGGCGGTCCATCACCGCCGCATCGCTGTTCGAAAGATTGTCGAAACACACGACCTTGTGCCCCGCGGATACCAGCGGTGCAGCGACATGGCTGCCGATATAACCCGCGCCGCCCGTCAGCAGAATATTCATGCCTTGCCCGTCTCCATTCGTGCAGTGTTCCTGATCGATGGCCCTATTCTATCGGGCACATCCTGCCAAATCATTGCCCCCCGCCTCGGCGTAACTTTTGCACCGGCTCCCGCGAACTCGTGACGATGCCATCCTCCGCATCGTCCATTTCAAGGGAGATATTCATGACCAATGCACTGAAACTTTCGCTCGCCGCCTCGGCGGTCCTCGCCATGGCGGCCGCCGCCGCGGCCGGCGGCACCGCCGCCGCCGCCGAAGGCGCCAAGGAAAAATGCTATGGCGTCTCGCTCAAAGGCAAGAATGATTGCGCCGCCGGCCCGGGCACAAGCTGCGCCGGGACGTCGACCGTCGATTATCAGGGCAACGCCTGGAAGCATGTTCCCGCCGGCAGCTGCGTGAAGATGGGCGGCACGCTGGCCGCGCACAAGGGCAATGCCAAGCCGGTTGCCAGGAAGGGCTGACCGACGGTGACCGCTCCCCTGTTCCCGCGGTTGCCCGCGCGCGCCGGCATCGGGCTGAAACCCGGGCATTATGCCGAAGTGCTGGCTGCGGCGGAGCAGGGGGCGGCGCCCGCATGGGCCGAAGTCCATCCCCAGAATTACTTCGGTGCGGGCGGGCCGCCGCATCGCTGGCTGACCGCGATTGCAGAGCGGCTGCCACTGAGTTTTCATTCGGTCGGATTGTCGCCGGGGTCGGCGGCGGGCGTCGACCGCGACGAACTCGAAGCGCTCGCCGGGCTTTGCGACCGCTACGCTCCGGCGCTGGTTTCGGACCATCTGAGCTGGAGCAACGGGGCCGACGACAAATTTCCCGATCTCCTTCCCATTCCCTACAGCCATGCGGCGCTCGATCATTTCGCGGCCGGGGTCGGCCGCGTGCAGGACCGGCTGCAGCGACGGATGCTGATCGAAAACCCCTCGCGCTATCTCGCTTATGCCGGCGACGATTGGGGCGAGGTCGATTTCCTCCATGAACTTTGCCGGCGGTCCGGCTGCGGCCTCTTGCTCGACATCAACAATGTCGAGGTTTCGGCGTTCAATCTGGGCCTCGATCCCGTGCGATGGCTGGACGCCTTCGATCCGCATCTTGTCGGAGAAGTACATGTCGCCGGCCACGCGATGAAAGACGACGATGCCGGCGGATCGATCGCGATCGACGATCACGGGTCGCCGGTGCGGGCGAGTTGCTGGGACTTGCTCGCGTCCTTTCTGGACCGGGCAGGGCCGATACCCGTGCTGGTCGAATGGGACACGGAGGTTCCGCCCTATGCGGTTTTGATGGCGGAGGCCGCCAAGGCCGACGCGCTGCTGTTGCGGGGGCCGGCCGGTGCTTGAGCGCGAACAGGCGGCCATCGTCGCGACGCTGCTGCACGGTCCAGGCCATTTGCCTGCGGGGCTCTTTGCCGGCACCGATGCCGCGATCCTGCGCGGGCTGCGCGTCCATGCCAACACGATCTCGCACGCGCGGCTCGTGGCGCTCGAGGAGATATTTCCGCTCACACGCGCCTGTCTGGGCGAGGCCGGGTTCAACCGGGTGTCGCGTGCGTTCGTAGAGGCCGGCGGGGCGCAGCGGCGCGCTTTGGCCGAAATCGGTGCCGATTTTCCGCGATGGCTTGCCGATCCGCTCGCTGCCGATCTGGCGCGCGTCGAATGGGCGTGGCTGGAAAGCTATCATGCGGCCGAGGCTCGCGCGGTGGACCTGGCCGATCTCGCCGGGCTCGAAGAGCGCGATCTGCCCGGTCTCGCCGTCCGCCGTCATCCGGCGACACGCGTGGTGACGCTTGCGAGCGATGCCGCGCGGCTGCTCGATCCCGGCTTCGCATCGGGGACCTCCGCTCTGCTTGTCACCCGCCCCGAGGCCGACGTCCGGTTACTCGCGGTCGACGCCGCCGATGCAGCCGCGATCGTCATTGCGCAGCAAGTTTGCCCGCTCGGTAACCTCATCGCGCATCTCGCCGAACAGCATCCCGACGGCGGTGCCGCCGTAACGACGCTGATCGGCGCGGGGGCTTTTGAAAGGGTGGAATGATGAAGCGGATTGTCGGATTTTACGATCGTGGCGTGACGATCGCCGGATCGCGCCTTGTCGAAGGGGCGGCGCTGTTCCTGCTGCGCCTCGCGCTTGCCGGGGTCTTCTGGCGATCGGGACAAACGAAGGTCGTCGAAGGCAGCTTCCTCCAGATCGATCCCTCGCAATATGATCTGTTCCGCAGCGAGTTTTCGGGCCTGCCGCTCGATCCCGCGATCGCGGTGCCGCTGACCACCTTTGCCGAACATTTCTTTCCTGTGCTGCTGCTGTTCGGCATCGCGACGCGTTTCTCGGCGGGCGCGCTGCTCGTGATGACCCTCGTGATCCAGGTCTTCGTGTTTCCAGACGCCTGGTGGCCGGTGCATTCACTGTGGGCGGCGATGGCGGCGATCCTGATCGTTCGCGGTGGCGGGCTGTTCTCGCTCGACGCACTTGTTGCTAGAATGCGCGCGAAATGAGCATCGACGAACCTTCGCTGGCGCGCCTGATGGCCGCATCGCAGCGGGGGGATCGCGCGGCCTATCGCACGCTGCTCGTCGATTGCCGCAAGTGGCTGGAACGCTATTTCGCGCGCCGGATCGCGCCGCATCATATCGACGATCTGATACAGGAAACCTTGGTATCGATGCACCGCAAGCTTGCAACATGGGACAGCGGCCGGGCGTTCCTGCCCTGGCTGGCTGCGATCGCGCGCTATCGCTGGATCGATATGCTCCGCCGCCAGCGCGACGAGGCCGAGCTCGGCGACAATGATGCCGCGGTCGGCGCCGAGGACGAGGCGGTGCACGCGCGGCTCAGCATCGATCATCTGCTGACCCTGCTGCCGCCCAAACAGGCGCAGGCGATCACGCTGGTCAAGATCGAGGGCGCATCGATCGCCGAGGCATCGCGGATTTGCGGCCAGAGCGAATCGCTCGTCAAAGTGAATATTCACCGCGGGCTGAAGAAGCTCGCCGAATTGGTTGAAAGCGAATGAAGATGAGCGACGCATCGATCGACAATCTGATCGACGACCTGGCAGCGGAGCTGACGCCGGTGCGTCCGCGGCGTCTCGTGCGCGGGTCGTTGTGGGTCGCGGCGGGATGGCTCGCCGCCGCTGCGGGGCTGATCTGGTTGTTCGGCATGCGGAGCGACCTCGCGACACACGGGATGCCGCCGCTCTCGATGCTCGCCTTCTGGTTGACCGCAGCGACCGGGATCGCCGCGACATGGAGCGCATTGCGCATGGGCCTTCCCGGCGTGGGGCGGGACTATGGCGGCTGGCGCTGGGCGGTGGGAGCGTCGCTGTCGCTCCCGCTCGCCGCGCTGTTCGCGTGTATTGCCGACGGTCATGCCGCGATGGAAGCCGTGCGCGAAGGTTTTGACCTGCGCTGCCTTTTGCAAGGGCTGGCGTCGGGATTGGGCGTTGGCGCGGCGTTATTCTTCTGGCTGAAGGCCGGGGCGCCGACGTCGCCGACGCGCGCGGGTTGGGTTGTCGGGATCGCCGCGGGTGCCGCGGGGGCCACGATCGTCGCGCTGCATTGCTCCAGCGACGAGGTGGTGCACATCGCGCTGTGGCACGGAACGGCGGTCTTGCTCTCAGCCATTGCCGGCCGGCTGCTCTTACCCCGCTTCCTGCGCTGGTGATAGCCAGGGTGGGCCGATGATATGGGGAATCCCCATATCCGGATTTTCACCTCGCCCGTTTGAAAAGCGGTCTCGCGGACCGACCGCTCCAGTGATCGGCTGAGCAGATTGTCGCTCGTGCGGTGCTGTCCTTGATCGAGCCGCTGAACGGCTTTGGCCCAAGCTGCAGCCTTCGCTGCCAACCGCGCCTCGGCATGATCGGATTCAAAATGCGGCACGATGGTAAACGGGATCAAGCCTAGCCTGTCCCAAATCGCTGCATTGCTGAGCTATTCAATAGCTTCAGCATGCGGCTCGTCCATGATGCTTACCGCCTGCAAGCTGTCGCCGGCCACGCATGCTCCCGCACTCCATCCTCCGTAAACGATGCCGCTGGCCAGCAGATTGTCAATAACCTGATCGAACCCGCTTTCGCGCATTGCGCGACGCACGGCGGTTGACTAGGTCGCTGCTCGGCAGGATCGCCTCGTCAAGGCTTGCTGATGCGTTTTTCTTGGCTACAAGCGTGCGTTATGCCGAAGGGACGCCCCATCAATAATCCAGGGCGAGACGAAGCGGTCTTCGCTGCGTATCTAACCGGCGAGACGATGGCTTCGATTTCGGAACGGCTCGGCATAAACACATGGAACGTTAACGACGCCTGCAAACGAGCTCGGAACCGCCGCCGGAGGAAATCGCGCCGAAATGACTTTGCCGATTGGCGCGATGTTCCGATCCGATACTCCGATCTTTCGGCGCGAGCCAGAGACGCTGTTTCCGCGATGAACATTTCCACCATGGGGGCGCTCTTTTTTGCGGTAGAGGTACACGGCAAGGCCCTGTTTAAATATATACCTAATGTCGGCCCAAAGACGATTGCGGAGGTCATGACGTGGTTTGAGGACGTGCTTAACGCGGAAACGCCGACTGATTGCTCAGGTGGTCGGCTTTCATGTAGCGTAGTAACAGAAATGGCCGCTCCTTTAGATTTAGGAATGATCGCCACAACGGGCAGTGAGCGGTCACACAAGCAGTTGGATGCACTGTACGCCAAGAAGACGCGGATCGCTGATGGTGGTGAGCACAGGCAGCGGGTTTAACGCTTCGTCCATTCTTCCACGTACCAATTTACGAAAGCCGGGATTCCGACAGCCATCGGAGTTGTGGGGGCAAAGCCGAGATCTCGATTAATGTCTTCGATATCTGCAAACGTTTGGTGGACATCGCCATCTTGCATCGGCAATAGATTTATCAAAGCCTTTCGATCGCATGCCTTTTCGATTTCTTGAATCAGGCAAGTTAGTTGCTCGGGGTGATTGTTGCCGATGTTGTATAGCCTATGAGGCGTTGTAAAGCCCCCTGGCTTTTCTCGGTTATCGTCTTTGGGAGGGTTGTCGAGCGCTAAGATGACGCCGTTCACAATATCGCCGATAAAAGTAAAATCGCGAAGCATGTCGCCATGATTGTAAACGTCGATGGGATCGCCACGCAGTACTGCCTCGGTGAACTTCCATACAGCCATATCGGGTCTGCCCCATGGCCCGTATACGGTAAAGAAGCGCAGGCCCGTCAGCGGTATCCGGAAGAGGTGGGCATAGGTTTCGCTCATCAGTTCATCGGCGCGTTTTGTTGCTGCATAGAGCGAAATCGGTGTGTCTGCGCGATCGGAGACCCGGAAAGGCGTATCCGATCGCTTTCCATAGACTGACGAAGACGAGGCGTACACGAGATGCGAAATGGCTCTATGGCGCGCCAACTCGAGAATATTGACGTGTCCCGAGATGTTCGAGTGGATATAGGCGGCGGGATTGTCGAGCGAATAGCGCACGCCAGGTTGAGCGCCAAGGTGAACAATCCGGTCGATTGTTTCTGTAGAAAGCGCATGAGAGAGCGCTTCGGTGTCGCCAAAATCGACATCCAGAAATGAAAAGGATTCGCCATGAAGTGTCTTGAGGCGGGCTACACGTGCGCGCTTGAGGTCGAGCGAATAATAGGGCGTAAAATTGTCTATTCCGACCACGGGCTCACCACGGTCAAGCAAAGCCGCAGCGACATGCATGCCAATGAAACCAGCCGCACCAGTGATGAGCGTAGTCAAATCTTTTCCTCATTTCCTGCAGGGCTTTGCTTCGACCTGCGCGATCTAGTCAGCGGAGGCGCCCGTGGATCCGGCTGCCTTTTCTGCTCATAGCAAGGCAAAGGTAAATTCACACGAAAGGCCTGCAAAATTATTGCTGCTGGATGATCCACCGGAAGTGGCGATCTTTGTGATCACCTTAGTCAGCGAGAGCGGCGCGCCTGGTCGCTATCATGAACCATTGGGTAGTACCTGGGCTTCTGCGAAGCTCTCTGTACAGGCTTGGTTGTTGAAAAATGGTGAGCCCTGCTGGGTTCGAACCAGCGACCTACTGATTAAAAGTCAGTTGCTCTACCGACTGAGCTAAGGGCCCGTCGCGGGGCCGGCTGGGCGGCCTCGCGAAGTGAGCCGTCGCCCTAGTGCGCCGATGCGTCCCGGTCAACCGGCTTCGGACGCGAAAGTCGCGCCGCGAGTTGGCGGACGCTGCGCCCGTGCAGCGGATGCGGCCATTCGGGAACAATCGCGCGGAGCGGGCCGAGAACGAAGGCGCGTTGTTCGATCGCGGGATGCGGGATCGTCAGCGCGCCGTCGGACCAGACGCCGCCCGACCAGAGCAGGATGTCGAGATCCAGCGTCCGCGCGCTCCAGCGTTGCCCGGTGCGGCGCCCGAAGCGCGCCTCGATTTCCTGCAATCGTTCGAACATTTCGGGCGGGCTGAGCGACGAGGCGACGAGCGCGACGGCGTTGGCGTAGCGCCGGCGCGACGGGCCGATCGGGTCGCTGGCGATGATCGGGCTGGCGTCGACGGCTTCGATATCGTCGCTTTCCAGCGCGGCGAGCGCGGCGAGCAAGACGGCACGCGGATCGCCGAAGCGCACATGGCGCCGGTTCGACCCGAGGCCGATGGCGTAAAGGGGAAGCGGCATTGCGTTGCTCATGGCCCAGCGCCTATCGCAGATGGGTGGAGATTGACAGCCCGTTGCCCGGAACCGAACCGCCGCGCGATTGTCCGCGATGTCCGCGGCTGGTTGCGTTGCGCCGCGAATGCCAGGCCGAACATCCCGATTGGTGGAATGCGCCGGTTTATGCGTTCGGCGATCCCGACGCGTGGCTGGCGTTCGCGGGCCTCGCGCCGGGCAAGCATGGTGCGAACCGGACCGGCCGGCCGTTTACAGGCGATTATGCGGGCGACCTGCTGTTCGCGACGCTCGCCGAGTTCGGGCTGAGCAAGGGGCGCTATGATGCGCGCATCGACGACGGGCTGGCGCTCGACGGCGCGATCATCGTCAACAGCGTCAAATGCCTTCCGCCGCAGAACAAGCCAATCCCTGCAGAGATCGCGAACTGCCGGCCCTTTTTCGAGGCGCAGCTCGCCGCCTTGCCCAAGGTAAGCGTGATCATCGCGCTCGGGCGGATCGCGCATGATGCGGCATTACGTGCTTTCGGCGAACGGCTTGCCGCACATCCTTTCGGGCATGGCGCGGTCCACGCGCTGCCTGATGGGCGGCATCTGGTCGATAGCTATCATTGTTCGCGCTACAACACGAACACCGGGAGGTTGACGGCGGAGATGTTCGCCGATGTCTTCCGTACCGCGATCGCGCTCAAAGATCAGACGAGCGGGCCGAATTCCTCGACCAGCCCGCGATAGAGCGCGCGCTTGAAAGGGACGATCAGTTTCTCGATCTCTTTCAGCTCGGCCCATTTCCACGCGCGGAATTCCTGATGGTCGGTATGGATGTTGACGTCGCTGTCCTCGCCCATGAACCGCATCAGGAACCAGTGCTGGCGCTGGCCGCGATATTTGCCGCCCCACATCTTGCCGATCAGATGATCGGGCAGGTCATAGAAATATTCCTCGCGGCCGCGCGCGATGATCTCGACCAGTCCGCCATGGACGCCGGTTTCCTCGCCGAGTTCGCGGATCGCCGCTTCCTCGGCATCTTCGCCATCGTCGATCCCGCCCTGCGGCATCTGCCAGGCTTCGGTCGTGGTATCGAGCCGCTGGCCGACGAAGATGCGGCCGTCGCGGTTGGCGAGCATAACGCCTGCGCAGGGGCGGTAGGGGAGAGAGCTATGGTCGATCATGCCGCCCCGGTAGCTTCGGCAACGATCGCTTTCAATACGGTCAATGCCCCGCGAATATCTTCTTTGGCGCTGGGGATGCCTTGCGACAGGTTGATATAGCCGTGGATCGTGCCCGTCGCCTCGCGATAGGTGGTGGGCACCCCGGCCTCGATCAGCTTTGCGGCATAGGCGCGGCCCTGGTCGCGTAGCGGGTCGAGGCCGGCGGTGATCAGCAGGGTGGGGGGGAGGCCCTCGGCCGGGAAATCGAGCGGCGAAGCGCGGTAATCGGCGGGGTCGGCGGCATAGTGATTACCGAACCAGGTCATGCTGCCCGTCGTCAGTAGATGGCCTTCGCCGAAATCGCGATAGCTTTGCCAATCGTCGTGCGTCGTCACCGCGGGATAGATCGGATGAATTGCGATCACCGGCTTCGAAGCGGGTTTGTCGCGCAGCGCGAGCGCAGTGGCGATCGTCAAATTGCCCCCGGCGCTTTCGCCCGAGAGCACAAGTCCGGTGCAGGGGATGTTGTCGGCGACCCAGCGCGTCGCGGCTTCGCAATCGATCGGTGCGGCGGGGAAGGGATGTTCGGGCGCGAGGCGATAGTCGACCGCGATCACCGGCATGTCGAGCAACCGCGCGGCTTCGGCGCAATAGGGATCGTGGGTGTCGAGATCGCCGATTACCCAGCCGCCGCCGTGATAGAAGACCATGACCGGGCCGGTTTCGCGGTCCGGACGGTTGTCATAGATGCGGACCCCGATGTCGCCGGCGGGGCCGGGGATCGTGCGATCCTCGACATGCGCGATGTCGCCGCGCGGCACGTCGGCAAGCTGGCCCATTACGCGGAACATCTCGCGCGCGCCCTCGGCCGGCATCTCTTCCATCTTCGGACCTTCCTGTGCGTTCAGGAAGGCAAGGAAAGCCGCCACGTCGGGGCGCGTAAAATGGGTGGTGCCGTCGGTCATCTGCGTCTCTCCCTCATCGCTGTTTTCACCATGCTATTCGGTATCGCCGGGGTAAACTCAATCCCGAAATGAAACTCACCTGTGCTTCGCCCTTTGCGGCGCACAATTTTTTCTCAATTGCGGCATCGCGCCCACAGGCCTAGGCCGATGTCACAGGTTCGCAAGATTGAGGCAGAAGAGACGATGGCGACAGCGGTAGTGGACCAGGCCGACAAACGGCAGTCCCCCCTTTCGGATGCAGTGGTGGTACGATTTGCCGGCGATAGCGGCGACGGGATGCAGTTGACCGGCGGTCAGTTTACCCTGTCGTCGGCGCTTGCGGGCAACGACTTCGCTACCTTCCCCGATTTTCCTGCCGAAATCCGTGCGCCGCAGGGCACGTTGTTCGGGGTTTCGGCGTTCCAGATCAATTTCGGTTCGTCGGCGATCGACACCGCGGGCGACGCCCCCGACGTGCTCGTCGCGATGAACCCGGCGGCGCTCAAGACCAATGTGCCGCAATTGAAGCCGGGCGGCCTCATCATCGCCGACGAGGGCGAGTTCAACGACCGCAATCTCGCCAAGGCGAAATATGAGGCGAACCCGCTCG
Source organism: Sphingopyxis sp. (assembly GCA_032154175.1). Lineage (GTDB taxonomy): Bacteria > Pseudomonadota > Alphaproteobacteria > Sphingomonadales > Sphingomonadaceae > Sphingopyxis. The sequence continues at coordinate 8,485 of JALDYH010000009.1, read as the reverse complement.
ACGACGGCAGCCTCGCTAAATGGCAGTTGCTCAAGCTCAACATCAGCCAGCTGACGATGGATGCCGTGAAGCCCTTCGGCCTCGGCAACAAGGAGGCGCTGCGCTGCAAGAATATGTGGACGCTGGGGCTCGCGCTCTGGATGTTCGACCGCGATCGCCAGCCGCTGATCGACTGGCTCAACGCGAAGTTCGCGAAAGCGCCCGATCTCGCCGCCGCCAACGTCGCCGCGCTCAATGCGGGGCATGCCTATGGCGAGACCGCCGAGCTCGCGGGGCCGCTCAAGCAGCATCATGTCGATCCCGCCCCGGTGGCGCCCGGGCTCTATCGCACGCTGACCGGCGCCGAGGGCATCGCGCTCGGCCTCGTTGCGGGGGCGCAGCTCGCCAAACTGCCGATGTTCTTCGGCGGCTACCCGATCACGCCCGCCTCGGCGATCCTGCATCACCTCTCGCGGCTCAAGGAATATGACGTCACGACCTTTCAGGCCGAGGACGAAATCGCCGCTATCTGCTCGGCGATCGGGGCGAGCTATGCGGGCTCGCTCGGCGTCACCAGTTCGTCGGGACCCGGCATCGCGCTGAAGGGCGAGGCGATGGGGCTTGCGATCATGACCGAGCTGCCGCTCGTCATCGTCAATTCGCAGCGCGGGGGGCCTTCGACGGGCCTGCCGACCAAGACCGAGCAATCGGACCTGTATCAGGCGGTCTATGGCCGCAACGGCGACGCACCGATGCCGGTGATCGCCGCGCGCTCGCCCGGCGACGCGTTCGAATGCGCGATCGAGGCAGTGCGCATCGCGGTGCAATATATGACCCCGGTGATGCTGCTGACCGACGGCTATATCGCCAACGCGGCCGAACCCTGGGCGGTGCCCGACCTCACCACCTATGAGGCTTTCCCGGTCGAATTCCTGACTGAAGTGCCCGAGGGCGGGTTCAAGCCCTATGGTCGCGACGAAAAGCTCAAGCGCCCGTGGGTAAAGCCCGGCACGCCCGATCTGCTCCATCGCATCGGCGGGATCGAGAAGGAACTCGATACCGGGCACATCAATTACGCCCCTGAAAATCATCAGGCGATGACCGATATCCGCAAGGACAAGGTCGATGGCATCAAGGTTCCCGACCAGATCGTCGAACTGGGTGCCGAGGGCGGCAGGCTCGCGGTCGTCGGCTGGGGCTCGACCTTCGGGCCGATCCATCAGGCGGTGCGCCGCAAGCGCGCCGAGGGTCTCGACGTCAGCCACGTCCATATCCGCCATATCTGGCCGCTGCCCGCCAATCTTGGCGAGCTGCTCAAGAGCTATGACAAGGTGATCGTGCCCGAAATGAACACCGGGCAATTGAAGACCGTGCTGCGCGACCAGTATCTGGTCGACGCCAGGCCGGTGAACAAGGTGTCGGGCCAGCCCTTCACCATCGCCGAAATCGAAGCCGCCATCGAGGAGGCACTCAAGTGAACGAGATGACGACCATCGCGCGGACGACGACGCTCAAGGATTGGGAAACCGATCAGGAAGTCCGCTGGTGCCCCGGTTGCGGCGACTATGCGATCCTGAAGGCGGTACAGCGTACGATGCCCGAAATCGGCACCGCGCCCGAGAATACCGTGTTCATCAGCGGCATCGGCTGCTCGTCGCGTTTCCCCTATTATATGGAAACCTACGGCTTCCATACGATTCACGGCCGCGCGCCGGCGTTTGCGACGGGGCTGAAGCTTGCCAACCCGAACCTCGACGTATGGATCGTCACCGGCGACGGCGACGGGCTGTCGATCGGCGGCAACCACACGATGCACCTGATCCGCCGCAATCTCGATTGCCAGATCATGCTGTTCAACAACGAGATCTATGGCCTGACCAAGGGGCAATATTCGCCGACGAGCCGCGTCGGCACGACCAGCCCGTCGACGCCCTATGGTTCGGTAGACCGGCCGGCGCAGCCCGCCGCCTTCGCGCTCGGCGCCGGCGCGCGCTTCGTCGCGCGCGGCTTCGACGTGTCGAAGGAATTGCCGAATGTCCTGAAGGCGGCGCATGCGCACAAGGGCGCGGCTTTTATAGAGATTTTTCAGAACTGTATCGTCTATAATAAAGACGTGTTCGAGGATTTTGCCGCGCCAAAGGGCGCCGAGGACCGCCAGCTCTGGCTCAAGCAAGGCGAACCGATGCTCTACGCCAAGGGCACCAAGGGCATCGCGCTCGACGCCGAGGCGCTGCACCTCAAGACCGTCGATGTCGTCGACGGCGACTGGCAGGCCGCGGGCGTGATCGTCCACGACGTCACCAATCGCAGCGTCGCGCATATGCTCGTCGAGATGCGTTTCGGCGAATTCCCGATGGCATTGGGCGTCCTCTACGACGATCCGCGCCCGACCTTCGAGGCCGATGTCGTCCGCCAGAACAAGGCGGCGGCCGAGGGCAAGACAGCCGACCTGCAGAGCCTGCTCAAGAAAGGGCAGACCTGGACGGTGACCGAGGACGGACCCGAACTCTGATCCTCCGCCACGATGGATAATCTGACGCACAGCCTCGTCGGCGCGGTTCTTGGCCAGATGGGGCTCAAGAAAAAGACCGGGCTGGCGATCCCGACGCTGATCATCGCGGCGAACCTGCCCGATATCGATGCCGGCTGCGCGATCTACGGGATCGAGTCGCTGTCGATGCGGCGCGGGATCACGCACGGGCCGATCGCGCTGATCCTGCTGCCGATCCTGCTGTGGGGATTGATGCTCGCCTTCGACCGATGGCAGGAGCGGCGGGGCAAGCGACCCGCGGGACGTCTTCCGGTTCACAAGGGCTGGCTGCTCGCGCTCGCCTGCATCGGCTGCTTCAGCCACCCGGCGCTCGACTGGCTCAACAATTACGGCATCCGCCTGCTCGAACCGTTCAGCCATCGCTGGTTCTATGGCGACAGCATCTTCATCATCGACCTGTGGATATGGATCGCGCTCGCCGTGTCGGTCTGGCTGTCGCTCCGCGGCGAACGGCGCGGGGCGGCGAACTGGCGGCGCCCGGCGTGGATCGGCTTCACGGCGGTGTGCGCCTATATCTTCGCAAACGGCCTCATCACCAGCGCCGCCGAGCGCATGGCGTTGGAGTCGCTGGAGGCAGGCGGCCGTCGCGGCGCGCTGGTCGTCGCGAGCCCGCCGCCGCTCGCCTTCTGGAAACGCGACATATTCTGGCGAACCGCCGACCGCTACGGCACGGCAAGCTTCATTCCGGGGGTCGGCGGCGATGTCGACCTGACCGGCGCACCGACCGGCATGGACGATCCGCGCCTCGCAGCCTGGGTCAAGGCCGACCCCGTAGCGCGCGCTTTCCTCTTCTGGTCGCGAATGCCGGTGGCGCAGAAGGATGGCGATGCGATCGTGCTGCGCGACCAGCGTTTCATGCACCCGCTCGCGCAGGACCGGTTCCAGGTTCGCCTGACCGCGCCCGACACCGCGAGCCATCCCGAATGAGTGCGCCCGCGTGACGTCATGGCGCCGCGCTTCAACCGATTGTCAGCGGACCCGGTTTGAGGCAGGAAGGCAGTAATGAACACGCATGTCAGCCCGCGCCGCGGTAAGGAACTGCTCCGCGCCGACCGTGCCTATCGCTCGGGCGGTGCGATGGCGCGGCTGATCGCGCTGGCGCCCGCGAGCCTGTTCCACCGCATGCTCGACCGGATCGACGCAGGGCTCGCACAAGGCACGATCGAGAGCCATTTGCCCGACGGCAGCGTGCGCCTGCTCGGAGGCCGCGGCAAGGGACCGGTCGCAGTCGTCGACCTCCACAGTTGGGCCTCACTCGCGCGGCTCGCGCTGTCGGGCTCCGTGGGGTGGTACCGCGCATGGGAAGCCGGTGAATGGTCGTCGCCCGATCCGGTACCCCTGTTCGACCTGTTCATGCGCAACGGCGAAGCATTGGGCAATGTCGCGCGCGCGCATGGTCCGTGGCGCTGGCTGAACAAGGCGATCCACGCGCTCCATCGCAACGACCGGCGCGGCGCGAAGCGGAACATCCACGCCCACTATGATTTGGGCAATGATTTCTATCGCTTGTGGCTCGACCCAAGCATGAATTATTCGAGTGCCTTGTTCACCGATCCCGGCCAGTCGCTGGAGGAGGCGCAGGCGGCAAAGGTCGATGCGATTCTCGACCGGCTCGACCTCAGGTCGGGAAGCCGGCTGCTCGAGATCGGCTGCGGCTGGGGGGCGCTCGCCGAGCGCGCGGTCGAACGCCACGATGTTCTTTATACCGGCATCACCCTGTCGCCCGCACAGGCCGAAATCGCCGACGCGCGGCTCGCGGCGGTCGATCTGTCGGATCGCTCGCGCATCGAAATCTGCGACTATCGCGACGCACAGGGGCCGTATGATGCGATCGCCAGCGTCGAGATGGTCGAAGCGGTGGGTGAAGCCTATTGGCCCGCCTATCTCGATGCCATCGCGCGGCTGCTCCGTCCGGGCGGGAAGGCGGCGATCCAGTATATATTGATCAACGATGCCTTGTTCGAGCGCTATGCCGCCAGCAGCGATTTCATCCAGGCCTATATCTTCCCGGGCGGCTGCCTGATTTCGGAAAGCCGCTTTCGCGCGCTCGCCGAGGCGCGCGGCCTTGCGTGGCGCGACGTGGCGCGGTTCGGCGGCGACTATGCCGAAACGCTCCGCCAGTGGCGCGAACGCTTCGACGCCGCGGTTGCGGCGGACCAGCTTCCGTCGGGGTTCGATGCGCGGTTCGTCCGGCTCTGGCGTTATTATCTGCAATATTGCGAAGGCGGCTTTCGCGGCGGCGGTATCGACGTCGCGCAAGTCACACTCGAAAAGACAGCCTGAAAAAGGGGAGAGAAGCATGCGAAGATTTTTGGCGGCGGTGCTGCTGTGCACCGCGGCGGCGGGGTGTAGCGCGCCCGCGACCACCGAGAAGACCGATCAACTGCCAAAGGATCTGAATGTGCTGTTCTGGACCCAGGATCAACGCGACGCCGCTTTCCGGACGATGGAGACCGTCCCCAAGGTGGTGGTGAACAAGGTCGAGGCGGGTGGTCCCGTCTATCCGCTGCCGCAGGGCGAGCCGATCGACCTGGATGCCGACGTCGACGCCTATATGGCGAAGCAGCGCAATGCGGGGCTGATCATCGTCCAGGACGGCAAGATCCGGCTCGAAAAATATGCGCTCGGCTATAGTGCGGCGGGCCGCTGGACAAGCTTTTCGGTCGCCAAGAGCTTCACCTCGACTCTCGTCGGTGCGGCGGTGAAAGACGGTTATATCAAGAGCCTCGACGATAAGGTCACTGTCTATATCCCGGGTCTCAAGGGTTCGGCGTATGACGATGTCAGCGTCCGCCAACTGCTGACGATGACTTCGGGCGTCAAATGGAACGAGGATTATACCGATCCCAAGTCGGACGTCGCCCTGTTCAACATGCAAAAGCCGGTTGCCGGCGAGGACATAACGGTCAGCTATATGAAGACCTTGCCGCGCGAAGCGCCTGCGGGGTCGAAGTGGGTGTACAAGACCGGCGAGACCAATCTGATCGGCGTGCTGGTGTCGAGCGCGACGGGCAAGACGCTGTCGGCCTATCTGTCCGAAAAGGTCTGGAAGCCGTTCGGCATGGAGCAGGACGCGGTGTGGATGCTCGGCGCGACGGGGCATGAGATCAGCGGTTGCTGCATGTCGGCGAGCCTCAAGGATTATGCGCGCTTCGGCCAGTTCATCCTGAACGGCGGCGTCGCGGGCGGCAAGAAGGTGCTTCCCGACGACTGGTTACCCGCTGCGACGACGAAGCAGGCCGGGATTGACCTGCCGGGGCGCGGCTATGGCTATCAATGGTGGACCAACGACGACGGCAGTTTCGCCGCGCAGGGCATTTTCGGGCAGGGCATCTTCATCGATCCGAAGCGCAAGCTGGTGATCGCGTCGAACGGCAACTGGCCGACCGCGACCGATCCCGAGGGCGTCGGCGCGGCGCGCGAGGCGTTTTACAAGAGTGTGCAGGCCGCTGTGGACAAGGAAGCGGGGCGCTAAGCCCCGTTTCCGTTTAGTCGGTGACGGTCGCCGTCGCGCGCTGCGCCAGCCACACCGCTACCAGCGGGACGGCGACACCGAGCGCCATGATCCACCAGGCGTCGGCGAGCGTGACGGCGCGGTAGAGCGCTGCGCCGATCACCGAACCCGCAACGATCCACCCCGCGCCGGTGCCGGCCGAAATGCGCATGGCGAACCAGCTGCCGCCAAAGGTGCCGATAAACCAGCCGACGATCAGCGCGATCGTGGATCCGATCGGGATCAGCACTTCGCCGCTATCGGGATCATAGACGTCGGGCGAAATCTCGCTGCCGGCATATTGGGCGAGCCAGATCAGCCCGAACGCGACCACGATGCCGATCACCGCGGCAATCGCCGTCCGCAAAATATCCTTGGTCATTCCACGCCCTCGTAAACCCTCTTATGCGAGGGTCTTAGCGCAGGAAAACGAACATGGCGTTAAGCTTTTTCCATGACCTTGGGCAGCGCGTGGAAAGCCGTGCTGTCGAATCCCTCGACCATCAGCTTGGCGACAAATTCGCCGACCGCTGCGGGATCCTTGATGCTCTGCGGATCCTCGCCGGGGTAGGCGCGTGCGCGCATTTGCGTGCGCGTGCCGCCGGGGTCGAGGATCGCGGTGCGCACGGTCGAGATATTGCGCATTTCGGCGCCATAGCTGGTGACGAGCGCTTCTAACGCCGCCTTCGACGCCGCATAGGCGCCCCAATAGGCGCGCGGTTCGCGTGCGACGCTGCTCGACAGCGCGACCAGCCGGCCATTCGCCGCGCGGCGCAGCAGCGGGTCGAAATTGGCGATCAGTGCTTGCTGCGCTATCAGGTTCAGCGTCAGCAGCTTGTTGAATTCCTTGCCGTCGATCGCCGCGACCGGGGTCAGCGTGCCGAGCATCGCGGCGTTGAGCACGAGCATGTCGAGCTGTTGCCAGCGTTCGGCGATCGCGCTTGCGAGGCGGGCGATGCTGTCGCCGTCGGTCAGGTCGAGCGGCGCGATCGTCGCGCTGCCGCCGGCTTCGTGGATGCGGTCTTCGAGTTCCTCGAGCCCGCCCGCGGTGCGCGCGGTGATCACGACATGTGCGCCGCGTGCCGCGAGCGATTCGGCGATCGCTTCACCGATACCGCGGCTCGCCCCGGTGACGAGCGCGACCTGGCCCGCCAGGTCTTTAGACGTCGTATTCATTATGTCAGACAACCCGTTCGGCAAGCAACGAAAATTGATCTTCCAGCCCATGCTCGTCGAAATCGGTCAGCGTGGTCGGATAGTCGCCGGTAAAGCAGGCGTCGCAATATTGCGGCGCGTCGTCGCTGCGCTTTGCCTCGCCCAGCGCGCGATAGAGGCCATCGATCGAAATGAAGGAAAGGCTGTCGGCGTTGATGAAATTCGCCATCTGGCCGACACTCATCTGTGCCGCGAGCAATTTGGCGCGCTCGGGGGTGTCGACGCCGTAAAAGCAGCTGTGCTGGGTCGGCGGGCTGGCGATGCGCATATGCACCTCGGTCGCGCCGGCATCGCGCATCATCTGCACGATTTTCAGGCTTGTGGTACCGCGCACGATCGAATCGTCGATGAGCACGATGCGCTTGCCCGCGATCAGTGCGCGGTTGGCATTATGCTTCAGCTTGACGCCGAGATGACGGACTTTGTCGCCCGGCTGGATGAAGGTGCGCCCGACATAGTGCGAACGAATGATCCCGAGCTCGAACGGAATGCCCGATTCCTGCGCATAGCCGATCGCAGCGGGCGTTCCCGAATCGGGGACCGGGATGACGAGGTCGGCATCGACCGGATTCTCGCGCGCGAGTTCGGCGCCGATTGCCTTGCGCACCGAATAGACGCTCGTTCCGTCGACAATCGAATCGGGGCGCGAGAAATAGACATATTCAAAGATGCACGGACGCGCCGCATGGTCCGCGAAGGGCCGGTGCGAGGTCAGCTGACCTTCGCGAATGATGACGAGTTCGCCGGGCTCGACCGAACGGACGAATTCCGCGCCGACAACGTCAAGCGCGACCGTTTCCGACGCGAGAATATGGGCATCGCCGAGTTTCCCGATCACAAGCGGACGGATACCCAGCGGGTCGCGGCAGCCGATCATGCCTTCAGCGGTCAGGCAGATCAGCGAATAGGCGCCCTCCACCTGCTTCAGCGCATCGATGAACCGGTCGATCAGCGAGCGATAGCTCGACGTCGCGACGAGGTGAATGATGACTTCGGTATCGCTGGTCGACTGAAAGATCGAGCCGCGGCGGACGAGTATCTTCTTGAGTGCCGTTGCGTTCGAAATATTGCCGTTGTGCGCGACCGCGAAGCCGCCCGTCGACAGGTCGGCGAACAGCGGCTGGACGTTGCGCAGCGCGGTTTCGCCGGTTGTCGAATAGCGGACATGGCCGATCGCCGATCCGCCCTGTAACTGGCGCATGATGTCGTCGCGGTCGAAATTGCCCGCGACATGGCCCATCGCGCGG
>JALDYH010000323.1:0-3448 GCA_032154175.1 Sphingopyxis sp. | reverse complement strand
GCCGAAGCCAATGGCAAGCCCGGCCAGTGGGCGATCAAGAACACCCGCTCGTCGGCGCAGCCCGTGCTGCAGGGCGCGACCAACCGTGCGCTGCGCGAGAAGGTCTATAAGGCCTTCATCAGCCGCGGCGACAATGGCGACGCCAACGACACCAATGCGACGATCGCCGAAATCCTGAAGCTGCGCCAGCAGCGCGCCGAACTGCTCGGGTTCGCGACGCACGCGAACTATCGCATGGCCGACACGATGGCGAAGACTCCCGAGAACGCGATGGGTCTGATGATGAAGGTCTGGCCCGCCGCGGTCGCGCGGGTGAAGGAAGAGGTCGCCGACATGCAGGCGATCGCCGACCAGGAAGCCAAGGCGAACAAGACGGCGAAGATCACCATCGAACCGTGGGACTATCGCTTCTATTCGGAAAAGGTCCGCAAGGCGAAATACGACCTCGATGAAAGCGAAGTGAAGCCGTATCTCCAGCTCGACAAGCTGACGCAGGCGATGTTCTGGTCGGCGGGCCAGCTCTATGATCTCGGTTTCCGCGAAAATACCGGCACGGTCCCCGTCTTCGACCCCAAGGTCAAAACCTTCGAGGTCTATAACCTCAAGACGAACGAGAATGTCGGGCTGATCTATCTCGACAATTTCGCGCGCGACGGCAAACGCTCGGGCGCATGGATGACGACCTATCGCAGCCAGCAGACACTTGGCGGCGAACGCAATGTCCTCGCGTCAAACAACAATAATTTCACCGAAGCGGCGAAGGGCGAGCCGACGCTTGTCAGCCTCGACGACGCAACGACCTTGTTCCACGAATTCGGCCACGGCATCCATTACCTGCTCCAGCACATCTATTATCCCGCGCTTGGCGGCGTGCCGCGCGACTTCGTCGAGTTCCCGAGCCAGGTGAACGAGAACTGGCTGATGACGCCCGAAGTGCTGTCGAAATATGCAACGCACTACAAGACGGGCGAACCGATCCCGCAGGCGCTGGTCGACAAGATTCTTGCCTCGAACAAGTTCAACCAGGGCTTCGAGACGGTCGAGTATCTTTCGAGCGCGATCGTCGACATGAAGCTGCACAACCGCAAGGTCCCGGTAACCGACGTCGACAAGTTCGAGCGCGAGACCCTCGCCGAAATGGGCATGCCGAAAGAAATCGTCATGCGCCATCGCCTGCCGCAGTTCGGCCACCTGTTCAGCAGCGACGCCTATTCGGCGGGCTATTACAGCTATCTCTGGTCCGAAACGATGGACGCCGACACCTGGGCGGCGTTCACCGAAGCCGGCGGTCCGTGGGACCGCACTGTCGCCGACAAGTTCCGCACGATCCTGCTCATGACGGGCAACGAAACCGACCGCGCCGACGCCTATCGCGCCTTCCGCGGCCGCGATCCCGATGTGAAGGCGCTGCTGACAAAGCGCGGTTTTCCGACCGAGTAAGACGTATAGAAACCGGGGAGGCAAAGGGGGCGATTTCGCCCCCTTTGTTTAGTGCCGACGTCGACCACGGGTCTGGATCGCGAATGACGAGGGTACGAATGGCAACTCTTTATCCCGACAAGCTCTTCGACGCCTGCTCGGTCACATCGCGCGAGAGACCCGGCTGCACGAGAATGCGCTCGAGTTCGCCTTTCATCATCGCGGCTCGGGCGTCATCGAAACGCTTCCATCGGCCGAGCGGCGGGATCATCTTGGCGGCGGTCTGCGGGTTCTTCGGATCGAGCGCGATGACGAGGTCGGCGATCAGCCGATACCCCGCACCATCGGCCTGATGGAACGCCGCCTGATTGCCCGTGAGCGCGCCGTAGAGCGAGCGCACGCGGTTCGGGTTGGCCAGGGTGAAGTCGGGATGCTGCGCCAGTTCCTTCACCGCATCGACGGTGTCGGGACGCATCGACCAAGCCTGCACCTGGAACCATTTGTCGAGCACGAGCGGGTTGTCGCGATAACGCTGGTAGAAAATGTCGAGCGCCGCGATACGCTCTTCGCTGTCGCCGTGCGCCAGCGTCGCGAGCGCCGCCTGGCGCTCGGTCATGCCGTCGGCGCCGGAGAATATCCGGAATGCCAGCGCGGGAACATCGTCCATCCCCGTTGCGGCGAGATAGGCCAGCGCGACGCCACGCAGGCGGCGGCCGCCCTTGGCCTTGCGTGACAGGTCGGTTGCGGGTGGCGCCGGCCCCTCGAGAATGGTGCGCCATTGTTTTTCAAGCGCAGTGCCGATCGCCGCCTGTAATGCGAGCCGCTCGCGCCGGATCGCGTCGGGGTCTACGGTGAGCATCTGATCGCCGATGAAGGCCTCGCTGGGCAGCAGCACCGCCTCGGCAACGAAGGCGGGGTCGCTTGTCGCGCCCGCGAGCGTCTGGCCGACCGCGTCGATCACTGCCCGGTTATCGCCCGTCTTGCCCGACACCGCTGCAACGAGCGTGTCGAGCATCAGTTGCTGCAACGCCTCGTAGCGCGCGAACGGGTCGTCGTCATGCGCGGCGAGCCACGCGAGCTCGCCCGGTCCACGTTCGAAATCGACGATGATCGGTGCCGAAAAGCCGCGATTGACCGACAGTGCCGGGCGCGCAGCGAAGGTGCCGAGCGCTATGCGCTGGGTCGCGCCGGTCACAGTGACGAGCGTATCGCCGAGCGCGCCACCGCTGCCATCCATCGCAAAGGCCGCGAGACGGAGCGGCATCATCATCGGCTGCTTTTCCGGCTGCCCGGGCGTCGGCGGCACCGTCTGCACGATGTCGAGCGACCAGTGACCGCCCTCTTCAGCCAGCGACAGTTTGAGGCGCGGCGTGCCGGCCTGCTCATACCAGCGGCGGAATTGCACGAGATCGATGCCCGCGCCCTCTTCGATCGCGCGCACGAAATCCTCGCATGTCGCGGCTTCGCCGTCGTGGCGATCGAAATAGAGGTCGGTGCCTTTGCGGAAGCGTTCCGGGCCGACCATCGTCGCCATCATGCGGATGATCTCGGCGCCCTTGTTATAGATGGTCGCGGTGTAGAAGTTCGAGATTTCCTGAAAACTGTCGGGGCGGATCGGGTGCGCGAGCGGCCCCGCATCCTCGGGGAATTGCGCGGCACGGAGCAGGCGGACATCCTCGATCCGCTTGACCGGCGGCGATCCCATGTCGGCCGAGAAACTCTGATCCCGAAAGACGGTGAAGCCCTCTTTCAGGCTGAGCTGAAACCAGTCGCGGCAGGTGACGCGGTTGCCCGACCAATTGTGGAAATATTCATGCGCGACGACGCCTTCGACCCCGTCATAATCGACATCTGTCGCGGTGTCGGGGTCGGCGAGGATGTAGCGCGTGTTGAAGATGTTGAGCCCCTTGTTCTCCATCGCTCCCATGTTGAAATCGCTGACCGCGACGATGTTGAACAGGTCGAGATCATATTCGCGGCCATAGACGCGCTCGTCCCACGCCATGCTGTCCTTCAGCGCCTGCATCGC
>JALDYH010000322.1:0-3452 GCA_032154175.1 Sphingopyxis sp. | reverse complement strand
CACCCCGTCGTCTGGTCGTGCGACCCGATGCACGGCAATGTCATCAAGACGCCCAACGGCTACAAGACGCGCCCGTTCGAGCGCATCCTCGCCGAAGTGCGCGGCTTCTTCGCCGTGCACCGCGCCGAGGGCACGCATGGCGGCGGCATCCATATCGAAATGACCGGCCAGAATGTCACCGAATGCACCGGCGGCGCGATGGACGTGACCCAGATGGATCTCGCCGATCGCTATCACACGCATTGCGACCCGCGTTTGAACGCGGGACAGAGCCTCGAGCTCGCGTTCCTGCTGGCAGAAATGCTCAATCAGGAAATGAACGAGCGCGCGAAGCAGGCGGCATGACCGAGCGACGCATCGTCGTGCGTCAGGAGGTGATCCGCAACGGGATCGGTTTTGGCAGCGCGCTGGCGATCGCGATCAGCTTCACAACCCATAAATCGGTGCTGTGGGCGATCGTCCACGGCATCTTCAGCTGGTTTTACGTCGGCTATTTCATCCTGACCCGCTGAGCCGGCGGTGCCGGGCTATTGGCCCGGCCACCGCTTCGTATCGGCGAACGCACGGCCCAGCGCGACATGCGGTCGGCATCCTCGGCGGCGCCACCGAGCGGGATCTTGTCGGAAAAATTGTCGGCGGCGCTGTGATAGTCGCTGCCCAGAAAGGCTTCGAGCAACGGCATATCGGAAAAGCTGCCGCCGACCATCAGCGACGTCACGCCCTTGGCGCCGAGCGCCCAGCCGTCCTGCCGCTGGATGAAGGCATCGGCCTCGCCATCATCATCGAGCTTGCGGCCGAGTTTCGTCGCCGTCTCGCGCACAACCGTGTCGTAAGCGGGCTTGCCGCGGCCGATCGTCGCGACCGGCGTGCCGCGCGGCGAAATCGCGATGGTATCGATGTTGAGCGCGACCGTGATGTCGGGCAGCGGGACCACCGGGTGGTCGGCGAAATAGCGCGCGCCGAGCAGGCCCTTTTCCTCCGCCGTCGTCGCCATGAAATAAATGTCGCGATCGGGGCGAACACCCGAAGCCAGCCGCTTGGCGACCTCTATCAGCACTGCGATGCCGCTCGCATTGTCCACCGCACCGTTGCAGATGCGGTCCGCGGCACCCTCGGGTTCGCAGATGCCGAGATGGTCCCAGTGGCCGAGGAACAGCACAGCCTTGCCGTCGGGCCTGGCGCCGGGAAGCTTTGCGATGACATTGTTGCTGGCGAAAGGCCGAATCGACGATTGCGCCGCGACGTCGACGGTAACGGGCAGCACCGTTCCCTTATAGTCGGGGGACTTTGCCGTCTCGCGTATCGCGCCGCTGTCCTGCCCCGCTTTCTTGAGCAGGGCGTCGGCCGCTTCGATCGACAGGAAGCCGGTGACCGGCGCGCCGGGCTGCGCATCGGCGAGACGCACCGCCTTGCTGCCCGCGCTTTCGCGCAATTGTGCCCACGGCACGGCGTCGGTCGCGATCACCAGCACGCCACTCGCGCCGGCGTCGGCGAGCATCTGGCGACGCTCGCGATAACGCGGCAGCTTGTCTCCGAAGGGAGCGCTGTCGAACAGCATGATCGCCAGCTTGCCCTTGACGTCGGCGTTGACCTTGCCCGCGCCGTCGACGCCATAGCCGACGAAGATCGCGGGCACGCCCGTCAGCGAAACCGACGCGTCGCGCCCGGTCAGGATGATCCCGTCATCCCCCGGCGCGAAGTCGCGGCCGTTCACCCTGAACTTCGCGGTGCCGCCCAGCGACTGCGTTTCGACGAAGGGAACCGGCTGAAGCCAGGGGGTCGCACTGCCCGGCACGGCTTCGAGGCCCGCCTTGGCCCATTCGCCGACGATATAGGCGATGGTGCGGTCCTCGCCCTCGGTTCCCGGCGCGCGGCCTTCGAAGGCGTCGCTCGCCAGCACCTTGATATGATCGGCAAGCTGCGCCTCGGTGATCGGTGCATCGCCCTTGGCGGGTGCTGCCGAAGCGGCAGGAACGGAGACGGCGACAAGGGCGACAGCCGCGATGGCGGCGTGGAAGCGGGTGCTTTTCATGGGGGTGGCGCATGGCATTTCCGCCGCGGGCAGGCAAGGCGCGTTCGTCGAACGACGAACGGCGGTGGTTCTCCCCTCCCGCAGGCGGGAGGGGTCGGGGGTGGGCAGCGACGTTGCATTTGCCCACCGCGCTGCGACTGGCGAGCGAGCTCGCAAGTCTCTCTGCCCCTCCCCCAAGCGGGAGAGAAACGAGTTACCGCCCCGCCCGCGCCAGCAAGGCCCGTGCCGCGGCGACATGCATGTCCTCGATCATCCGGCCGTCGTACCGCTGCGCCCCGCCGGTCGCCGCCGCGACCAGCGCTTCGGCGGCGGCGATCTCGCGCTCCGACGGCGCAAAAGCCGCGTTGCACGGGTCGACCTGCGACGGGTGGATCAGCGTCTTGCCATCGAAACCGAGCCGCCGTCCCTCGGCGGCTTCGGCCGCGAAACCCGCGGCGTCGTCGATCGCATTATAGACGCCGTCGAAGCCCCATACGCCCCGGGCGCGCGCCGCGAGCACGATCGCCTGAATCGCGTGGCTCATCGCCCCGCGATCCATCCCGTCCGGAAGCTTGAGTTCATGCGCCAGATCGTTGAGCCCGGCGATCAGCCCCGCCACGGCCGGATCGGCGGCGATGCCCCGCGCGGCATAGATCGCGACCGGCGTTTCGATCATCGCGAGAATCGGCAGGCCGAGGCCGCGCAGCGGATCGAGATCGGCGGGCGCGTCGACCTTCGGCAGCACCACGGCGTCGAGCCTCAGGCCGGCGATCGCCGCGATATCGTCCGCCTGTCCGGCGGTGCCCGTCGCGTTGACCCGCACCGCGACGCGCTTGCCCGGAAAGCCCCCCGCGACCGCAGCGCGCATCGCTTCGCGCGCCTCCGCCTTGCGGTCCATCGGCACCGCATCCTCCAGGTCGATGATCAGCATGTCGGCGGCAAGGCCGGCCGCCTTTTCGAGCGCGCGCGCATTCGATCCGGGGACATAGAGCAGCGAGCGCGGCGGATAGTCATCTGTCGTCATGCGCTTTTCTGTGGCGCAGCGAAGCCATTGCCGCAATAAGGAAGCGGGTTTGCGGACCGGGATTTTGCAGAGGGGATGATCGATGGAATTCGCACTTGCACTGGTGGTTCTGGCGCTGGTGTTTCTGGTCTGGGCGCTGACGCCCGTTCGCCAGGGCTTTGCCTATACGATCGAACGCTTCGGCCGCTACACGCACACCGCGCAGCCGGGCCTCAACTTCATCATGCCGATCTTCGACCGCGTCGGTCGCAAGGTGAACATGATGGAACAGGTGCTCGATATTCCGGGGCAGGAAATCATCACCAAGGACAATGCGATGGTCGCGGTCGACGGCGTCGTCTTCTTCCAGGTGCTCGACGCCGCCAAGGCCGCCTATGAAGTCAGCGACCTCTATCTCGCGATCATGAACCTGACGAC
>JALDYH010000321.1:0-3464 GCA_032154175.1 Sphingopyxis sp. | reverse complement strand
GCAGCAGCGCGGGGCCGAGCATCCAGATGCCGAAGCTGTCGAGCGGCGAGCGCGCATGGATGCGCTTCATTTCCTGTTTGAGGATCTTGGTCTGCTCGGGGGTCAGCCCGGCGCCGCCATAGGGTTTCGGCCAGTCGGGGACGGTGTAGCCTTTGCTTACGCACGCTTCGAGCCATCGTTTCTGGGCATCGTTCTTGAACACCCAGTTGCGGCCGCCCCAGCAGACGTCCCCTTCGTCACGCACGGGTTCGCGCATTTCGGCGGGGCAGTTCGCCTCCAGCCATTCGCGCACCCCGGTGCGGAAAGCGTCCAGTTCGCTCATCCTTTTGGCTCCTCTTCTGCGGCCAAATCTACGTCCGGTTCGCTACTTTACGCAAGCGTCAACTTGGAGAAACGAGCCTGCCCTTACGGCGCCGTAGCGTCGGTTCGACCGCCGTTGACGCGCCTCCTTTGGCGCCTAAGCTAAGTGGCAAAAGAAAACGGGAGAATGGATTCATGCGATTCGCAGGCAAGGTAGCCGTCGTCACCGGCGCGGCATCGGGCATCGGCAAGGCAGCGGTTCTGAAGCTCGCGAGCGAGGGCGCGCACGTCTTCGCCGCCGATATCGACGAGGCGGGCGGACGCGCGCTCGCCGAGCAGTCGAACGGCAGGATCGACTTCATCCGCTGCGATGTGACGAAGCCCGCCGATATCGAGGCGCTGATGAACGAAGCCGCCGCGAAGGCCGGCGGGATCGACATCGTGTTCAACAATGCCGCCGCGGCGGGCGACCGCGCCCCGATCGACGAGATCACGCCCGAAGGCTGGGACCTGACGATGGACCTCGTCCTGAAATCGGTCGCGATGGGCATCCGCTATGCCGCGCCGCATATGAAGGGCCGCAAGGGTGCATCGATCGTCAACACAGCCAGCGTCGCGGCGCTTGGCGCGGGCTATTCGCCGATCGCCTATGCGGTGGCGAAGGCGGGCGTGCTGCACCTGAGCAAGATCGCGGCGACCGACCTCGCGCGCTACGGCATCCGCGTCAACGCAATCTGCCCCGGCTTCATCAACACCAATATCTTCACCTCGTCGCTCGACGTGCCCGACGCGCACAAGGATCAGGCGAAAGCGATCATCGCGGGGATGAGCGAGGCCGCGCAGCCAGTGGCACGCGGCGGCCAGCCCGAGGACATCGCCAACGCCGTCGCCTATCTCGCGAGCGAAGAAAGCTCGTTCATGACCGGCACGCATATGCTGGTCGACGGCGGACTGACGATCGGCCAGCGCCACGCGTGGGATCCCGAAGCCCCCGGCCTGTTCGACGCCCTCGTCGCGATGGAGGAGGCGGCGAAGGCCGGAGCCGACGCGTGAGCGCGGCGGCAGCGACGGTTCCCGCGCCCAAACGCCTGCCCGTCTGGCTGAAGGTCACCCACGGCCTCGGCAGCATCGCCTATGGCGTCAAGGACAACGGCTTTTCGACCTTCCTGCTGCTCTTCTACAATCAGGTGATTGGCCTCGACGCCGGCATCGTCGGCGCCGCGATCATGATCGCGCTGATTGCCGACGCTTTCGTCGATCCGGTGATCGGCGAGCTGACCGATCGCACGCGCAGCCGCTGGGGCCGCCGCCTGCCATGGCTCTATGGCGCGCCGATCCCGCTCGCGATCGCATGGATGCTGCTGTGGTCGCCGCCCGAGATGAGCGACACGATGACCGTTGCCTGGCTGATCGGCCTCGCGATCGTCGTCCGTTCGCTGGTGTCGATGTGCGAAGTGCCGTCGGTCGCGATTGTTCCCGAACTCACCGCCGACTATGACGAGCGCACCGCGGTGATGCGCTTTCGTTTCCTGTTCGGATGGGGCGGCGGGCTCGTCATCCTGTTGCTCGCCTATGGCGTCTTTTTCGGCGGCGCGAAGGGGCTCGTCGATCCCGACGGCTATTTCCCCTATGCGCTCGCGGGCGCGCTGATGATGTCGGGCGCGGTGCTGATCTCGGCCGCCGGGCAGCACAAACGGATCGCGGTGTCGAACCTTGCCGATGTGAAGCCTGCGGCCTCGCTGCGCGACATCCTGCGCGACATGCGCGACACGCTGTCGAACCGCGCCTTCCTGTGGCTCGTGTTCGCGGCGCTGTTCGGATATGTGAATCAGGGCATCACCTTCTCGATGAACAATTATCTGCTCGGCTTCTTCTGGCAGTTCACGCAGGGCGAGATGATCGCCTATGTCTTCCTGCTGTTCGGGACGATGGTCGCAGCCTTCCTGCTCGTTGCGCCGCTGTCGGCGAAGCTCGGCAAGCGCGACGGCGCGATCGTCGCAGGCGCGGTCGCGTTGCTCGTCAATAGCGGCATCTATTTCGCGTGGATCCAGGGCGTCTTCCCCGGCCTGCCCGGCAAGCCCAGCGTCGCGGCGATGTTCGCGCTGGTGTTCATATCCAACACTTTTTCGATCATGCTGATGATCCTGTCGTCGTCGATGATGGCCGATGTCGTCGAAGCTTCGCAGAGCGAGACGGGGCGCCGGTCCGAAGGACTGTTCTTCGCAGGCTTTTTCTTCATGCAGAAATGCGCGACCGGCATCGGCATCTTTGCCGCCGGGCTGATCCTGTCTTTCGCGGCCTTTCCGGCGAATGCGAAACCGGGCGAGGTCGGGAGCGACGTGCTCGGCAATCTCGCGCTCGGTTATGCGCTGTCGGTGCTCGTCATCGGCTCGCTGGGGTTGATCGTGATGCGCAAATTCCCGATCTCCCGCGCCGATCACGAGGCGCGGCTCGCGCTGCTCGACGATGCCGCGCGTGCCGAACCCGACGCCACGGGGGCACATCCGTAACGATCGTGTCGCCAATCGGCGGGATGATGTAATTTTAGGCCCGCAGGGCTTGGCAAGGCCGGCGAATCGGTCCAAGGGTTTACGTAAACGTAAAGGGAAAGGAAGCGCAGATGGACTTCGATCTCACCGACCGGCAGGTCTATTGGCGCGACCGGGTCCGCGACTTCATCGAGCGCAAGGTTCGCCCTGCGGTTCCGACCTATAACGAGCAGGACAAGGCGGGCGATCGCTGGAAGGTCATCCAGATCGTCGAGGATTTGAAGGCGGAGGCGAAGGAAGCCGGCATCTGGAACCTGTTCATGCCGCCGCGCAGCGCCGCGCATCATCATGTCGACGAAACGTTCGAGTTCGAGGACCCCGGCCTCACCAACCTCGAATATGCGCTGTGCGCCGAGGAAATGGGCCGCGTCGGCTTCGCGAGCGAGGTGTTCAACTGCTCGGCGCCCGACACCGGCAATATGGAAGTGTTCCACCGCTACGGGACGCGCGCACAGAAGGACAAATATCTCGGCCGCCTGATGAACGGTCAGATCCGCTCGGCCTTCCTGATGACCGAACCGCGCGTCGCCTCATCCGACGCGACGAATATCGAGACGCGCATCGAGCGCGACGGCGACGATTATGTCATCAACGGCACCAAATGGTGGTCGTCGG
>JALDYH010000008.1:0-65003 GCA_032154175.1 Sphingopyxis sp. | reverse complement strand
CCGAGGGCATGACGCTCACCGTCTGCCCGCTCTCGAACCTCAAGCTCTGCGTCGTGAACGACATCGCCGACCATCCGCTGAAAACGATGCTCGGCGCCGGGCTCCGCGCAACGGTAAACAGCGATGATCCCAGCTATTTCGGCGGCTATGTGAACGCCAATTACCGGGCGGTCGCCGACGCGCTCGACCTGTCGAAGGACGACCTCGTCACGCTCGCACGCAACAGTTTCGCGGGCTCGTTCCTGGACGAGGCCGACAAGGCGAAACACCTCGCCGCGATCGCCGCCTACGCCTGACCCCGATCCCGGCGTTCGGGGCCGTCGGCTTTCGACCGGTTGCGGACCCTCCCCTCCATCGTCACCCCGGACTTGATCCGGGGTCCATGACTTCGGCGCCGCGGTGGATCCCGGATCAAGTCCGGGATGACGAATGTCTGGAAGCCACCCGAAACAGTCATCTGTCTCCGGGTTTGCAATCTGTACAATCGCCTGTCTTGCGCGAAGATCGGGAAAGAAGCTGCAGCCGCTGCCGGATCGGCAAATAGAGGTTCGGCCGCGTATGTGACACTATTCGAAGAGAGCGAGCGGGACCGCGTCGGCCATCGCGCGGAAACCGGCGGGATTGGGGTGCAGCCCGTCGCCGGTGTCATATGCGGGATTGAGGTAGGCCGGGCGCGCCGGGTCGCGCAATACTCGATCCAGGTCGATGACGCTGTCGAAATGACCGGGGGTGCGGATCCAGTCGTTGATCGACTGCCGGTCGGCCTCGGTGGCCGCACCGGGATGATAATATTCATTGCTCATGAACGGCAGGATCGTCGCGCCATGAACCTTGATCCCCCGCGCCCGCGCCCGCGCGACGATCTGCGCATAGGCACCGGTCACTTGCTCCACCAACGCACGATGTTCATCGGGGCTGGCCGGTTTCTCGCGCGTCAGTCCGCCGATGTCGTTGATCCCCTCGAGCACGATAACGTGCGCGATACCGGGTTGCGCAAGCAGGTCACGGTCGAGCCGCGCTATCGCGTTCGGTCCCAACCCGTCGATCAGCACGCGATTGCCGCCGATCCCCTGATTGATCACCGCGGCCTTTCCAGCCAGCCGGCGCGCAAGAAAATCGGTCCAGCGATCATTGCCGTTGGTCGTCGATCCGCGTCCGTCGGTGATTGAATCCCCGAGCACCACGATTCCACCGCGCGCAGCGCAGCTCGCGACCTCGATGCCTGAAAGGAGATACCAATGGTCGATCGACGTCGCGCCCGGCAGCGAGGCGGCCGCCGTGGCGTCGCCGCGCACGACGTAAGAAGTCGCGCGCGAGCCGGGGTGCGATGTCTGTCCATCGGGATCGGCCAGGACATGGACGCTCACCGCCAGATCGTCGAATGCGCCGAAGACTCCGTCAAGCGGATCGCTCAGCCATTCACCACCCGGCGGGATCACCGCGCCCGCGTTGCCGGCAAATCGCAGCGGGCGCAACGTGGCCGGCACGATATCGGAGCGGGCGTTGTCCGCCGACTGCGCAAGCGTCGCGCCGCCGATCCGCAGCGGAGTTTTGCCGAACACATTGGAGAATCGCACCCGAATCCGGTCGCCCCCGATCGACGGCCGGACGATCTGGCGCAGCGTTCCGTCGGTGAGCGTGCCGGGAGGCAAGGCATCGGCCGCACCGGGCAGCATCTGCGCCGAAGCCCATGCCGCACGCCACGGACAGGTCTCGGAGCGGCTTTCGAGCTGCTCTGCGGGGCGGTCCTGCGCATCGGCGACCGGCACGGCGAGCGCAAGCCCCAGCGCAACTATGGAAACTCCCATTCGCATACGCTCTCCTTTATGACTTCGCTGGCTCAGCGATAGCGATAGAGTTTCACCCGCTGAATCTGCCAATCGCCCGGATTGATCCGGATATGGCGTCCCTGGTGCGTTTGATCGCCGTTGAGCAGCCGACCGGGCTTCCACGCGCCATCGACGCCGAATGTTCCTTCATAGGCGCGATCGATCCCCGCGAGCGCCGGCCCATCCTGCGCGGGCTTGAACGTGACCGTGATCCCCTGCCCGGCGACCAGATATTCCTCGGGCGCGATCTGAATGATCATCCCGCCATATCCCGCAGTTTCGGGGGTCATGACGGGCTTCTGGATGTCCTGCGTGAACGAAACGGTGAACCGGTACTCGCCGATCACCCGTTCCTGCGGCGCGAAATCGAGCGAATCGTCATAAGCCTGATGTGGTTTGAAGCCAGCGATCCGATCGCTGCCCTGTGCTGCGAGGATGAAAGGTTTCAGCTGTTGCAGCACATCATAGGCGTCCTTGAGCGCGCCGGGATTCTCGTCGATCGAATCGATCGAGAACGGGCTGAACCCGATCGCATCATGCGCCGCGAGGGCATAGAAGGCGTTGGCTGGAACCGCCGGATTGCTCGCATTATGCGCTTCGGGAATGAACAGCGGATTGTCGGGGCGATGATAACGCGCGATGATCCGGGTGAAGTTCGAGAAGTAAATGTCGGGCGCCAGAAAATCGATCGAGGGTGCGCCGGCTTTCCAGACGTCGAGGAGGTGCGGCAGCGGTCCGCCGCTCGGATATTCGCCCGGATTTCGCCCCGGCCGGTTAAGCGCGACGTTGACGAACATTGGCATCGCATACGCCGCCTTGCCCGCACGCGTCAGTTCGTCGGCAAAGCGGGCATAGTGCCAGGCGGTAAACACTTCGGCGCCGGCGTCGCCGGGTCCGAACAGTTCCTCCCAGTTTCCTTGCGTTCGCGCGCCGCGATCGACCCACATCGCTTTCATTTCGGGCACCAGTTGCTCGCGGTTCTTGACCAGATAGTCGACCAGCGCAGCGGGAACCGGCTCACGGAACGCCGCGCTCGCCGCCGCGCCATAGTCGCGCGCGACGGGCAGCATGCCGATCTCGTTTTCCACCTGCGTCATGACGACCGTATTGTCCTTGTCGTCGACCGCCTTGAGATGTGCCATCAGCGCCGCGAACGCGCGCTGGTCTGCCTGCAACGTCTCACCTCCGAAGGTCGAGAGGATTTCGACCCCTTGCCCGCTCGGCAGAGCCGCACGCGGAAAGCGCGCCTGATCGCGCTTGACCCAGCCCGGAACATAGGTCGACATGCTGTTTTTCCAGGCGCCGAACCACAGGATCACGATCTTGAGATCGTTGGCCCGGGCCGCCTTGATCATCGAGTCGACCGACGACCAGTCATAGCGCCCCTCGACTGGCTCGATCAGTTCCCACGAGACGGGCGCGAGCACCGTGTTGAGGTGCATCGCCTTCAGCCGCTGCCAGTGCGGCGCCATATATTCGGCGCTCGACGCCGCCGAATTGCTGAGTTCACCGCCGATGATCAGATGTGGCTTGCCCTTGACGATAAGCTGTGTGGCGTCGCCCTGTTTCCGCAGGCTCGGCGGATCGGCAAGGGCGGGCACGGAAAAGGCGCAGATCGCGACAGCTGCCAAACTGAAAATCGACTTGCGGATCATATGGTTTCTTCCCCCAGTAAACGCGCGATCGCGCAGCGCGCGTTCAATCGTTCCAATATCTCGAGCTGGGCCGCGATCGCGCCGCACGATGCGGCGTCGGGCATCATGCCAAGCACCGCCATATAGCCTTCCACACCCTGCGCCCGGGCCAGCCGGTCGGCCGCCGGATCGTCGATCGAGAAGCGCTCGCCATCGTCGGTCCAGCCCGCCTGCCAGCGGATCCACGCCGCAATCGCCAACGCCAGCGCGGGGCTGGCCTTGCCCGCAGCAGCACGCTCGATCAACGGCTGGACCAGCCGCTGCGGAAGCTTTTGCGATCCGTCCATCGCAATCTGACGCGTGCGATGCTGCAATGCCGGATTGGCGAAGCGATCGAGCAGCGCAGCGCGATAAGCCTGGATATCAAGCTCCGCCGGCGGATCGAGCGTCTCCTGCCCCTCGTCCCACAGCAACGCGATCAAGCGACGACCCGCATCTCGGGCGACGAACTGGTGGACGAATTCATCGCCGGCGAGGCCGCCGAGATAGGCAATCGCCGAATGCGCACCGTTGAGCAGGCGCAGCTTGGCATCCTCCCACGGCGCGACCCGGTCGGTAAGCTGGGCGCCCAAACCTGCAAAATCAGGGCGCGCGCCGCAAAAATGGTCCTCAATGACCCATTGGGTGAAAGGCTCGGTTTTGACCATCGCCCGGTCCTCGACCCCCAGTCGCCCGGCCAACGCGACAATGTCGTCAGGCGTCGTTGCCGGAACGATGCGATCGACCATCGTCGAGGGGAAGGCGACATCGACGGCAATCCAGTCGGCAAGGCCGGGATCGTGCGCCCGCGCCATTGCGACCACCGCATCGCGCAACAGCAGGCCATTGTGCGGCAGATTGTCGCACGACATGATGGTCAGCGGCTGAAGTCGCGCGGCGCGGCGCGCCTTCAATCCTGCAACGATAAAACCCGGTGCGGTGCGCGGCGCATCGGGCGCGGCCAGATCGTGGAGAACATCGGGATCTTCCATGAGCAGGCTGTTTGCAGTGCGGTCAAGCTTGTAGCCCTTCTCGGTAATCGTGACCGTCACGATATGTGTGTCAGGCGACGCCAGCGCCGCAATCACCGCCTTCGGATTTTCGGGGGCGACCAGCACCTCCTGAACCGCTCCCACGACTTGCGCGCGTTCCTCCGTGCCGTCGCGCACCAGCAGCGTATAAAGCCCGTCCTGCGGCGCCAGCTGATCGCGCACGTCGCCCGAACGCAGCGATACGCCCGTCACGCCCCAGCGCATGTCGCCCGACGCGAGCGCAGCCTCGAACAGCGCCGCTTGGTGCGCGCGGTGGAAGGCACCGATGCCAAGATGCACGACACCGCGCGTCACCGCAGCGCGGTCATAGCCCGGCCAAGCGACATCAGCCGGCAGGCGGTCGAGCGCGGCAGCCGACAGCCTCACAGCTTGTAGGCCGCCTTTACCAGATCATAGGCGAGCGCGTGGGCAACCTCGTGCGCTTCGTCCTCGGGCAGGCGATGCTCGGCGACGAGCTGCGCCAGCCAGGTGCAATCCATCCGCCGCGCGACGTCGTGGCGGGCAGGAATCGACAGGAAGGCACGGGTGTCGTCGTTGAACCCCACCGTGTTGTAGAAGCCCGCCGTCTCTGTCGTGCGTTCGCGAAAGCGTCGCATCCCTTCGGGACTGTCGTGGAACCACCACGGCGGACCGAGCCGCAGCGCGGGGTAATGGCCGGCGAGCGGCGCGAGCTCGCGCGAATAGACATCCTCGTCGAGCGTGAACAGAATCAGCGTCAACCGTGGATCATTGCCGAAAAGGTCCAGCAGCGGTTTCAACGCGTGAACGAACTCGCCGGGTAACGGAATGTCGCCGCCCTTGTCGCGCCCGAAGCGCGCGAGCACCTGCGCATTGTGGCTGCGGCAGACCGCAGGATGCAACTGCATCACCATGCCGTCGTCGATGCTCATCCGCGCCATTTCGGTCAGCACCTGCGCCCGGAACAGTTCGGCATCGGCGGGATCGGACCCGGCCATCACGCGGGCATAGAGCGCCGCTGCATCGGCTTCGGACAGGTTGGCGGTTGCCGCCGAGGGATGGCCATGGTCGGTTGATGTCGCCCCCGCCTTGCGGAAACGCGCGCGGTGAAAGCGGTGCGCGGCGAGATAGCCGTCCCAGCTTCCCGCATCCACGCCTGCCGTGGCGCAGAAGGTGCGAACATTGGCGGCAAACCCCTCCCCTTCGGGATCGACAACCGGGTCGGGGCGATAGGCGGTAACGACGCGCCCGGCCCAGCCACTATCCTGGATCGCGCGATGATGCTTTAGTGGATCGAGCGGGCTCTCGGTCGTCGCGATCAACTCGATCCCGAAGCGTTCGAACAGCGCACGCGGACGAAAGGCATCGGTCTTGAGCGCCGCGTCGATCATGTCGAAATAATGGTCGGCGGTCGCGGCCTCAAGGATCACGTCGAGCCCGAAAATCTCGGCGAATACCCAGTCGAGCCACATGCGCGAGGGCGTGCCGCGGAACAGGTGATAATGGTCGGCGAAGAGCCGCCAGATGGTGCGCGGATCGATCTCCGAAACACTACCGTCGACCGTCGGCACGCCGAGCGCATCGAGCGGGACGCCCTGACTCATCAACATGCGAAAGACATAATGGTCGGGGACGATCAGCAAGTTCGCCGGATCGCTGAACGGCGCGTCAGTGGCGAACCAGGCGGGATCGGTGTGGCCGTGCGGGCTGATGATCGGCAGATTCTTCACGCCCGCATGGAGAGAACGCGCGATGGCGCGCGTCGCCGGGTCGGCGGGAAACAGACGGTCGGGATGGAGCTTGAGCGGCTGTGTCATACGGCGGCGTCGATCTTCACATCGCGGTAGCGCGGATTGAGAATGTGGAAGACGGCGAGCGCCACCAGATAAGCCATGCCGCAGGCGATGAAGAAAGGTTCGTAGCTACCCACCCGGTCGAGCAGCACGCCGAGCGACTTCGAGGCGATGAAGCCGCCGCATGCGCCCGCGAAACCGCCGAGCCCGATCAGCGTGCCTTGGGCGAAGCGCGGGAACTGGTCGCCTGGCAGCGCGAACAAATTGGTCGAGAAGCCCTGATGCGCGGCGCAGGCGAGCCCGATGCACGCCACCGCGATCCAGATATTGTCAGCCTCGACCGCAAACATCACCGGCAGCGCGAACAGCGCACAGGCGAACATCGCCTGCTTGCGTGCACGCCCGGCGGCGACGCCGCGCTTCAACAGGTGCGAGCTGTACCAGCCGCCTGCGATCGCGCCGACGTCGGCGAGGATATAGATGGCAACCAGCGGCGGACCGAAGTTCTTGAGATCATAGCCATATTGCTTGTTGAAAAAGTCGGGCAGCCAGAACAGGAAAGTCCACCACACCGGATCGATCAGGAAGCGGCCCGACATATAGGCCCAGGTCTCGCGGTGACGCAGCAGCTTGAAGAAGCCGGTGCGTCCGGTTTCCTCGACGGGTTCGGCCTCGATCCATGCACGCTCTTCGACGGTGACCTTCGGATGCTCGGCAGGCTTGCGATAGAAGCGCCACCAGGCGCCGAGCCATACCAGATTGAACAGACCCGTGATGATAAAGGCCCAGCGCCAGTCGAACATCAGACCGGCGACGATGAACGAGACCAGCAGGGGGGTTATGATCGCTCCGACATTCGCGCCAGCATTGAAGATGCCGATCGCGAGCGCGCGTTCCTTCTTGGGAAACCATTGCGAGGCGGCAGCGAGCGCCGAGGGGTAGGTCCCTGCCTCGCCCAGCGCGAGCGGGATGCGCGCGATAACGAAGCCGAAGGTCGTGGTCGCAAGCACCTGCGCGAAATGACCAATCGTCCACATACCCATCGCGAGCAGATAGCCGGCGCGCGGGCCGATGCGGTCGATCAGCCAGCCGAAGGCGAGAAAGCCGAGCCCGTAGCAGATCTGGAAATAGCCGGTGATGTCGCCGTAGCCGGTGTTGGTCCAGCCATAGAGCGATTCGAGCTGGGGCTTGAGCACCCCCAGCACGAGCCGGTCGATGTAGGACAGCACCACCGCAGCGAACAGCAGGCCGCAGATGACCCAGCGGACGCGCCCGCGCGGCTTCGATACCGGACGGATGGCCGTATCGGGGGCTTCGGCGGCCGCCTCGGCGAGATTCACCGTGCTCACCAGCTGTACATCGTGCCGTCTTCGAGCCGGTTCACCGGCAGGAAGGCGCGCTTATATTCATAACCCTTGGCAAGCTCTTCGTCGATGTCGACGCCAAGGCCCGGCGCATCGCCAGGATGCATCATGCCGTCCGCGAAGCTGTAGGAATGCGGAAAAACCGCATCGGTTTCGGGCGTGTGGCGCATATATTCCTGGATACCGAAATTCGGCACCGACAGACCGAAGTGTAGCGCCGCAGCCATGCACACCGGCGACAGGTCGGTCGCGCCATGGCAGCCGGTACGGATCTGGTAGAGATCGGCCAGCGCAGCGATGCGGCGCAGATGCGTAATACCCCCGGCATGGACCACCGTCGCGCGGATATAGTCGATGAGCTGGTTCTGGATCAGCTCGCGGCAATCGTGGATCGAATTGAAGATCTCGCCAACCGCCAGCGGCGCGGTGGTGTGCTGACGGATCAGACGGAACGCTTCCTGATTTTCTGCCGGGGTCGCATCCTCCAGCCAGAAGGGACGGTAGGGCTCAAGGTCCTTGCCCAGCCGTCCGGCTTCGATCGGGGTCAGCCGGTGGTGAATGTCGTGGAGCAGGTGGACGTCCCAGCCCAGCGCCTCGCGCGCTGCCGCGAAGAGTTCGGGCACGACACGCAGATATTTGCTCGTCGACCAGACATTCTCGCTCGGCAAATCGGCGTCGGCGGGCTCGTAGAAATAGCGGTCCTTGCTGACGCCATAGGTCGACGGCATACCCGGCACGCCGCATTGCAGGCGGATCGCCTTATATCCTTGGCGCTGATATTCCAGCGCGACGTCGATCGCCTCCTCGATCGAGGTGCCGTTGGCGTGGCCGTATACCATGCACCCCTCGCGCGAGGCGCCGCCGAGCAACTGATAGACCGGAAGGCCCGCAATCTTCCCCTTGATGTCCCACAACGCGGTGTCGACCGCAGCGATCGCGCTCATCGTCACCGGGCCGCGCCGCCAATAGGCGCCCTTGTAAAGATATTGCCAGATATCCTCGATCCGGTGCGCATCGCGTCCGATCAGACAGGGGACGACATGGTCGGAAAGATAGCTCGCGACCGAAAGTTCGCGGCCGTTGAGCGTGGCGTCGCCGACGCCGGTCGTGCCGTCGTCGCATTCGATCTTCAGCGTGACGAAATTGCGCCCCGGACAGGTGATGATGACGCGTGCGGATATGATCTTTGGCATTGGGATCCTCAGGCGATTTCGAGCGTGACGGTCTGGAGATTGCGACTATCGGGGCCGGTCATGATGTCGAACAGGCCGGGTTCGACTACTTCGCGCATTTCGCTGTTCCAGATGGTGAAGGCATCGGGATCGAGCGTCATCGACACCGTGCGACGCTCGCCGGCCTTGAGCGACACGCGCGCAAAGCCCTTGAGCACTTTGATCGGCTGGGTCACCGAAGCGACCTGGTCGCGGATGTAGAGCTGGACGACTTCGTCGCCGGCACGGTCCCCGACATTGGCGACATCGACATCGACCGTAACGCTGCCCCCGACACCGATCCGCGAGGCCGAAAGGCGCGGCTTGCCGAGTTCGAACTTCGTGTAGCTCAGACCATATCCGAACGGGAAAAGCGGGTCGGTTGTGTCGAACAGATAGCCGCGCCGCGCCGAAGGTTTCGCGTCGTAAAACACCGGCAGCTGGCCCGCATGGCGCGCGACCGTAACCGGCAGCTTGCCGCCCGGATTATGATCGCCGAACAGCACGGCCGCCATCGCATGGCCGCCCTCCTGTCCCATATACCAGCATTCGAGCAGGGCATTCGCCTGCTCGGCGACCGTCGGCCACGACGGAGGCCGGCCATTGATCGCGACGACGACGACGGGTTTGCCGGTCGCCTTCATCGCCAGGAACAGCTCGTTCTGCTCGCCGACGAGATCGAGGTCGGTGCGGTCACCCAAATGATTCTTGGCAAAACCTTCGCGGCTCGTCTGTTCGGTGTCGCCGATCGCCAGCAGGATCACGTCGGCACTCTTCGCAACTTCGACCGCCTCGGCGATCAGTTGGCGGTTCTTCCCCGGATCGGCGAGCAAAATCTCGTTTGCCGAACGGTCCTCGCTCTGGGTGATGAATACGCCCTGCGCGTGGACGACCTCGGCCTTGCCGGCGAGACGCGCTCGCACTCCTTCCAGAAGCGAAACGGGATCCGTCGGGATCGACGAATAGCCGCCGAGCCGTGCGATCGCGGCGTTCGGTCCGATCACCGCCACCTTCTTGTGTGCGCCCGGCGCCAGCGGCAGCGTCCCGTCGTTGGTCAGCAGCGTGATCGCCTTCACCGCCGCTTCGCGCGCCAGCGCCAGCGCCTCGGCATTGGCGGTGAGCTTTGCGGCGGCGCGCGGATCGACGGGCGCGGCTTCGAATAGCCCTGCACGGAATTTAAGCGTCAACATGCGGCGGCACGCCTGGTCGACCAGCGCCAGCGGCACCTTGCCCGCGCGAACCTGATCGCCGAGCGTGCGGAACGCCTCGCCGTCGGGCAGGTCGCTATCGACCCCGGCGATCAGCGCCAGCTTTGCCGCCGCCGCGATGTCGGGCGCGACATGGTGCAGCGTCGCCAGCTCGCCGATCGCGGCATAATCGCTGACGATCGCACCGTCGAAACCCCATTCGCCGCGCAGCACGTCGTGCAGCAGCCAGCGGTTGGCGTGGCTCGGTACCCCGTCGATCTCGTTATACGACGGCATCACCGCAGCGATGCCGGTCTTCGCGACGATCTTGCGGAACGGCGGAAAGAAGCGCTCGCGCAATTCGCGTTCCGCGAGCGGCGCCGGCGCGACATTCTCGCCGCTCTCGGGCTGGCCGTGCCCGGTCATATGCTTCAGTGTCGCAAAGACCTTGCCGGGCGCCAATATCTTGCTGCGGCCCTGCAACCCCAGCACCGCGGCGACGCCCATCTCTCCGCACAAATAGGGGTCTTCACCGAACGTCTCCTCGATCCGCCCCCAGCGCGGATCGCGCGCGATATCGACCACCGGCGACAATGCCAGCACGGTGCCGTGCGCGCGCACTTCGCGACCGATTACCGCGCTCACCCGTTCCATCAGGTCGCGATCGAAGCTGCCCGCCAACGCGATGGCCTGCGGAAAGCTCGTGGCGGTCGGCGCCATATAGCCGTGCAGGCATTCCTCGTGGAACAGGACGGGGATGCCGAGCCGCGTCGTCGCCGCCCATTTCTGCGTCGCGTTGACGAAAGCGATGGTATCGGCGGGGGGACGCCACCGCCCGGTGGTGTCGGCGGGATTGTTGTCAGCGGTTGCCGCGCCGCCACGGTCGGACGGGCGCGCGACCTGTCCGAAGCTGTCGGGATAGGCCCTAGTCGCCTTTGCGGGATCGAAGGCGCGATCGTCATCCATGATATCGCGCTTGGTCCGCGATAACGTGATCAGCTGGGCAACCTTTTCATCGAGCGTCATGCGTGACAGCAGATCCTCGACGCGGAGGTCGATCGGCGCTTTGGGATCGCGATAAATGGGGCCGGCAGCGCGCGCGGCGACGGGAAGCATCGCGAGCAACGACGCAGAAGCGCCCCATCGAAAAAGATCGCGGCGGGACGTGTTTCCCCCGATAGCCGCCTTGCCCGCCATTCGACTCTCCCATTGATTGAGGCGCAACATTTATGTTGATGTCGTCGCCGTGATACCGCTAACATGCACGGCGAGAGAATGGGTTGTCAATGCCCGTTGCGATACGTCAGCGCGATACGCGCGGCGCCCAGGGAGAGAGAGTTATGAAGCTTCACATTCGCCACGCGTCCCTCTGGACCATAGTCGCCTGCACTCTTTCCGCCCCGGCTGAGGCCAATGACGGCTACAGCCTCTGGCTGGGCAGCGTGGCCCAACAAACCACCCCCGCAGCCGTCGAAGTGCGCGGTGATTCGCCGACGCTGAAGATCGCCGCGGACGAACTGCGCCGCGGCCTGCCGACCCTTTCCGTACCGGTGCTGCTGGCGCGCAACGACGATCCGGCCGTCGCCGCGCTGCGGATCGACGCCGCGGCACTGGGCGCCGAAGGTTACCGTGTGCAGCGCGCCACCATCGACGGCCGCGCGGTCACGCTCGTTACCGCGACCTCCGACATTGGCATCCTCTATGGGGCTTTTGCGCTGCTGCGCCACGCACACAGCGGCGGCGATCTCGCCAACGTCGATCTTGGCTCGAAGCCGCGCACGAGGTTGCGCTTGCTCAACCATTGGGACAATCTCGATGGCGTGGTCGAACGCGGCTATGCTGGCCAGTCGCTGTGGGACTGGTGGACACTGCCCGATTTCAAGGATCCACGCTACGCCGACTATGCCCGCGCCAATGCGTCGCTGGGGATCAACGGCACCGTCCTCAACAATGTGAACGCCAAGGCGACCAGCCTCACCGCCCCCTATATCGCCAAGGCCGCGGCGCTCGCCGACGTCTTCCGCCCCTATGGCATCAAGGTCTATCTCTCGGCGCGCTTCTCGGCCCCGATCGAAATCGGCGGGCTGAAAACCGCCGATCCACGCGACCCTGCGGTGGCTGCCTGGTGGAAGGCGAAGAGCGATGAAATCTATCGCACCATCCCCGATTTCGGCGGCTTCCTGGTCAAGGCGAACAGCGAGGGCCAGCCCGGACCGCGCGACTATGGCGCGACCCATGCCGAGGGCGCCAACATGCTGGCGGCGGCGGTCACCCCGCACGGCGGCATCGTGATGTGGCGCGCCTTCGTCTATGCCGACACCGATCCCGAGGATCGTGCCAAGCAGGCCTATACCGAATTCAAGCCGCTCGACGGCCAGTTCGCCGACAATGTGCTGGTGCAGGTCAAGAATGGTGCAATCGACTTCCAGCCGCGCGAGCCGTTCCATCCGCTGTTCGGGGCGATGCCGAAAACGCCGTTGATGGCCGAGTTCCAGATCACCAAGGAATATCTCGGCTTCGCAACCCACCTCGCCTATCTTGGCCCGTTGTTCGAAGAAGCGCTGGACGCCGAGACGGGGGTGAAGCCCGGCGAGACCGTCGCGTCGGTCGTCGATGGCGAGGCAGAAGGACACAAGCTGAGCGGCATGGCCGGCGTCGCCAATATCGGGCGCGATCGCGACTGGTCGGGCAGCAGCTTCAACCAGGCGAACTGGTATGTTTTTGGCCGCCTCGCCTGGGATCCGACGCTGTCGTCGGAAGCGATCGCACGCGAGTGGGCGGTCCAGACTTTCGGAAACGACCCGGCCGTGATCGACACGGTGTTACGCATGATGATGCGCTCGCGAGAGGCGGTGGTCGACTATACCGGGCCGCTCGGACTCACCCATTTGTTCGCTACCGGCCACCACTATGGCCCGGGACCGTGGGTATCCGATTTGCAGCGCCCCGAATGGAACCCCGTCTATTATCATCGCGCCAACAAAGAAGGGATCGGCTTCGACCGCACCCGCACCGGCAGCAATGCGGTTTCGCAATATGCCCCGCGCATCGCGAAAATCTACGCCGATCCGAAAACCACGCCCGCCGAAGATTTGCTTTGGTTCCACCATCTGCCTTGGGATTACCGGATGCCCGGCGGCGCGACACTATGGACCGAGATGGTCCGGCGTTATGACCGCGGCGTCGCCACCGTTGGAGAAATGCGCCGCGAATGGGCAACGCTCAAACCCCGCATCGACGCCGAGCGCTGGACGAAGGCCGACAGCTTCCTTGCCGTGCAGGAGAAAGAGGCACGCTGGTGGCGCGACGCGAGCCTCAGCTACTGGATGTCGATCAACGGGCTTCCGCTTCCTGCCGGCGCCGCGGCGCCCGAGCACGACCTCGACTGGTACAAGGCGCAAAGCTTCCCCCTTGCGCCCGGAAACCCGAAATGAGGATCAGCAGTTTTTGCCCGCCGCCCAGTCGATCGCATTGCCGATGAGCGTGCGATGCAGCGGCTCGGCATAGCTTTGCGCCCGATGCCCGAGCGCGGAAAATATCGTGCGCCCCCGCCCCACACAGCGCGTCCAGACGACCGGGTGGAGCTTACCCATGCGCTGCTCGGGCGCGGGGCGATAGCTCGCCTCGTCGAGCGTCGCGAGGATGCGGGTGTTCCGGTCGGCGGGCACCCGGTCGAACGCATACCATTCCTCGATCCGCGTCCATTTGACCGGGAGCCCGCGCATCGCGCGATGACCGGACTCGACGACATGGATGTCGCCTTGCTGGAACTGGTCAGGCCGCGAGGTGTGGCCGATGAAGCGAACGCCGAGCAATGCGTCGCGATACCAGTCCCAGGCATAGTCATGGTCGCCGCCCGCACCGTGGAGCAGTACCACGCCGCCGCCCTTTTCGATCCAGGCGCGGAACGCGGCGCGCTGGGGCTCGGTGAAGATATTGCCGCTGTTCGAATTGAGCACCACAACACGAAAATGCTTGAGGTCGCGCGGGTTCATGATCGCGGCATTCTCGGTCGCGAAGACATCGCGCCCGCCAGCACGCACGATCTCCTGCACCGCGCGCGTCGCCGCGACAATCTGCTCGTCGTCGCGAAACCCGTTGGTTTTCGACAGCACCAGCACAGCGCCGGTCCGCAACGGCGGGACCGGCGGCGCGGTCTCGTCCATCACCGGAGTCGGCCAGTATTTCGGATTCTTCACATAGGGCGCCGCCTGCAACTGCAGGGCCAGCGCTACCATCATTTCCAACATCTCTCGCCTTTCCGCTCCAGCGCGATTAAGGGGCGCACCATGGACCCTCGCCCGAAAGGACGTGCATGAAGGAAGGTCGCGGCCAACGACGCCAGCGCAATGTACCGACGATCAGCGACGTCGCGGCCCACGCCGGCGTCTCTCCGATGACGGTGAGCCGCGTGATCAATGGCGAAACCAACGTGCGCGAGGAAACGAAGCAGCGCGTCGAGGAAGCGATTGCCGCGCTGAACTATGCCCCTAACGCCGCTGCGCGCACGCTGGCGGGTGGCGACGATATTCGCATTGGGCTGCTCCATTCGAACCCGTCTTTCGCCTATCTCAGCGAATTTCTGGTCGGCAGCCTCGATCAGGCGAGTCGCAGCAATGTCCATCTGGTGGTCGAGAAATGCGATGACGAGGGAGGCGGTAATCCGGCAATCGACCATCTGCTCGGCGGCCGCATCGACGGCGTCGTACTCCCCCCGCCGCTCAGCGATTCGCCGCCGATCCTTGCCGCGCTGAAGGAACGCGGCGTGCCCGTGGTCGCGGTTGCGACCGGGCGTGCGCCCGACTGGACGCTGTCGGTCAGCATCGACGACCGGCGGGCCGCCTATGACATGACGCGCCACCTGATGACGCTCGGCCACGTCCGCATCGGCTTCATCACCGGCAACCCCAACCAGACCGCGAGCGCCGAGCGCCTCGCGGGTTATCGCGCCGCGCTGGTGGAGGGCAAGCTGCCCGACGCGCCGGAGCTGATTGCCGAAGGGCTGTTCACCTATCGCTCGGGCCTCGATGCGGCCGAGCTGCTGCTCGACCTTCCCGATCCGCCGACCGCGATCTTCGCCTCGAACGACGATATGGCGGCGGCGACGGTGGCGATCGCGCATCGCAAGGGGCTGGACGTGCCGGGCGACCTGACCGTGTGCGGTTTCGACGATACCGCGCTGGCGACGACGATCTGGCCCGAGCTCACCACGATCCGCCAGCCGGTAACCGACATGTCGCGCACCGCCGTCGAGCTTCTGGTCCGCGCGATCCGCGCCCGCAAGGGGCAAGGCGCGGCAATCGAGAATCCACATGTTCTCGCCTCCTACGAGCTGATCCGCCGGCAATCCGACGCGGCCCCGCGCCGCCGGCCGACGACGCGGAAGCCGCGCTGACCTCTTAACCAGGCATATCCTCGAGTTCGCGTCCGCGCGTCTCGACCACCATCTTCTGCACAAAGAAGAAGGATATTGCCGCGAACAGCGCATAGCCGACATAAGTGACGGCAAGGCCTGGCGACGCGGCGAGCGCCGGGAAGCTGACCGAGATCAGCGCATTGGCGATCCACTGTGCAAAACCGGCAACGGCGAGGCCCGATCCACGGATCTGGTTCGGGAACATCTCGCCCAGCATGACCCACATGATCGGACCCCAGCTGAGGTTGAAGAAGATCACGTAGAGATTGGCCGCGATGAGCGCGATCAGGCCGTTGTTGCCGGGCAGCGACAAGCCGCCGTCGGCGCCCGTCACTGCGGTCGAGAAGGCATAGGCGACGACAGCGAGCGTCACCGCCATGCCTGCCGAGCCGATCAGGAGCAATGGCTTGCGGCCGATCCGGTCGACGAGGAGAATTGTCGCCAGGCACGCGCCGATCGACAGCACGCCCGACAGGATGTTCGTCTGCAGCGCATAATCTTCCGAGAAGCCCACCGCTTCCCACAGGGTCGCACCATAATAGAAGACGACATTGATACCGACGAACTGCTGGAACACCGCAAGCCCGATACCGGTCCACACGATCGGGCGGACCTTGCCCGAACTTTTATCGATCAGGTCCGACAGCTTCGGCCGATGATGGTCGGCGGCAAGGCTGTTGCGAATTTCGGTAACCTTGCGGTCGGCCTCGGCCGTACCGAACAGCCGGGTGAGTACGGCATGCGCTTCCTCTTCCCGGCCGCGCGCGACGAGATAACGCGGGCTCTCGGGGATGACGAGCAGCGCGAGGAAATAGATCGCCGCGGGGATGGCCTGCAGCCAGAACATCCAGCGCCAGGCAGGATAACCCATCCAGAACTCGGACGTCGAGCCGCCCGCATAACGCGCGAGCGCGAAGTTGGCGACAAAAGCACCGGTCAGGCCGGTGATGATCATGACCTGCTGCACGCTCGACAACCGCCCGCGAATATTCGCCGGTGTAACTTCGGAAATATAGACGGGCGAGATCACACTCGCCGCGCCGACACCGAGGCCACCGATGATGCGCGCGATGATAAAGATGATCGAAGAGGACGCAGCGCCGGCAAGCAGGGCACTGAGAAGAAACAGGATTGCCGACAGCATCATCACGCCGCGACGACCGATGCGATCGGCCAGCCGGCCGGCACCGAATGCACCAATCGCCGATCCTACGAGGATCGCGCCGACGTTGACGCCGATCCCCAGCTTGCCCAGATCGAAGGCGCTCTCCAGCCCCTTTTGGGTGCCGTTGATCACGCCTGAATCATAACCGAACATGAAACCGCCGATCGTTGCGACCGCCACGATCGCGATGATAAACCCGATATTGACCCGGCCTTCGGCCGGTTCCGCCATACTCGCCATCTCATCCGCTCCCTTTTTCATATTTTGGCCGGTGTCACCGGCAGACCGGCAACGCCGGGGTCGAATGCAAACAGGTCGCCCGCCAGCGGCTGGCCCGCCAGCGCAGCCGAATCCAGCCCCTTGCGCGCCGTCGTGGCATAGGCGGTTTTCAGGCCATCTCCACCGAATGCGATCTTGGTCACGTTGGAAACAGGAAAGCGGATGAATTGCATCAGCTCGCCTGCCGGGTCGTAACGCCTCACACCCCAGCCGCCATAGAGTGCGACCCACAGGCACCCTTCGGCATCGATCACCGAACCATCGGGGTAACCCGCGTCATCCCCGATCACGATATGGCGTTCGGGCGCGCCAAGATCGCCGTTCCCGCCAACCGCAACGCGCCAGATCGTCTTGGCCAGCGTATCGGTGTGATAGAGCGTACGCGCGTCGGCGCTGATCGCCGGGCCGTTGGTGATCGCGACCGGCGGCAGACCGGTGTCGCGGCACGCACCGCCATCGCAACGATAAAGCCGTCCGGATTTGTGCGCTTCGCTGTCGTCCATGCTACCGAACCACAGCCGCCCTTCACCGTCGGTGGCCGCGTCATTGAGCCGGTTGCCGGGTAAATCGGGTTCGGGGTCGTGGAGGAGGACGAAATTTCCGCGTTGTGGATCAAAGCGATGCAGCCCGGTCTTTATGCCGGCGATCATGTCGCCGGCAGCGGCGGGCAGCACCCAGCCGACCTGGTCGGGCGCGTCCCAGTGCCGGGCGGCGCCGTCGGCTGAGTCGAAGCGGTGAACACGCTTTCCCTTGATGTCGACGAACCACAATTGGCCATCGACCCAAACCGGCCCCTCCCCCAGCGTGGCCGCGACGCGAAGGACCGGTTCGACGCTCATCTCAGCGCCATCCCGCATCGACGAAATATTCGTGTCCGGTGCACATATGCGCATCGTCCGATGCCAGGAACAATGCGAGGGCGGCCACATCGACGGGTTGGATTCGCTCGCTGAGGCATTGCGCCGCGACGATCTCGGCCTCGCCTTCTGCTGTGTACCATTTCTCCTGTCGCGGCGTCTGGACATTTCCGGGCACGATCGTCGTCACACGAATATTGTCGCGGCCAAGGTCGCGTGCCAGACTGCGCGTCAGCCCTTCGATCGCCGCCTTTGCGGTCTGGTAGATGACGAGGTCTGGAAGCCCCAGATGCCAGCTGATCGATCCGAAATTGACGATCGCACCACCGCCCGCGGCACGCATCGCGGGGACCACGGCTTGCGCCGCGAAGAACAGGTGGCGCAGATTAGTCGCCATCCGCTCGTCCCAATAATCGGGCGTGACGTCCATTACGGCATGGCGATCGTCGTTCGCGGCATTGTTGAGCAAAATGTCGATCCCACCCAATTCTTCGGTCAACGTCGCGAGGCAGGCCCTCAGCCTGTCGATATCGCGCAGGTCGCACGGGAGAAAGCGCGTCGTCGGAATCGCGTCCGCCAGGCACCGGCCGGCCTCCTCGTCAAGATCGAGGAATGCAACCTTCGCGTCCTGCGCGGCGAACTCTGCGACCAGCGACGCGCCGATCCCGCTCGCGCCGCCGGTCACCACCACCCGCTTGCCGGAGAGGCTCGGATAAATTGCCCGTTTCGTCGCCGCTTCAACCGTCGCCATAATCGTCACTTCCCTGCCTCCAACAGGCCGCGGCCCGCGAGGTTCGTCATCAACGCCCCAATTCCGTCGCGCCACGGCGCGGCATTCTTCGACGTCGTGACGCGGTTGACCAGCCGGCCGAGCTTGCGGCTTTCGATCGCCACCACATCGCCGACCTTGTGCGTAAAGCCTCGGCCGGGTTCGTCGCGGTCCTGAACCGGCGCGAACAAGGTACCGAGAAATAACGCGAAACCGTCGGGATATTGATGTTCACTCAACGTCTGACGCACCAGTTCAAGCGGATCGCGGCTGATTTCGGACATGTTGCTTTCGCCCTCGAGCACATAACCGTCTTCGCCGCAGACGCTGAGGCGCACTTGCGCCTGACGCACATCGTCGAGACTGAAGCTGTCGTCGAACAATCGTGTCAGCGGGCCAAGCGAGCAGGAGGCGTTATTGTCCTTGGCCTTCCCCAACAGCAACGCCGACCGCCCTTCAAAATCGCGCAGGTTTACGTCATTGCCCAGCATTGCGCCGACGGCGGTGCCGGCGCTGTTCACGAGAAGCGCGATCTCGGGTTCGGGGTTGTTCCAGGTAGAATCCGAGCGGATCCCGATCTCGGCATCGGCGCCCAGCGTCGACAACACTGGTGCCTTGGTGAACACCTCGGCATCCGGACCGATCGCAACCTCCAGATACTGCGACCAGAGGCCGTCATCTATCAGCGCAGCCTTGAGCGCGACTGCCTCGGGCGAACCGGGAACGACCGAACGGATCGAGCCGCCGACGCGCGATTCAAGGCGGTCGCGAATGGCTGACGCGGCGCGCCAGTCGCCTCGCGCGCGTTCCTCGATCACCCGCTCGATCGCGGAAATGGCAAAGGTCACGCCACACGCCTTGACGCATTGCAGGTCGACGGGGCTCAGGAGATCGACGGCTGAAATATCGAGGCGACCGAGCAAACGCCCGCCCGAACCGCTGAAATCCCCGCGTTCGATCAGCGCCGCGGCTGTCGGCGCTACCGCCGACATGTCGTAATATTCACCGCGTACGACCAGCAGCGGGCTCGGCCCGGCGTCGGTTCGCATGCGTCCGACAAAGATGCCGGCCTCCCAATCGTCGGGCAGCGCCGACGCGACGTGTTGGGGATTCCCCTCCATTATCCAAACCCTTTTGTTTTTGTGATAGCGCTACCAACACGCTTGCACTCGCCTTGTCAAGCGCGCAAGAACGCCCCCGAAAGGGAGAGCGAAATGCCGACGCCGGGTCATGTCCTATGCTTTGGGGAAATCTTGCTGCGCCTGTCGGCGCCGGGGGGTGGCGCGCTATTCCAGCAGCCGACGCTCGAAGCCAATTTCGGTGGCGCGGAAGCGAATGTCGCGGTTGCGCTATCGCGACTCGAAATACCAAGCGCGATCGTGTCGAGCCTGCCTGCCGATGCGGTAGGCGAAGCGGCGCTCGATGCGCTACGGCGCCACGGCGTCGACATCACGCGGATCGCGTTCGGCAACGGGCGCCTTGGCCTCTATTATCTGACGCCGGGCATGGGAATGCGTGCCTCCACCGTGGTTTACGACCGGCTAAACAGCCTGTTTGCCGTACGGCGCGATTATGATTGGCCCGCCCTGCTGACGGGTGCGCGCTGGCTGCACCTGTCCGGCATCACTCCCGCGATCGGCCCCGAGATGGCCGAAATCAGCCTCGCAGCAATGAAGGCTGCGCGCGCCGCGGGCGCCCGCGTGTCCTTCGATGGCAATTTTAGAGCGAGCATGTGGGGGCGCTGGTGCACCGATCCCGCGCCGATCCTGCGCGACCATGTGGATCAGGCCGACCTGCTGTTCGGCAATCACCGGGATATTTCGTTGCTCCTCGGCCGCAGCTTTCCGGGCGACGGTCCCGCACGGCGTCGCGAAGCAGCCGAGGCGGCATTCGCGCGCTTTCCGCGGCTTGGCCATATCGCGTCCACCGCTCGCCACGCATCCGACGCGCGGCAAAACAGCCTGTCGGCACGGATCGACACGCCGCACGCCGCATTCGAGACCGACGACCTGAAAATCTCGGATATCGTCGACCGAATCGGTACCGGCGATGCCTTCGCCGCCGGCGTTCTGGCCCGGCTCGACGACGGCGTGGAGGCTGCGGCGATCTGCGGCTTGCATCTGGCGGCGCTCAAGCATTGGACTCCTGGCGACCAGAGCCTGGCAGTACGACGCGATCTGGCGATTTTTTCGGACGGCAATGCCGACGTACGGCGATGATTTGGCCCGGGCTTCTGACCGCAGAGTCGCGATAGCGGACATTCTGCCCGACGTGGCAGTGTCTCGGCCTTCGACAAGCGCTTGGCCAGCCTGGCGTTCATCGAGGGGCGCCCAGTCAATTCCGGCGCAGGGATTGCGCCTCGAGGCTGTGCGCCTCTTGCCGGGATCTGCTTTCCTCCTTCGATTTTCATCCCCTAAGGCACGATCATGTCGCAAACCGGGATGGACCAGGTTCGACAGGGGCGCCTTTTGAAATTTGACTTCCGCTCATTACTGCCTGCCGATTTCGAGAATCTCGAGCGCGACCTCGCATTGGGGTGTCGTTCACCGACCGCCGCATAAATTCTGGAAGCAAGAGCAAATCCAACCCGTCCGACTCCACCTCTCTCAATAGTGGTTTGAGCCTGTATGCGAGCAGAGCACAGCACCCACATTCCGTGTCGATTTATCGCCCGAGTCTGGTTTGCGCCTCCTGCGCCGCGGCCGCCTCGCGCGCCAATATGCCGGCGGCCTGGGCCGTTTCGCGTGAAGCCCGCGCGGCGGCTTCCGACAGGCCCGTGTGCTGCAGGAAGCCGTGAATCAATGTCGGAAACTCGCGGTAGATGACGTAATTGCCACCCTGCGCGAGCTTCGCGGCATAAGCGCGCTCGGAATCGCGCAGCGGATCGAACCCCGCCGTCGCGATCAGCGTCGGCGGCATCTTGCGCGTCGCGTCGAAGAGCGGCGAGACCTCGGGCTGGGCGAGATCCTGGTCGGGGAACACGATTGGCAGAATATAGTCGGTGAACGAACGGTTGAGCCGGAAACCTTCGCCGAAAAGCCGCGACGAATTATATGTCGCGCGCATCGCATCGACCGGCCGGTTGTCGACGGCGGGATAATAGAGGATCTGACAGAGCGGCGCTGGCTTGCCCTTGGCCATGCGGCGCGTCGTGACGACGATCGCCATGTTGCCGCCCGCGCTGTCACCCGCCACGCAAACCCGGTCGGATTGGCCGCCGAGGTTCTTCGCCTCGGCGACGACCCAGTCGAAGGCGGTCTCGGCATCGTCCCACGAAGCCGGATAAGGAGCCTCGGGTGCGAGGCGATAGTCGACACTCACGACGATCGCACGCGCATCGTGCGCCAGTTGGCGCGACGAAAGATCGGACGCCTCGATACCGCCGATAAACCAGGCTCCGCCATGATAATAGACGATCGTCGGGAGCGGACCGCCAGCCTTGGGACGGTAGATGCGTACCGGAATGGAAACGTTGCCGCGCCTGACGCTGGCATCCATGACCGAGGCCATCTCGGGTGCGGGCGCGGTGCCGCTCCGCCATGCGGCCGCCACCTCGTCGCGGATCGCCTTCAGCCCCGCCGCCGTTCCGGGATCGTTACCCGGTTTGCCCTTCGCCGCCTCTTCCTGCGCGAGGTCGTTCGCGAGCATGGCCTGGATGCCGGGATCGAGCGTCTGCCCGTCGAGGCGGATCGGCGCCGCGAGCTGGGGCGCCGATTGTCCGTAGACCGGCAGCGCCGCGACGGTAACCAGCGCCGCGCCGAGCAAGATCATCTTCAACCGCCGCATGCTATTCTCCCTCCAAGCCAAAGCCCCTGCGCGACCTTTCGCCGCCGCGGGCAAGATGTCCCGCACGTCCTTGCCAAGGATGCACCCCGATCACAGCATGATTTTCCGGGTAGAGTGCCGCCGAAGCGGGTAAATCCGGGCACGCCCCCTAGCGGACGGCGCCGAATCCCGGAAAAAGGAAAGCGAGGCGTTTCAAGGGGACGAGGTATGACAAGGA
This sequence comes from Sphingopyxis sp., assembly GCA_032154175.1. GTDB lineage: Bacteria > Pseudomonadota > Alphaproteobacteria > Sphingomonadales > Sphingomonadaceae > Sphingopyxis. The sequence goes on along the minus strand of JALDYH010000008.1, from coordinate 42,447 downwards.
AGAGCTTGATGCTGGCGTGCGCGCTGCTCGCTCCTGTGATGGCACATGGGCAGACCAAGAACGCGCAGCCGGTCGCGGCCGAACCGGCCGCCCGGTCCGACCCCGCTTTCGAGCTGTTCCGGCTCGTCCCCGGCCAGACCGAGGCCTTCATCCGGAGCGTCGCAATCTGGGACCAGGTCAATGCGACCGGCGGCCAGCCCAAGACGCAGCTTTACCTGCACGAGGATGGCGAAGGCTGGGACGTGATGCTCTACAAGCCGCCGCGCCCCGCACCGACGCCTGCGCAGAATGAAGCGATGGCGGCCAAGATGAAGGAGCTGGGGCTCGTCGGCGGCCCGCTCTACTTCATCCAGCTCCGCGAGAAGGTCGCGGACCATGCGCATCTCGTCATGAAGGGTCCGATGCTCTCGGAAAAATGGGTCGCCGACCTCGACGCCCAGCGCGCCGAGATTGCGGCGCAAAAATAGGCTGCGGCGATGAGGATTGTACCGGAAGGCCCCGACAAGTCCGTCACTCCGGCCTCGCGCTCCGTGCCGCGCCGGCACGTCCTTGGCGGCCTCGCAGTTGCCGGAGCTCTCGCGGGAACGATGCCGGCACCTGCGGCGAGCAAGCGCGGCTGGGATGTCATCGTCGTCGGTGCCGGGGTGTTCGGCGCCTGGACCGCCTGGAATCTGCAGCGGCGGGGACAGAAGGTCCTGCTCGTCGATGCGTGGGGCGCCGCGCACGCGCGCTCGTCCTCGGGCGGCGAGACGCGGCTCATCCGCACCGAATATGCCGCGAACGCGCTCTACACGCGCTGGGCCTGGCAGTCGCTCGCCGAATGGCACGCCCTCGCGCAGCGCCACGACAGCCCGATATTCCAGGAGGTCGGCGCGCTCTATTTCTACCCGCGCGATACTGCGAAGATCGAGGAGAGTATCGCGCTGCAGCGAAGCCTCGGCATCCCGATCGAAAAGCTGACGAAAGCGCAGATGGCCAGGCGCTGGTCGCAAATCGACTTCGACGGGGTCGAAGTGGGCGTGATGCAGCCGACCATGGGCGCACTCATGGCCCGGCGGAGCGTGCAGACGCTCGTCGAGGAATTCGTTGCGGCCGGGGGCAGCTTCCGCGCCTTCGCCGTCGATGCGCCGCAATCGGACAGCGCCTCGCTCGCCGCCGTGACGGGCAACGGCGGCGAGGCGCTGCACGCGGGGCGGTTCATATTCGCCTGCGGCCCCTGGCTGCCGAAGCTTTTTCCCGACGTGATCGGCGGACGGATCGTGCCGACGCGACAGGAAGTCTTCTATTTCGCGCCCGAAGCTGGTGACGGGCGTTTTGCGGCGCCGCATATGCCGGCCTGGGTCGACGCCGGCGACCCCGATCTTCATTATGGTTTCCCCGATATCGAATTCCGCGGTTTCAAGATCGCGCTCGATGGCCATGGGCCGAAATATGATCCCGACGGCGCCGACCGGCGGATCACCGACCAAGGTCTCACTGACGTGCGCGCCTATCTCGCGCGGCGCTTCCCCGCGCTTGCGAAGCGCCCGCTCGCAGCGTCCGAGGTCTGCCAATATGAGAATAGCGACAATGGCCATCTGCTCGTCGATCGCCATCCGCGCTGGGCCAATTGCTGGATCGCCGGCGGCGGAAGCGGCCATGGGTTCAAACACGGCCCCGCGCTCGGACGCCATCTGTGCGACCTCGTCCTGGGTACGGGGAAGCCCGAACCCGATTTCTCACTCGCCGCGCACAAGGTTCATGGCTAGACGGGCAAAGCGGGGAGAATGACATGAGACAATATCGGCTGGCCTCGGCGCTGATCGCAGCGGCGATGTTCGTTCCTTCGGCGGCGTCGGCGCAAACCCCGCCGGCCGCCCCGCCCTATGCGATGCCCTCGACGCAGATGTTCGACGTCAAGTCCGATGGCGGCGAGACGTATCGCATCTTCATTTCCCATCCGAAGGGCGAGGCTCCCGAAGGCGGCTTTCCCGTCCTCTATGTGATCGACGGCAACGCCTATTTCGCCTCCTTCGCCGAGACGCGGCGCCTGCTCGAATATGCCGACCGGGGCAAGGCTCTCGTGGTGGGCGTGGGCTATCCGACCGACGATGCCTATGACGCGCGCCGCACGGCGGACTTCCTCTTCCCGGTCCCGACCGTCGGACCGCCAGCCCAAGCGAGGTCGGAGCCGAATGCGACCAATACCGGCCGCGACAAATTCCTCGATTTCCTGACCGGCAGGCTACGAACCGAGATCGGCAAGCGCTTCAAGATCGACCCCGATCGCCAGTCGCTGTTCGGCCATAGCTTCGGCGGTCTCTTCGCCATCCATGCGCTCTATGCCAGGCCCGAGGCCTTCCAGGCGATCATTGCGGCCAGCCCGTCGCTCGAATGGAATGTCCAGGACATGCTCCGCGAGGAGCGGGCGTTCGCAGCAAGGCTGGCGAGCGGCAAGATCGCAAGAACGAGCCGCCTCATGCTCGTTGCCGGCGATCAGGACCGGGACGATGACCCCGAACCTGCGAGGGCGCTTGCCGCGCGTCTCGAGTCACTTTCGGCCTATGGCCTCAACACGCGCTACCGCCTCTACGAAGACGAGATCCACATGACCGTCCCTGCCCGCGCGGTGACCGATACGCTCCGCTTCGTTTTTCGCTAGGCAGGGCCTGTGGATGGCGCGGGTAGAGCGAAACGCGACGCCCGGCTCCGGTTGCGCCGCTGGACATAGCCGTATCCACCGACGGCCGATCAACCGGATATGGCGAACGCAAAGCGCAGTGTGTCGGTCACCGCGCGGACCGGCACGCTGATGTGGGTTTCGTCGTCGTAGCGTTTGATGCGCACACGAAGCCCCTCGCCCGAGAAACGGTCGAGCCGCCGGAACAGCGCCTCGGCCGGCTCGGGGTCGTCATCGACGTCGCGGTCGCCGATCAACAGCATGAGCCGGCTCGTCTTGCCGATCTTGCCGGCCGCGAGCCGCACGGCGAACGGCCGTTCGTCATCCAATATCCCCTGCTCGTTCCATTCGAGCGAGGGACTGGCCGCAATGATCGAATGAAAGGCACCCGGCCTCGCATAGAGAGTATAGAGGCCAAAGAGACCGCCGAAGCTGTGGCCGAAGAGCGACTGCCGGTCAGGATTCACCCGGTAGCGGCCCGCGATCTCGCGGCGCAGCTTGCCGGTCAGAAAATCGAGGAACTTGTCGCGGCCGCCGCTCCGGTATTTCGCAAATTCGCGCAGATGCGCGGGCGGCGGATCGAGCAGCGGCGCGGTCAGGTCATCGAGCCGGCGAATGCCGTAGAGATCGTCGGTCGGATAGCCGACACCGACGATGATGCTGTTGCCGAGATCGCCATATTCCTGGAGCCGCCGCGCTTCGGCGAAGGCGGCGAACATCGCATTGCCGTCGAGGACATAGAGGACGGGATAGCCCAGCGCGGGAGGCTCGCCGCTGCCGGGATAGGAAACGAATATGCGGTAGATCTGGCCATCGTCGGCCGGCATGTCCCACATGTGGGTGAAGGGCATGGTGTAGCCCGAAGGCGCAACGGGCTCCGCTGCCGCGGCGGCGGGCGGTACCGCGGCAAGGCAGACGCCAAGGAAGACCGCCGCAAGCCGAACCGATTGTCTCAATTCCGTTCCCCTATACCGGCGGTCCGCTATGCCCCGGGCGCCCGCGCGCGCTTCGAGCGACGCGCGAGGCCGAGTTCGCCCTCGACATATTTGATCGCATATTCGAGCGTATCGAGATCGACTCCGCTGCGAACCCCGAGCCGGTCGAGCGCCGCGACCAGCTCCTCGGTTGCGAGATTGCCGCTCGATCCCGGCGCATAGGGGCATCCACCGAGCCCGCCGACCGACGCGTCGACCACCGCGATGCCGTCATCGAGGCATGCCAGTACATTGGCGAGGCCGCGGCCGAAGGTATCGTGGAAATGGACCGCGAGCCGCGACACCGGAACCGCCGCGGCGACCGTCTGCACCATCGCGCGCGCGCGCTCCGGCGTGCCGACACCGATGGTATCGCCCAGGGAAATTTCGTAGCAGCCCAGCGCGGCAAGACCCTCGGCGACGCGCGCAACGGCGGCGAGCGGCACATCCTGTTCATAGGGACAGCCAAGGACGCAGGACACATAGCCCCTCACCCGGACCGCCTTCGCCCGCGCGAGAGTGATGACCTCACCGGCGCGATCGAGCGACTCCGCGATCGAGCAGTTGATGTTGCGCCGGCTGAAGCTTTCGGTCGCCGAGAGGAAGACCGCCACCTCGTCGGCTCCGGCGGCGAGCGCCGCCTCCATCCCCTTCACGTTCGGAACAAGCACCGAATAAGCGACGCCCGGCGCGCGGCGGATGCCCGCGAGCACGGCGTCGCTGTTCGCCATCTGCGGGACGCGGCGCGGCGAAACGAAGCTGCCGACCTCGATCGCCGGGACGCCGCTGCGCGACAATATGTCGATCAGGTCGGCGCGCTGCCGGGCCGGAAAGCACCAGCGCTCATTCTGCAGGCCGTCGCGCGGGCCCACCTCGACGATGCGAATCTCCGCCAGCGGGGTCATGTTATCTCGCGCAGCGCGGCAAGCGCCGCGCGCGCGGCCCCCTCGTTGATCGACCGGCTTTCGACGATGCGCCGTGCGACCTCAGCCACCTCGTCGCCCGATGCCCCCGCCGCGAACGCGAGATTTTGGGCGTGGAGCGACATATGGCCGCGCTGGATGCCTTCGGTCGCGAGCGCCTTCATCGCCCCGAAATTCTGCGCAAGCCCGACCGACGCGATGATGCGCGCGAGCCCGTCGGCGCTCGCGACGTCGAGAACGGCGAGAAGCGCGCGCGCGGTGGGATGGATTTTCACCGCACCGCCGACGAGACCGACGGCAAGCGGCAGTTCGATCGTGCCCGCAAGGTCCCCCGCGGCGGTAACCTCCCAGCTCGTCAGGCTGCGATAGCGCCCGCTGCGCGCGGCGAAGGCATGCGCGCCCGATTCCACCGCGCGCGTATCGTTGCCCGTGGCGAGCACGACCGCCGAAATGCCGTTCATGATCCCCTTGTTGTGCGTTGCGGCGCGATAGGGGTCGTGATCCGCGAACTGAAAGGCAGCGATCATCGCGTCGCGCACATCTGCGCCGCCGATGGCATCGCAGGGCCAGGTCGCGCGCGCGCGGACGAGCCGCCGATCGGCGAGGTTCGAAAGAATCCGCAGCAGCGTCCGCCCGCCGGTCCATGCGGCGATATCGGGCGCGAGGCGTTCGGCCATCGAATTGACCGCGTTGGCGCCCATCGCATCCCGCGTATCGACGATGATATGGGTAATGACCATGCGGCCGTCGGGCGTATCGACGATCCGGACCTCGAGCGCGCGAAAGCCGCCGCCGAGCTCGACGAGCATCGGATCGCACGCATTGCAGATCGCCTCGATCTCGGCGCGCCGCTCGAGAATTTCGAGGCGCGCATGCGCCGGGTCGGGGACGCCGAGCAGCTGGATCTGCGCGATCATCTCGGTGCCCGACGTCGAGGTGGTGAAGCCGCCGCTGTCATAGCATTGCCGCGCCGAATTGCCGACGGCGGCGACCACGGAGGACTCCTCGGTCGCCATCGGCACAAGCACGTCGCGCCCGTCGACGCGCATATTTGTCGCGATGCCCACCGGGATCGCGATCGTCGTCACCATATTCTCGATCATATGGTCGGCGAGATGAGTGTCGATGTTGGAGGGCACTGCAAGCTGCTGCCTGTGCTCGTCGGCGAGTGCCGCGAAGGCGGCGACCGCGTCGATCCGCGCCGCGACGCCAAGCTTGTGAAATCCTGATATCCGGGACGTCCGGTCGGTCGCTTCTTCTCTCACCATGTCTCTCTTGCTCGAATATGCCGATCGAGACGCTCCTCGCCTTCCCCAAAAGACAGAAGACCCGGCCGAACGTCCCATTTATCGATAGCGGCGAGAGCGGACATGAGGCAGGTACAATTCCGGACAATATGATAGGAACGTAGCAAAAGCGGGGATTTGCGGGCCATGCCATCGCCACCATTGAAGATCGATTTCGTCGTCAACAGCATCCTGATGCAATTGCGCGCTGGCACGTTGCGGCCCGGACAGCGCCTGCCCTCGATCCGCGACGAGGCGCAGCGGCTCGGCATCGGCAAGAATACCGTCGTCGAGGCCTATCTGCGCCTCGTCGGGCAAGGCATTCTGCAGGCGAAACCGGGCTCGGGCTATTATGTCGTGCGCACGCCCCCCGCCGCGCCGCAGGAGCGGGCGGTGCCGCTCGCCGCCGCGACCGACCGCATTTCTCTGCTCGCCGAGCAGCTCGACCGCCGCCTGCCCGTCCGCCCCGGCGACGGGCGGCCGCCGACCGAATGGCTCGAGACGTCGGAACTGCGCCGCTATCTCTCCTATCAGCGCTTCCAGGAGGCCGACTCCTATAATTCGAGCTGGGGCTATGCGCCCTTGCGCGAACGGCTCTGCGGAGCGCTCGGCGAGCGCGGCATCGCCTGCGCGAGCGGGCAGCTTCTGATGACGCATGGCGCAAACCACGCGATGGATCTCGTCATTCGCCGCTATGTCGCGCCCGGCGACAATGTGCTCGTCGACGATCCGGGCTATTATCCGCTGCTCGCGAAGCTCGCGCTCGCGGGCGCGAATGCCGTCGGCGTCGCGCGACGGCACGACGGTCCCGACGTCGCCGACCTCGAGGCGAAGGCCAGACAAACCGGCGCCCGGCTCTTCTTCACCCAGTCGCTCGCGCACAATCCGACCGGCGGGTCGATCACCATCGGCACCGCCTATTCGGTGATGCGCACCGCGAGCGAGTTCGATCTGCTCGTGATCGAGGACGACCCCTTCGCCGACATTTTGCCCTATACAGCGCCGCGGCTCGCCGCGCTCGATCAGCTCGAGCGGGTCATCTATATCGGCACTTTCTCGAAGACGATGGCGGGAAGCTTTCGCACCGGCTATCTCGCCGCCGCCCCGCATCTCGCGAGCGAGCTCAACGAGCTCAAGGTGGTGACGGCGGTCTCGACCTCGGCGCATGACGAGCGGCTCATTTTCCAGCTCGTCGAACACGGCCATTATCTGAAGCATCTCAGGCGCCTGCGCGCACGCGCCAGCGCCGCAACCGCCACGAGCGTCGAAGCGCTCGAGGCGCTGGGGCTCCATATTCGCCGGCCCATCGGCGGCGGCTTCTATCTCTGGGTCGAGCTACCGGCGCATATGGACGGCGACGAACTCGTCCATGATGCCGCAAGCGCCGGAATCTTCATCGCGCCGGCGGCTAATTTCGCGTCGGCGCCCGATCCGCGCCCCGCGATGCGGATCAATGTCGCCTATGGCGCCGACCCGATCTTTCTCGAATGGCTCGGCGAGCGACTGGCGGACGGTTGATCAGCGCGCGAATTTCACGAGTGACGCCTTGGCGTCATCACTCGTGAAGGTGCGCTGGCCGAGGATAGCCTCGCGCGCGAAAGCCTCGTCGGCGGGCAGGTCGTAGAGCGTCAGCGCGGCTTCCTTGATCGTCTGCACCGCGAGCGGGCTCTTCGCCGCGATATCGGCGGCGAGCGCGGCGGCGACCTGCTCGACCTCGGCCGCGGGCACGACCTGGTTCAGAATCCCGCGCGCGAGCAGCTCGGCGGCGCTGAAGCGCCGGCCCGTCAGCATCAGCTCCATCGCATGGGCGTATGCGATCTGGCGCGTCAGGCGGACGAGCGTGCCGCCCGCGGGTACGAAACCATGACCGACCTCGGGAAACTGGAAGATCGCGTCGTCGGCGGCGATACGCAGGTCGGTCGCGAGCATGATCTCGAACCCGCCGCCCATGCAGAGACCGCGCACCGCCGAGACGATCGGCTTGAAGAAGCCGCCCGTCTTGAGATGTGCGGGGTCCCAGGCACTGATGTCGAAACGCCCCGAGGCGAGCGCCGGAATCGACTCGGCCAGATCGGCACCGACGCAAAAGGCACGCTCGCCCGCGCCGACCAGGACCACCGCATGGACCGCGTCGTCGCGGCCGATCTCGGCAAAGGCGCGGCCGAGATCCTCATACATGGCAAGCGTCAGCGCGTTGAGCTTTTCGGGACGCGCGATGCGGACGGTCGCCACGGCACCCTCGCGCGAGACCTCGATCGCCATCTCAGATCGCCCCCGCGGCGCGAAGCGCCCCCCCCCAAGCTCGGCATCGCCGAGCCCCAGAAGGTCCGCGAATACCGCGTCATTATGCTCACCGAGCCCCGGCGCGGCGCTGTGCGCGGCGGCGGGCGCACCCGACAGCTTGATAGGAAGGCCGACCATCGCGACATCGCGGCCCGCGACCGGAACGTCGACGATCATCTCGCGTGCCTGGATATGCGGATCGGCGATCACTTCGTCGATCGACTTGATCGCGCTGATCGGCACCTCGTCGCCTGCCATCGCCTCGAGTTCGGCCTTGCTGTGACACCCGAACCATTTCTCGAGGAGCGGCGTGACGATGGTGCGGTCGACCTCGGGATCGAAGCGCTTCTCCATCGTGTCGATGCGCGGGTCGAGCGCCATTCCGGGCTCGCCGAACAGCGCGCAGGTAATCGCCCAGAATTTGTCGGTGTAGCCGCCGAAGAAGACATAGCCGTCGGCGCAGGCGAACTGCCCATAGGGCCGCACGAAGGGATGGTCATTCCCGAGCGGCCCCGCCACCTCACCCGTGACTGTGTAGCGCACGACGGCATTCTCGGTGAGCGAGAGGACGGCGTCCTGCTGCGAGACATCGACGACCTGCCCGACACCCGTGCGCTCGGCCTCGCGGAGCGCGGCGAGCGTGCCGACCGCGGCATAGAGCGAGGCGGACAAGTCGCCGATAATCGTCCCCACGCGCACCGGCGGCTGGCCCGGATAGCCGTTCATCGACCAGAGGCCGCCTGCCGCCTGACCGCTGTTGTCATAGCCCGGCCGATTGGAATTCGGTCCGGTGCGGCCATAGCCACTGATCGCGGTGTAGACGATGCGCGGATTCTCGGCCCGGAGCACCTCATAGCCGAGCCCCAGCCGGTCCATGACCCCGGGGCGGAAATTCTCGATCACGATATCGGCCTTGCGGACGAGACGCTTGAACAGCGCGCGGCCCTCCTCGCTCCTGAAGTCGATCGAGACGCCCTGCTTGTTGCGATTATATTGGGCGAAGAAAGCGCTCTCCTGCGCGCCGTTCTTCTCGACCATCGGCGGGAAGCTACGGGTATAGTCGGGATCCTTGGGATTTTCGATCTTGATGACCGTCGCGCCCATGTCGGCGAACATCATGGCGCAGAACGGGCCCGCAACGACGCGGGTCACGTCGAGGATGGTGACGCCCGAAAGCGGTCCCTGGCGCGCTTCCGCGCCCGCTGCCGATGCCGTCATGCCCTTTGTCCTTCCATGTCCTGCTCCGCCGGGTCCGCGTCATCCTTCACGAGGTCACGCTCGCGCAGCAGGAGCGCAGTCACCACGAGCGCCATCGCGACCACGCCCCAACTATACCAGAGACCCGCATAGGGGTCGCCCGTCCGCGCGACGATATATTGCTCGACGAAGGGCAGGAAGCCGCCGAAATAGCCGGTCCCGAAATGATAGGGGATCGACATCGAGCTGTAACGGATGCTCGGCGGAAAAAGCTCGGTGAGGAGCGCCGCCACGGGCCCGTAGGTGGCGCCCGAAAGCGCGGTGAGCAGCATGATCGCAAGGAAGATGACCGCGATGTTGCCGATGGGCGGCGTTACCTTGCCGAGCGGATAACCGGCCGACGCCAGTGCGGCGTCGAGTGCGGCGTCGCTTCGACCCGCGACGGGCGCGCCCCCAACCGTCAGCGCCGTGTGCGGGGCGGTTTCGAGACTGTAGATGATCCCGCGTTTGGAAAGATAGGCGAGCAGCCGACCGCATTCGGCATCCTGTTTTTCGGCGAAGGGGTTGAAGCCGCAGTCGGTGCCGGCAACGACCACCGGCGCGCGGCCGGCGGCCTCAGTCAATGCCGGATTGGCGGCCGCCCCGATCAGCCAGTAGAGCGGAAAGAGGAGCAGGAGCGTCAGCGCATAGCCGGCGACGATGAGCTTCTTGCGGCCGATCCGGTCCGAAAGGCGCCCAAACAATATGAACCAGAAAAGTCCCATCAGCGCCGCCGCGCCGACGATGATCTGCGCGACATGCTGCTCGACATGCATCGCGTTCTGCAGAAAGCCGAGCGTCGTGAACATGGCGGTGAACCAGATCACGGTGAGTCCCGCCGCGATCCCGAAAAGCGCGAGGAAAAGGCGGCGTCCGTTGCCTGGGTAAGTGAAGCTGTCGCGCAGCGGATTGCGCGAGGTCTTGCCCGCCGCCTTCATCGCCTGAAACACGGGGCTCTCGGCAAGCTTGACGCGCATCCAGAGCGAGATAGCGAGGAGAAGCAGCGACAGAAGGAACGGGACGCGCCAGCCCCAGGCGTCCCAGGTTTCGGCCACCATGCCGCCCTTGCAGGCCAGCACTACGAGAAGACTCAGAAAGAAGCCCGCGCCGACGCTCGCCTGGATGAAGCTGGTATAGAAGCCCCGCTTCCCTGCCGGTGAATGTTCGGCGACATAGATGGCCGCGCCGCCATATTCGCCGCCGAGCGCGAGGCCCTGGAGGATGCGGAGCAGAATGACGAGCGCCGGTGCCGCCCAGCCAATCGTCGCATAGGAAGGAACGAGACCGACGCCCGCGGTCGCGATCCCCATGATCATGATCGTCACGATGAAGGTATGCTTGCGTCCGAAACGGTCGCCGAGATAGCCGAAGATGACGGCGCCGAGCGGACGGAAACCGAAGCCGACCGCGAAGCCCGCCCAGGCGAGGAGCAGCTGCAACTGCTCGTTGCCCGCGGGAAAGAAGACCCGGCCGATGATCCCCGAAGCGGCGAGCGTGCCGTAGATGAAGAAATCATACCATTCGAACAAGGTGCCGAGCGACGAGGCGGTGATGACCCGCTTCACGTCGCCGGCAGGCACGTCCCGATCGTTGAGCTCGGCCACGGACACTCTCTCCCCAATTACCCCTTATGCGGCGGAGACGAGCGGAGGCAAAGCCCGCCGCCTCCGGGCATGATCAGAACATGATGTCGACGCCGAGACGGACGTAGCGCGGACGCTGGTAGCTCAGCGGCATGCCATATTCGGGACGGATCGCATCGCTGTTGAAGTCGATTTCGCCGATCTGATCGACATCGTTCACGCCCTTGAAGTTGAAGATGTTGAAGATGTCAGCACGCAGCGTCGCCTTGCCGTTGGCCGGCAGCTTCACATCGTAGCGGACCGATATGTCGAGATTCTTGACCCAATCGCTTTCGAGCCCCGCGCCCTCGAGGCCGGTACCGCGCGGTTGCAGGCGACCGAGGCAATATTGCGACCAGGCGCCATAAATCCAGCCGAGATTGGTTCCGTCGAAACCGCCGCGGCTGTTGCCGATGCAGCCGAACTTGCGCGGCGAGGATAGCGAGGCATTGAAACCGAGAAGCAGGCTGGCCGTCACCTGATAGGAGCCCCAGAGCTTGAACTGGTGCGCACGGTGGTTCGGAAGCTTGCCATAGGCCCCCTCCATCAGGTCGGGCTGGTCGAAGTCGCGCGTCAACCCGGCGCCGTTCTGCCCGAAATCGGACTGGACGAAGCCCTCGGTATTCCCGCGGCTGTCGGACCAGGTATAGGAGCCGTTGAGCGACCAGATGCCGTCCCACGCACGCTCGAACGTCAGCTCGACAGCATCATATTTGCGCGATGCGCTCGGGATGCCGAAATCGGCGGCGGCGAGGGTCACCGTGCGCGGCGTCGCCTCGCCCGCGATCGGATCGCTGAGGGTGACGACGACATCGCGGTTGGGGTTGGCGACCACATATTGATGGAAGCCCGCCCAGATATCGGCGCAGCCCGCGATGCCCTCGGCGTCGCAATAGGCGCGCACGGCAGCGTCGACCGAAATATCGTCGGCATAGGCAAGGAGACGGCGGCGGGTATAGGTGAGGCCGATGGTCCAGCGATCGGAGAGCTTGTAGGATGCGCCGAGAATGATCTCGTCCTCCTCGCTCGGCTTCAGATTCTGTGACACTGCCTGCGTCGTATCGCGCAGCGCGCCCGTTGCGATGACGGTACAGTGCGGCCCCGCCACCCCGAAGATCGGCGCCGGACAGATTTGACCGCCCGTCCAGTTGGTGATCTGCGAGGTGAGATTGGGAACATTCCCGGCACCGAACGTGCCGTCGGTCTCCCAGAATTCGGTGAAGCCGATCGGCTGGCCGAAGGTGATGAAGGATGTATTCGACGCGATCGGAAGGAAGTAGCGGCCATAGTTGGCGAACAGCTTCATCCGGCCGTCGCCGAACAGATCGTAGGAAGCCCCGAGCCGCGGTGCCCAGGCACTGTCGAGGTCGAGCCATTTTTCGCCGCCGAGCGTATAGTTGGCGAACTGGTCGAGGCGGACGCCAAGGTTGAGCGTGAGGTCGGCGGTCGGCCGCCACTCGTCCTGGAGGTAAAAGGCGCGGTTCTTCGCCTTGAAGCCGCCGCCGACGCTTCCATAATTCACACCCACATAGATATCGTCGGGCGCGAGCCCCGCCGCGACGCATTGCGGCGTGTTCGATCCGCACGCGTTGAGATAATAGGAAACGCCGCCGGGCGCCGAGGCGAGCCCGCCCGCGTCGTATCCGTCATTGCCGGTCGGCACCTCGACCTTGTTCAGCCGGTTGATTTCGGTGTCCATCCCGAAGCGGATGTGATGATCGCCGAGCAGCGAGACATAGACATCGGCGTCGAGACGGTAGAATTCGCGGCGCGTCGCATGCGGGCTCGGAATCGAGGCGAGCTTCTGGTCGCTGAGGATCGCTCCCGAGACCTGGTCCTGTACGAAGTTGGCGTTGTTGTTCGTCACATAATCGAAGCGCTCTTTCGACACGCCATAGGCGCCCGAGATGGTGAACCAGTCGGTGATGTTTCCGGTGTAGCGTCCGATATAGCTCGCGCCCCCCGACCGGTAGCGCGTTTCGCCGAGATCGGCGCCCACCGTGTCGGTCGCGGCGTCATATGCCAGCGTCTTGCGCACCCTCGTGGTCCCCGTGTCGAAATAGGTGAATTCGAGCCGATGACCGTCGATCGGGATGGCGTCGAGCTTCACACCCCAGATCGGGTCGTTGTCGCGGTCGGCATAGCGCGCGCCGTCGAGAATGCTGCTGTCCTCGCTCCTGATATCGCGATATTCGACGAGACCGTATGCGAACAGGCGGTCTTTGATGATCGGCCCGCCCGCCTCGAGGATCGCGCTGAACTGGTTGCGCTCGTCGGCACGATTGCGGTCGCGATAGGTGTCGGGCGAGGTCGACGAAAGGCCGTCGGGCTCCCAATTGAGGTGCAGTCCGACGATGAAGTCGTTCGTCCCTGCCTTCGACACGGCGTTGATGATACCCCCGGTGGCGCGGCCATATTCGGCCTGGTAACCGCCCGTCTTGACCTCGACCGAGCGAAAAAACTCGAACGGCACCGGCGCCGATCCCACATAATTGTCGAAATTGGTGATGTTGAGACCGTTGATATAATAAGCGTTCTCCGCGACCGACGCACCGCCGAACGAGGCGAGGTTGCCGAAAGTCGTATCGCCGGCGGTCGCAGTCGGCGCGAGCAGCGCGGCATCGGTCAGGCTGCGGCCGAGCGGCATGCGCGCGGTGAGTTCCTGGAGGTCGATCGCGATGCCGGTCGTCGTACTCGAGAAATCGAGATTGCGGCGCGCCGCACCGGTCACGACGATTTCGCTATCGGCGCCGCCGACGGTCACCGTGTAGTTGGCGGTCGCCGATGCCGCGACCTGGATATTGTCCTGTGTCGCATTGCCCGCCGACGAGGAGACGGTAACGCGGTAGCTTCCGGGGGGAAGCGCAGTAAAGCGGAAGCCCCCGCTCGACGAGGTCGTCATCGAGCGCGAAAAACCCTGCTCCTCCGAGGTCAGCTGGATGGTCGCATCGGCGACCGGCGCCCCCGCCGCATCGACGACGCTCCCGGCGAGAGCTCCCGAGGTATAGTCCTGCGCCGCGGCCGGTGCACTCACCGCCAGTCCGAAAAGGACGGCTGGCACCGCGCAAAGAGCAAGCGCCCCCGCCGAACCCGACCTCCAGAAACGCGCCGCTGACTTCCTCATCTTCCTGCTCCCCTTCCCTTTGCCGGGCTGACCGGTTTCATGGGCCGGCGCGGGCGCTCATCTGTTGCGCCGCATCCCGTGCCTGTGCAGATTAACTAGTGTAAGCATTGCACGAGGTGCGAGGGATGATTCCTCGCTGATACGGGGTTGATGTTCTCCCTTCGAAACGGGTACAATTTTCAAAGGCACTCGCCGCGGGAAGCTGAAACCTTCCAAAAATTGGGCCAAACCGAACGATCAAGTTGGCGCCCGGCGATCGGAGAAATATCCGGCCGCAGGCACAATCGTACCGATCGGAGGCACCAGCCGCGCCGTGAGGCGCCTGACGCTCCCGAGCGGCACCGGCGGGCGCGGGATTGGCAACGCCTTTTCGCGCCCGCTTTGCGTGTAGTGGCATGCCAGATTCAGCGGCAAGGGAGACGCACGGGTGCGCAGATTCGATTGGCAGGACGGGTTGAGCATTCTGGGGCGGCTCGACGCCCAGGAGGTGATGATCGCCGATGCCGCGCGCGCCTATTGCAACGACCGGCTGCAGCCACGCATCCGTGACGCCTATGCAAAGGAGCATTGCGACCCGGGCATCTTTCCCGAAATGGGCGCACAAGGGCTGCTCGGCGTCACGGTGCCCGAGGAATTCGGCGGCACCGGCGCCTCCTATGTCGCCTATGGTCTGGTTGCGCGTGAGGTCGAGCGGGTCGACTCCGGTTTCCGTTCGATGTTGTCGGTGCAGTCGAGCCTCGTGATCCACCCCATATTGGCTTACGGGTCGGATGCGCAGAAGCGGCGCTATCTCCCTGACCTCGTGGCGGGGACAAGCATCGGCTGCTTCGGACTGACCGAACCCGATGCTGGCTCCGATCCCGGCGGGATGCGGACCCGGGCAAGGCGCATCGACGGAGGCTATCGGATCGACGGGAGCAAGACGTGGATATCGAACGCGCCGATCGCCGACGTCTTCATCATCTGGGCCAAGTCGGACGCGCATGGCGGCGCAATCCGGGGTTTCATTCTCGAAAAGGGAATGGCGGGGCTCTCGGCCCCGAAGATCGAGGGCAAGCTGAGCCTCCGCGCATCGGTCACCGGCATGATCAACCTCGATGGCGTCGAGGTGCCGGAAGAAGCACTGCTCCCCTTGGCCGAGGGCCTGAAGGGGCCGTTCGGATGCCTCAATCGCGCGCGCTACGGCATTGCCTGGGGAGCGATGGGCGCAGCCGAGACCTGTTACGCCGCGGCGCGCGAATATGGACTTGTGCGCCAGCAATTCGGCCGCCCGCTCGCGGCAACGCAGCTGTACCAGAAGAAGCTCGCCGACATGGCGACCGAGATTGCTATCGGGCTCCAGGCGGCGTTGCAGGTAGGGCGTCTGATGGAAGGGGGCGACTTCGCCCCCGAAATGATCTCGCTCATCAAGCGAAACAATGTCGGCAAGGCGCTCGATATTGCCCGCACCGCGCGCGACATGCACGGCGGTAATGGCATCTCGGACGAGTTCCCGGTGCTTCGCCATGCAATCAACCTCGAGACGGTGAACACCTACGAGGGTACGCACGACATTCATGCGCTGATCATCGGCCGTGCGATCACCGGCCTCGCGGCGTTCTGAAATGAGCACCAAAAACGCAGCGCCGCTTGCCGGTCTCAAGGTCATCGAACTGGCACGGATTTTGGCCGGTCCATGGGCCGGGCAGATCCTTGCGGACCTGGGTGCAGATGTGACGAAGGTCGAAAGCCCCGGGGGTGACGACACCCGAAAATGGGGACCGCCCTTCATCGACAATGCCGATGGCACTGCGGACGCGGCCTATTTCCATTGTGCGAACCGCGGCAAATCCTCGCGTGTCATCGATTTTTCGACGCCTGCCGGGCAAGCGGCGGTGGTGGATCTGGTTCGCGGCGCGGACGTCCTTATCGAGAATTTCAAGGTCGGCACGCTTGCGCGCTACGGGCTCGATCATGCCAGCCTCGCCGCGATCAATCCCGGGCTCGTCTATTGCTCGATCACCGGCTTCGGGCAGAGCGGCCCCTATGCACAGCGCGCAGGCTATGATTTCGTTGTCCAGGGAATGAGCGGGATCATGGATCTCACGGGGATGCCCGACGGGCCGCCGGTCAAGACCGGTGTCGCCTACGCCGATATCATGACCGGTCTCTATGCCGTCATTGCCATCGAGGCGGCACTGATCCAGCGTGCGGCGACCGGCCGCGGGCAACATATAGACATGGCCCTGCTCGATGTCATGGTGGGCACGCTCGCCAACCAGGGGCTGAACTACCTCGCCTCGGGCTCAGCGCCGACGCGGCTCGGCAACGCACACCCCAATATCGCTCCCTATGAAGCCTATCCCTGCGCCGATGGCTGGGCGATCATCGCCGTTGGCAACGACCGCCAGTTCGCGCAGCTCCGGGGCCTGCTCGCACTCGACGACCGGCCCGAATGGCGAAGCAACGCCGGGCGCGTTTCCGATCGCACGGCGCTTTCGGCTGCGGTAGCGGCGCGCCTTGCGCATTGGTCCAAGGGCGACCTCCTCGAAGCGCTCGAAGCGCGTGGGGTTCCGGCAGGTCCGATCAACCGGGTCGACGAGGTTTTCGCCGATCCACACATCATCCACCGTGGCATGCGGCTTGCGCTCGACCGCGAGCGCGGCGGCGCGGTACCCGGCATACGCACGCCGATCCGCTTTTCGGACGCTTCCCTGTCCTGCGACCGTCCGGCCCCGCTGCTTCGGCGCTAGTCGGCGTTGCGGCCGCGCGAGACCTCTCGCCCGGCGGCAACGGGAATCGGCCCGGCGATCAGGATGCGATCACCCCATAGTCGCTCGCCGTCTCGTCGAGGCTCCTCGCCATGATCCCTGCAAGCGCGTCGATCTCGCCCCGGGAGATCGTCAGCGGCGGGCAAAACACCATCGTATCGCCGACGGCTCGGGCGATCAGACCGTTGCGCAAGGCAGTTTCCCGACATGCGACCGCGGGCTTTTCCGACGGATCGAAATAATGCCGGGCGGCGCGGTCCTTCATCAACTGGAACCCGGCGAGGAGGCCCGCCCCGCGCAGCTCGCCGACCAGCGGGTGCGCGTCGGCCAGTTGCTGCAGCACCTCGCGAAAATAGGGCCCGATATCCTCGCGGACACGGTCGACAAGCCCTTCGCGCGCGATAATGTCGATATTCGCCTCGGCCACCGCGCAGGCGACGGGATGGCCCGAATAGGTATAGCCATGCGGAATGGCGCCTCCCTCGTACAGCGCCCGGTGCACCTTCTCGCCGATGCCCACGGCAGCAATGGGAAGATACCCCGAGGACAGGCCCTTCGCCATCGGCATGAGGTCGGGCTGGACGCCATAATAGTGGGAACCGAACCATTCGCCGAGCCGGCCGAACCCGCAAATGACTTCGTCAACGACGAGCAGCACATCATGTTTGCGGCAGATCTGCTGGATATGCTCCCAATATCCTGGCGGCGGATCGATCACCCCTCCGGCACCCTGCACGGGCTCGGCGATGAAGGCCGCGACATTGTCCGCGCCGACGGCCAGAATCCTGTCCTCGAGCGCCGCGGCAGCAACTACCGCAAATTCCTCGCGTGTCGCCTCGCCGCCGTGCCGATACCAATGCGGTTCGATGATATGCTCGAAACCCGGGAGCAACTCGTGCCCCATGTCGTGCATGGCCTTCATGCCGCCGAGACTGGTCGCGGCGAGCGTGCTGCCATGATAGCCGAGATTGCGCCCGATGAAGACGCGTTTCGACGGCTGTCCACAGACTTTCCAATAATGATGGACCAACCGGATGACGGTGTCGTTCGCCTCGGAGCCCGAATTGGTAAAGAAGAAATTATCGATGCCTTCGGGCGTCACTTCCGAAAGTCGCCGTGCAAGCGATATTTGCGACGGCGTCGCGCTCTGGAAGAAGCTGTTGTAATAAGGAAGTTCGCGCATCTGGGCGGCGGCGACCTCGACCAGCTCGTCGCGGCCATAGCCGACATTGACGCACCAGAGGCCCGCCATGCCGTCGAGAATCCGGTTGCCGTCACTGTCCCAGACATAGCAGCCCTCGCCGCGGGTGATGATCGTAGACCCCCGTGCGCCAAGCTCGCGCGGATCTGAAAAAGGGTGGAGATGATGGCGGTCGTCGAGCTCGCGCCATGCCACGGTCGATAAGTCAGCGTCCACGATCATACTCCCCGATGATATCAATAACGCCCGACCTTCCCGGACCCGCGGCAAGGAAAGGAGATGAGGAAAGTGCCGCGAGCGTTGCCTCTGGAACACCAGCGTGCCGGCCGTTTCTTCAGGCGCTGTCGAGCTGCTCCATAAAGTCGGCGATCTCGAAATCCCCCTCGCTCCCACGCGCCCTGAGTGCGGCGACCACCCGTCGCCGGTCGCCCGGCGGATGCGTCTGGTTGAGTTTCGACACACCGTCGATGCGCTCGATTGCGATGCGGAACGAGCGGATCATCGGAAGCAGGAATGCGACGCGTCCTTCGGGCGCGTGCTCCATCGTCCAGGCGCTGCCACTGCGGCCCTCGGACATCGCGATGGTCCGCTGCATGATCGCGAGCTGTTCCTCGTCATCGTCGATCGGCGTCAGCCGTCCACGCACCTGCGCGGTCAGATAGTCCCATGTCGGCACCGTGGGCCGCTCGACATACCATGACGGAGAGATATAGGCATGGGGTCCGGCGAAGATCACCAGCACCTGCTGTCCTTCGGCGAGAATGGAAGCATGCGGGTTCGCGCGCGCCAGATGTCCGACAAGCGTCATTTCGTCGGGCGCGTCGCTGGCAAAATAGATCGGCACGCTCGTGGCGAACGGCGATCCATCCGCGGCCGCCGAAACCAGTTGCGCGAAGGGATAGTGTGCCACCAGCGCGCGCGGATCGGGTGCCCGATAATGGTCGGGGACGAACATCCGGCGATCGATTTCAGGCTCTTCCATCTTGCATCCTCTCACCGCCCATAAGCGGGCGCGGCCTGCAAGCGACAAGTTGCCAAGCCGCGACGGGGCGGTGCCCCCAACGCACCGGCGGACCGGTGCTCCTGACACACCGGCATCCGTCTTCTTCGCACCGATCCTGTGGGACCTTCGGGGGGTAAGGCGGGAAGCAATCACTCGTTTCCAGCAGGATGATGCTATGAGCAACCAGCCGTCCAACATCGTCGATGCCTATGCAGGCAAGCTCTTCCCGAGCGAGCAGTTCGCGACCTTCTCCGCGACCGAACAGAGCTTTCCGGTCCGCACCGTTTCGCGCGGCAGCGGCGATATCGCGGAGTTGAGCCTGGCCGCGAACATGCTCACCGACCTGCCGATCACGGTCGACGGCGAGATATTCGACCTCGTCGATTATGTCTCGCGGAACCGTCTCGTCGGCCTCACAATCGTCAAGGATGGCGAGGTCGTCCACGAGCGATATGAAGCCGGCCTCACGCCCGCCACGCGCTGGATTTCGATGTCGATGGCGAAGTCGGTCGCGACGACGCTCATTGGCGCGGCGATCGCCGACGGATATATCGGCGGGGTCGACGACCCGCTTACCGATTATCTGCCGACGCTGCGCGGCAGCGGATACGACGGCGTCTCGATCCGCCACCTCATGCAGATGACGTCGGGGGTCGAATGGGACGACACCCACACCAACCCCGCGTCGCACCGGCGGCATATGCTCGATCTCCAGGTCGCGGGCCGCCACGGCGCGATCATGGACTATATGGCGACCCTGCCGCGCATCGCGGAACCCGGGACACTCTGGAACTACAGCACCGGCGAGACCCATGTAGTGGGTGCGCTGGCAAAAGCCGCGACGGGGAAATGGCTCGCCGACTATCTCGGCGAAAAAATCTGGGCGCGGCTCGGCATGCAGGCCGATGCCTTCTGGTGGCTCGAGGCCCCGGACGGGCTCGAGGTCGCGGGGAGTGGGCTGTGCGCGACGATGGCGGACTATGTTCGCTTCGGGCTCTTCGCGCTCGGCGGCGGGCGCGCGGGAGACGCGCAGGTGGTCCCCGATGGATGGTTCGCCGAAGCCGGCGCTCCGGCGACGATCGGCGACCAGCCGCTCAATTATGGCTATATGTGGTGGCCGGTCGCCGACCGGACCGGGAGCTTTCGCGACGGTGCCTTCAGCGCTCGCGGCATCTTCGGACAATATATCTACATCAATCCCGCGCGCAGGCTCCTCGTCACGGTTTTGAGCTCACGCGCCAAGCCGAAATTCTCCGAGGCGATTCTCGACAATGATTTTTTCAATGCGGTCGCCGAGGCGCTCGGCTGATCAGGCGCGGGGCGGCGCGAACTCGGGAAGTTCCTTTGCAATCGTCTCGCGAAGCCAACGCCGGAAGGCCCGCACCGGACGATCGTCCCATCGGTCGCGGCGCGCGATCAGCACATAATGGCCCATGCGGACAGGAAAATTGTCCTTGTCCGCGCCGATATCGATAAGGGCGCCGGATCGCAGATCGTCACGGATGATCAGGCTGTTGGCGAGCGCGATGCCGCGACCATGGCGCGCGGCATCAACGGTGAGATGGCCTTGCCAGAGGCGCGGACCGCCGATCCGGCCTTCGCAGGCGACACCGTATGACCGAAGCCATTGCACCCAATTGTTAGTCCCGCTTTCGTGAAGCAGTTCATGCGCCAGCAGGTCGGCCGGCCCCGCGATCGCATCGCGCGATTCCAGATAGCGCGTGCTCGCAACGGCGATGATCGGAACATGCGCTATCGTCCCCTGGCGTTGTCCCGCCGACGGCTTCGCCTCATCCTCGTAGGTCGCGTGGAAACGGATATCGAGATCGGCCTCGTGCGCCGCGAAATCCGGTGAGGCGTCAGTGGGGCGCAGCTCAAAATCTATCCCCGCATTCCGTGCTTCGAATGAAGCGAAATGCTGCGAGAGCCAATAGAGCGCAAAGCCCGGCGTGCACCAGATCGACAGGCTGTTATGCTGTCCGCTGTTGAGGACATCGAGCGTGGCATGGGCTATATATTCGAGCGCCTTGCTGATGCTCTCATGGTAGACGCGCCCCTGTTCGGTGAGCACAATCCCGCCGGGCGTGCGCGCGATGAGCTGTACGCCGAGCCAGCTCTCGATCGATCGCAGGTGGCGGCTGACGACGGCATGATCGCGACTGAGCCAGGCCGCCGCTTTCCGGATCCCGCCAAGCCGGGCCACCGCATCGAACGCCCTGAGCGCCTCAAAAGGAGGGAGCGATTTTCGCTCGGGCGGACGAAGCGAGTCACTCACAGGCGGGTGGCTGAAATCGATAAGATGAGGTGCATTCATAATCTGTCCCACAGGCAAGGTTCGACCGTCAATTGGAAATTGGGAAAGCCGCCGCGCCCCGTATACGGCCGGGTCGGCGCATGGCCGTCCGATGTCCGGCGCCCGCCATATGCGCCCCGAAGGGCCTTGCCGAGGCGGCGCGCCGTGATGGCGCCTCCTCCCATTTCCATCCGCCCAGTCTCGGGCCAGCCCTGTCGGCATGCGAGATGCCTATGCACCGCCTCCTGGTGCTAATTGCGCACCAGCAGCCCGGACTTTGTCGCCTGTTCCCGTTTCGCTTCGCCCACTTTAGTAGGAGGCTTGGAAGGGGATTGAGATAATGATTGAACGCGATCGCGAGATCCGTCCGTGCCGCGCATGAGCATCGCTGTGCCCGATCAGCCCGCAGCAGCCATCGCAATTCCCGGTAGCGGCCGCGAAATTCTCGGCCATCCGCGCGGCCTTGCCTATATCGTCTTCACCGAGACCTGGGAGCGCTTCTCCTTCTATGGAATGCAGGCGCTGCTCGTCCTCTACATGACGCTGCATCTCTTCAAACCGGAAAATAGTGCCGCCGTCGCGGGCTTCGAGGGTTACCGCACCGCGATGGCCGCGGTTTTCGGGTCGCTCAGCACGCAGGCGCTCGCGACGCAAACTTTCGGCCTCTATGTCGGCTTCATCTATTTCATGCCGGTCTTCGGCGGCCTGCTCGGCGATCGCTATCTCGGCCGCAAGACCTCGGTGATCATCGGCGCGCTCTTCATGGCTGCCGGCCATTTCCTGATGGCGTTTGAGGCGCTCTTCCTCTTCGCCCTGTCCGCGCTGGTCATCGGTTCAGGCTTTCTCAAAGGCAATCTCGCCGCCCAGGTCGGCTATCTCTACGCAGCGAACGACAAGCGACGCGACGCGGGCTTTTCGGTTTATGTCTTCGGCATCAATGTTGGTGCTTTCATCGCGCCCCTCGTCTGCGGAACGCTCGGCGAACTCTATGGATGGCATTACGGCTTCGGCGCGGCCGGGATCGGAATGCTGATCGGCCTTGCAATCTATCTCAAAGGCAGCCGTTATCTTCCTCCCGAACGCCCGCGCCTGCAGCCGGGCGAACAGATACGCCTGCAGCCGGGCGACGGCCGCAAGATTGCGGCGATTGCTGCGATGCTCGCCATCACTGCGCTCTACTGGACGGCGCAGTCGCAGGTCTGGAACAGCTATCCGCTCTGGATCAAGGACGAGGTCGATCGCGACCTGGGCTTTGCAACGGTCCCGGTCACTTGGTTCCAGTCGCTCGACTCGCTTGCGGTGCTGCTTCTCGCGCCGCTGGTCCTCTGGTACTGGCGGCGCCAGAGTCGTCGGAGCGCCGAGCCCGGAGATCTCTCAAAGATCGGCCTCGGCTGCGCCGTCTTCGCCGCGGCCTGCCTCCTGCTTTCGGCCGGCGAGGTGATGGCAGGCGGCGGCCGGGTCGCGATCCTGTGGCCGATACTTTTCCACTTCGTCTGCGCGATCGGTTTTCTCTATCTTGGCCCCATCGCGCTCGCCCTGACGTCGCGCGCCGCACCGTCGGCCGTCAATGCGATGATGGTCGGATGCTATTATCTCGCGATCTTCGCCGGCAGTTTCGCGAGCGGGTGGCTCGGCCGCTTCTACGAGACGATGGCGCCGGCGGCTTTCTGGGCGATGCACGGCGCAATCGTCGGCGCCGGAGCGCTGCTGATCCTTCTGCTGGGCAGGCCGCTGCTACGCGCCATGGCGATCGAACCACAAACCGACGGAGACATGTCTTGATGCTGAGCCTCGCCCCGATCGCCATCGCCGCGGCGAGCCTCCCCAGCGCACCCGTCGTCGCCTGTCCGCAGCATGCCGTCGAACCCGATTGCCGGTTTCGCGGCGCCGCGGCCCTGCAGGCCGCCATCGATGCAACGCCGGATGGCGGAACGCTCGTGATCCGAAGCGGCGAATATGTCGCCGAGGGTACCCGCAGCACCGCCTTTCAGGATGCCACCCTCCCCTCCTTCCTGACCATTTCGGGCCGTGTCATCACGATCCGGGCCGACGAGGGCGCCGTGCTTGTCGGAAATCCAAAGGCGCCCTCGACCGCGATGACGCTCGTCAACGCCGACGCGGCGATATCGGGCCTCGAAATCCGGGGCTTCACCTATGCTTCGGACGAGGATGCGCTCTATGACGGTCACGGCATCTTCGCGATCGACAGCCGCGTGACGATCGACCGGGTGCGCCTCGCCCGCATTTCGAAAATGGCCGTCTCGGCGCGCGGCGACAGCCAATTGATAGCGCGCCATGTGACGATCAGCGACAGCCATGTCGGCTTCTGGCTCCGCGAAAGCTCCTACGCCCGGATCAGCCATGCGACCGTCGAGCGCGGATCGGTCGTCGGCCTATGCGCCTATGCCGCGAGCAGCGCCCATATCTCGGACTCGCGCTTCGCGGGGTTCGAAGACGACGGCATTTACAGCGACGACGATGCCGCCCTGTTCGTCTCCGACACCGTGGTCAGCAATAATCGGCCGTTCGGAATTCGCGCCGCGGGGCGCAGCAAGGTCACCGTTTCGCGAAGCAGGTTCCACGGCAATGCTCAGGATTTCGGCACCGAGGGTGAAGGCGAGATCCAGCGCGAACAAAGCTGATCAACGCGAACAGCCGGCACCTCGACCGTCTCCGGAGTTAACTGATCCGCGGTTGCGCGGGTAGCTCGGCAGGGCTGATTCCGTGTCGCCCTGTCACAACCGTAAACGCGGCCCCGCCCGATCGACAAAGGACGCCGCATTCCGGGAATGCGGCGTCCAGGTCTATCGCGAAGACAAGGGCGCGGTTCATCCCCGGCGCCCTCGCTTCAAATTGGGGTCAGAATTTGGCTCCGACCTTGAGGCCGATCACCCGCGGGCGGGTGCGGTTGGAGTTTGCCCAGCCCTGGTAGGGATCGATGGCGCGATTGATGTTGAGCAGGTTGGAGCCATAGATCTCGGCGCTGAAGCGCCCGAAGTCGAAGCCGAGCCTCGCGCTGAGAAGCGACAGCGTGTCCGACTTTTGCGGGAGGACGCTGGCGAGGAAGCTCGAGCGATCGGTATAATAAACCTTGTCGCGGAAGTTGAAATCGACGCGCAGAAAACCGTCGACTTCGCTCGCCACGGCAAAGTCATAATTGGCACTCGCCGAATAACTGAGCTTCGGGGTGTAATCAGTGAGATCGCCGATGATGTTCACCTGGTCGCCGGGGTCGGTGTCGATGATCTTGCTGTCGAGATAGGCCGCATTGACGCCGAAGGTCAGCCCCGAAGCGGGCCGGACCTGCACGCCGAATTCCAGCCCCTTGACCCGGACCTTGCCGATGTTGCTCGACTCCGAGAGAAATTGTCCGTCGACATTGACGAGGCGGCGCCGGATCATGTCGGAATAGTTGGTGATGAAGCCCGCAACCTCATATTGGAAAAGACCGCCCGCGAAGCTCCCCTTGCTGCCGACTTCATATGTCTCGATATTCTCGGGCCCATAGGAGCCGAAGGGCGCCTGGTTGAAGCCTCCGCTGCGAAAACCTTGCGCATAACTCGCGTAAATGCGGGCATTGTCGGCGAAGCGATAACTCACGACGACGCGCGGATCGGTCGACTCAAAGGTACCCCGGTTGGTCACCCCGGTGTCGGGCACCGTTTCGATGAGATCGCGCTGCTTGTCGTGGAAATAGCGAATGCCGCCGCCGACGGTCAGGCGGTCGGTGAGGTCATAGGAGACGTCGGCAAAGACGGAGTAGTTTTCGGTCCGCGACTTCGAGAAATAATAAAGGTCGTCGACAACGAACCCGCCCCCCTCATAGAGATCGCCGTTCTCCGCGAACGCATAGCCGTAATTCGAGAGCAGGTCGTTCTTGCCGAGCGCATAGAAGCCGCCGACAGTCCATTGCAGCGGCCCTGAAGACGACGACAGGCGGAGTTCCTGGCTGAACTGGCTCGCGGTGCCATATCGGGCGTCATTCCCCTCGACGATACCATAGGAGAAGTTCCCCGGCCGCGGAATGTAGGTGAAGGGATATTGCTCGTCGAAATCGGTGTAGGTCGTCGCGCTCACCAGTTGGGCAAAATCGAGATCATAGTTGAGCTCGAGATTATAGCTGGTGAAATCGAACTTCTTCGGGATCAGGACCGTAGCCGGATCGATCGCGATATCGACCGTCCGGTCGGGCTCCTCGAAGCCGAGGCCGAGCTGCGTTTCGGCCCGGTGAATCTGGACCATTGCCTTGGCAGAAAAGCGGTCGCTCGGCTGCAACAGAAGCTGCGCGCGCACATTGAGCAATTCGGTGCCGTTGCCGTCCTTGATCCCCGCCTCGGGTTGGTCGATCCAGCCGCCGCCATCCTCGTAGAGCGCTGCGACGCGAAGCGCGGCCTTCCCTGTCGCGATCGGGACGTTGACGACCGCCGAGGTCTTGTATCCGACCTCGCCCTGGTCGACATCGTAGACTTCGCCCGTCAAGGCGGCGGAAAAGGTCTCGAGATCGGGTTTGTTGGTGATGTAGCGGATCACGCCGGCCGCAGCGCCCTGACCGTAGAGCGTCCCTTGCGGCCCTTTGAGAACCTCGACGCGTTCGAGATCGAGCGCGACGGGGCTGAGCTGGATGAAGCCACCGAGCGAAAGCGGAGCCTCGTCGAGATATTGGCCGACGAGCGCGCCCGAACCGGACTGGTTGGCGAGGCCGCGCATGAAGATCGTATAGCTGCCGGGTCCGTCTTCGCGCATTGTGAGGCCGGGAACCGAGAAGGAGAGGTCCTGAACGCTCGAAACGCCTTTTTCCGCAATCTCTTCCCCGCCCAGCACCGAGATCGCCATCGGCACGTCGACGAGCCTCTGCTCGCGCTTCTGCGCGGTCACGACGATCATCTCGCCGTCGCTTTGGCTATCCGCCACCTGCGCGAAAACCGGCTGGGCCGACATGGCCGCGAGCAGCGCCAAGGCGGCCGATCCCGTGTAGAATGATGTTTTCATATATCCCTCCCGGCATTTGTTGGTTTTGCCACCGGCAAGCTATCCGAACAAAAACGAGCGCCATGATGCGAAATCGCGAAGCGGCGGTGCGCGAGAGTCACCGGGACGATCCCGATGGGGCGCCGACGTCGCTGGCAAGGCGGAAGCCGACCGTGAAATAACCCTCGCCGCGGGGCCCCGGCAGCCGGGAGGTCGGTTGCATATATTCCGCCGCATCGCCGTAGGAGCCTCCCCGAACCGCCCGGTGATCGGGCGATCCGCAACTCTCGGTGCGCGGCGATCCGTCAACCGGCGCGCCTTCATAGTCATTGTGGTAGCAATCGGCTTGCCACTCCCAGACATTACCGCGAATGTCGTGGAGGCCGAAGCGGTCGGCGGGAAAACTTCCGACCGGTGCCGGGTAGATCCAGCGATCCTTGCCCGACGCGCGTCCACCGCAGCATTGTTCCTTGCCGATGTTCGCCTCGTCGTGGGTGATCCCGCCCGAGGCGCCCAAACCCCCGAGCGCGGCGACATATTCCCATTCGGCCTCCGACGGCAGGCGATACGTCTTCCCCGTCTTCTCGTTGAGCCAGTCGATATAGGCCTGCGTATCGTCCCAGCTGATGCATACGACGGGCTCGTCGCCCTTCTGGTCAAAGCCGGGCGCGTCCCAGCTGCGGTTGGCGTCGATGAACCATTTCGCGTCCGCCTTGTAGATATTGCACTTGCGTTTCGGCTTATAGCCGGTCGCTGCGATGAAGCGGCCATATTCGGCGCGGGTCACCTCATTTTTGGCGAGCGCGAACGCGGGGACCGTGACGCCGTGCCGCGGGCCGTCCATCGGGCCGTAACCATAGTCGATAGTTTCGCCCATTTCGAAGCTGCCGCCGGGGATTACGATCATCTCGAGGCAATCCCTGCATTTGCCGGCCACGCCGGGCCGCCCCTCGACCGCTGGTTCCGCGCTGCAGGCGGCGAGGCCGAGGCTTGCCAGAAGGAGAAGATGCGTCCTCATATCGATGCCCCAAATCTGTTCTCGGGGCCGGATGCGAATCCGGCTAACCCCCGGCCTGGTAAATCAGCCGGCTCCTTCTATCTCATCATTTCGGACCGTCAGGTGAGAGGAGCCTTCGACAGAGCCACCGGTGCTAAAAAGGCACCACGGATCAATGCGTGTAGTGCCGCTCAACTACCATTATTGCCGCGTGCCGGTCTGCTGCCAGCGTCCCGGATTGAGAACGAGCTCTCCGTCGCGGAAGCGCAGGAGGAGCGGATAGCGACCGGGTAAGAGGAAGCTGTCGGCCGAGACCGGGGTCAGCGCCACCGCCGCGCCGCGCTTGATCGAAAATATGTCGCGTTCACCGGTAGCCGTGGCCGTCAAATGGCCGTCCTCGTACCGGATGCCAAGACTTGCGAGCGGACTGAAGCGATAGTCGCCGGCCAGCTTCGCCGCCACGGTCGGGGAAGGCATTTTTCCGCGCCCTGCCGCTGGCGGCGCCGGGGTTCGAGGAACCGCGGCGAGCACCGCGTCCCACATCAATTCGGACGCCGCGACCCCGATTTCGGCCGAAGGCAGAAATTCGCCCGGTCCCTTGTCCACCTCGCCGGTTGAAACGGCGTACAGCACGTCGCCATCCATCTCGGTAGCGAAGGGCTGGATGGCACGCGCCATCGACGTATGGACCTGGACCGCAAGCCGGTTCAGTTCGGCCTTCGACATCTTTCGATTGGTGACGACGAGGCTGATCGTTGTATTCTTGCGGTCTGCCGCCGCACCCTCGTCGCCATTCCAGCCGGGCTGCAGGCTCGCGGGCGCGTTGCCCATCAGATAGTTCGCGGTCAGGTCGGCCGGCCAGCGTGATGCCTTGTGGCACGACACGACCTTGCCATCGCGGTCGACGACCACGCCCAGCGCGTTGACGACCGTAAATACCGCAATCTTGACCTCGCCGATCTGCCGGAATGCCGCACCCTGCCCCGAGCGTGCGTTGCACCCGAAAATTCCTCCGGCAACCGCCGACCGGCCCGCGCCATAGGCCCCGATCGGGAACCATCCGGGCTTCGCCGCCCGGAACGCGGCCTGCGCGAGCCGTTTGTCCGGATAGATCTCGTTCAGCCTGCGCCCTCCGAAATCATAGATGATCGACCCTTCGACAAGGCCGACATTGTCCCAATGTCCGCTGCGCGTGCCGTCATCCTTCAGCGCCGTGTTCACGGCCGTGACGGCCTCCAGCCCGTACCAGGAGCCGCCCGCGAGCACGATCGCGTCAAGCTCGGGGAATTCATATCCGAGACGCAGATAGTCGGAATTCACCGTCCCGGGGCCGCCGCCGCGCGTATCGATCGCCGCGTGCACGCGTTCGCGAAAGCGGATCACGGTCAGCCCCGTCGGACCATCCTCATATTGCCCGGTGCCGATCGCGAGCATCGGCCAGTCGAAGCCGAGTGCGTCTTTTGTTCCCTCGCCGTCGTTGAGCGTCATCGGGAGCGCGTCCTGACTCTCGGTCGGCGTCCGCGAAGCATCCGCCGCGCTCGCATCGCCGAAAGACGAGATGCCCGAGGCCAGCGCCGCTATAGCCGCTGCGACGCCGTGTCGCGCGCGAAACCTTCTCATCTTTTTCCCCTTCGGCAATGGATATCCGCCGCGAAGCTTCCGCGACAAATCGTCAAAAGTTAAGTGCAAAGAATTCGCAAGGCGGTGCTCGCAGCGCACCGACTCAAGTGCTGAACGCGGCTGGGGCATCGCGCCGGCCACCCTAGTGTCGAGGCATGTGCCCGGCACCGATCCTTGCAAAATCCCGCGACGTGACGCGACCCTCGCACCCTATGGAGAGGTTCTTCCGGACACGGCAATCCCAAGTAGGACAGGTTCCCGACCGATGACGAACACCACTCCCCCCCTGCGCTCTTCCTGTATCGACGGCGAATGGCTAGCCGCCGGCAACCGTCAGCTTCGCCCGGTCATCAACCCGGCGACGGGCGAGACGATCGGCGAACTGCCCGAGGTGACGGCCGACGATCTCGACTATGCGCTCGACGCGGCCGAGCGCGGCTACAGGACGTGGCGCGGCGTTCATGTCGACGATCGCGCCGCCATCCTTCACAAGGCGGCCGACATCCTGCGCGGCCGTAGCGAGGAGATTGCCACGACGATCGCGACCGAGCAGGGAAAGCCGCTCGTCCAGGCGCGCGTCGAAGCGGCGGCTGGCATCCGCTTCTTCGACATCCACGCCGAAGAGGCGAAGCGCTGCTACGGACGCCTCCTCGTCCGTCCGTCGGGACAGCGAGCAAGCGTCTCCTATGAACCCGTCGGCCCGTCGGTGGGCTTTGCGCCGTGGAATTTTCCCTTCTTCAACGTCGCACGAAAAATAGCGCCCGCCTTGGCAGCCGGCTGCTCGATCATCTCGAAGCCCGCCGAAGAGACGCCGTCATCTGCGGTGCTCATCCAGCAGGCGCTGTTCGAGGCCGGACTGCCGGTCGACGCGAGCCAGCTCGTATTCGGCGACCCCGACCTCATCAGCCGGCATCTCATCGCATCGCCGGTGATCCGGAAAATCAGCTTCACCGGCTCGGGACCGGTCGGCAAACATCTGATGAAGCTCGCGGCCGACGGCATGAAACGCACGACGATGGAACTGGGCGGACATGCGCCAGTGCTCGTGTTCGACGACGCCGACCTCGATAAGGCGCTGGCGCTACTGGTTCCCGGCAAATTTCGCAATTCGGGACAGGTCTGCGTGTCGCCGACGCGCTTCTTTGTCCAGCAGGATATCTACGAGCGATTTGTCCGGGGCTTCGCCGAAAAGACAGCCGAGATGATCACGGTCGGAAACCCGCTCGATGCGAGTTCCTTCATGGGTCCGCTTGCCAACGCCCGCCGGCCCGAGGCCGTTGGCACCCTCATCGGGGATGCCGTCCACCGGGGCGCGCGAACGCTTCATGGCGGCGGGCCTATCGCCGGCAAGGGCTATTTCCACCAGCCGACCGTCCTCGCCGACGTTCCCGACAACGCGCGGATCATGAATGAGGAACCCTTCGGGCCCGTCGCGATGATGCGTCCTTTCGCCACGGCCGACGAGGCCATCGAGCAGGCCAACCGTCTTCCCTACGGCCTCGCCGCCTATGTCTTCACACAAAATCTCGGTACTGCGATGCGCGTGTCCGACGCGATCGAGTCCGGCATGGTGGGCGTGAACACGCTCGGCCTTTCCACGGGCGACGCACCGTTCGGCGGCGTCAAGGAATCGGGACATGGGCAGGAAGACGGGCCCGAGGGACTCAAGGCCTTCATGGTGTCGAAATCGATCCACATGATGTGATGTGCCGGGCATGTCATTCCGCACCGGGGCGTCCGCACGTACCGTGACGCGGCTGTCCCGAAGCACCGGCGGGGACAGATTTCACATCGCCGGAGCCCCCCGACGAGCTTCTAACTCTGACGAAAACAGGAGAGGTCAATCTATGAAGCTGCTACCGATCGCACTGGTGCTGGCGCTGGCACCCGCCGCAAGCCCGGCGGCGGAGGTCACGCCAATCGCCGTGTCCGCCGATGTCGGGCAACCGCTCTCGGCGCTGATCGAAGCGATGCGCCGGCGTGATGTCGCGGCGCTCGACAAGGCGCTCGCGCGGAGCGTCGAGCCGCAGATCGTCTATTATTGGGGCGAGACCGTCACCGGACGCGAGCCCATACTGCAATGGCATCGCGAATGGTTCGCCGAGGCAGGATGGAGTATCGAGCCCGGCCCGACGACCCACGCACTCGCGGGAGAACGGCTGGCGACGATCACCTCGTCGATGCGCTACGTCAAAAGCGCCGAACGTCAGTTCTTGATCCTCGTCAACTATACGCTGCTCAAGGAAGCCGAGAGCTGGAAGGTTGCCCGAATCCAGCAGACGCTGCTCGAAGGACCCGACTGACCGGCGCGGCGCGCGCCTAGCGCCCGGCCTCCGCGGCGCGGGCGAAGTGGGCGCGACTGCGGATGGCGGTGTCGAAGAGGCGCGCGCTGTCGGTCGCCGCGCGGTCTGCATCCGCGACGACGCCCGAGAATTGCAGAAAACCGTGCGCAAGCGTCGGATAGTTCAGATAGGTGACGGCAATGCCGTCGCGCTCCAGCCGCCGCGCGAGCCCGTGCGCCGGATCGCGCAGAATGTCGAAGCCCGCTGTCACCACGATCGTAGCGGGCATGCCCTGCATGCCGTTGCCATTGATTTCCTCGGCCGCGCGGGCGGCGGTCGCCGCGTCGCCGAAGGCCAGCGGAATCATGAAGTCGCGGAAGGCGACGTCGAGCCCATAGCCCTTCCCGAACAGTTCGAAGGAGCGATAGCGCGGCTCGAAATCGGTCGAGGTATAATAGAGCAGTTGGTATAGCGGCGTCGGCCTGCCCGCGGCCAGCTGCCGCCGCGAGATTGCGAGCGAGATATTGCCGCCCGCGCTGTCGCCGCCGACTCCGATCGTCGCGGGATCGGAACCGAGCTTCGCCGCATTCGCGCGCGCCCAGAGAAATACGTCCTCTCCGTCATCGTTGGCGGCCGGCCATTTATGCTCAGGCGCCAGACGGTAGTCGACCGAGACCACGATCGCCCTCGCCTCGTTGGCCATCAGGCGAACGCTTCGGTCGACCGCGTCGATACCGCTGTATATCCACCCGCCGCCGTGGAAATAGACGAGCATCGGTAAAGGGCCGGGCTCATCGACGTCAGGCGTATAGATGCGAACCGGGATCCTGCCGCCGCGTCCATCGACCAAGCCATCCTCGACCTTTCGCATCGGCGCCGTCACCTTGGTCATCAGCGCCCAGTCGCGCGCGAGGAGCGCCTCCTCGTCCGAATGGAACATGGCGAGCCCTTTCCGCACCACCTCGGCCGGGCGGGCCCGCCGCGCCTCGAAATGATATTGGAGCTTGGGATCGAGATGCTGGCCGTCGACAACCTCGCGCGGGCCCGCGAGGTTTGCGGCGAACCAGGCTTCCGGGCGCGACATCAGATCGAGTCGCTCGCGCTCGGCCTGCGTCGGAACGAAGTCGTCCGCAGGGTTCGCCGCGGCGAGGGTGGTCAGCGCGAGCAGACCTAGGCCGAGACGCCGGTCGGTCGGGGACATGGTTCCTCCTATCGGGAAAAGGGTTGAAGCTTGCCGCGCGCAAGCGAGCGCCAGAGCCATTCGAGCGGGCCGTATCGGAAGTGATCGAGCCAGGGTTTCGACCAGAAGAGGATGATGGCCCAGACGGCGAGAACGACGATATAGCACTGCCAGCGTTCGAGATATCCGTACCAGCCGAGGCCGTAGCCGTTGAATATCAGCGTGCAGAGGATGCTCGTGCCGAGATAGTTCGAAAAGGCCATCTGGCCGGCAGCTACCAAGCGCGGACGAAGCCAGCCGCCCTGCACCGCCTTCATGAAAAGGATGACGATCGCCGCATAGCCGGCCGACATCGCGGGGCGGAGGAAGGTCAGATGGATCGCCTCGGTCAGGTGCAGCGTGATCGGCGAATAGCCGGACGCGACGTTCCAGGCCACGAGCGGGAGATAGAGCGGAACGCACACGAGAAAGCTCCAAAAGGCGACCCGGCGATAAGCGCGCGCGGACCACGCCCCCGAGAAGAAGCCGAGCCGGAACAGGGCCATACCGATCGCGATCAGCGCGAGCGTGTCGGGGATCGCGAGCGGATGCGCGCGCGTCAGGATATGGATCGCGCCCGGCACACGCGTCTCGAGCGCGTCGGCATAGCTCCCGCGGTAG
The DNA here is from genome assembly GCA_032154175.1 of Sphingopyxis sp. Classification (GTDB taxonomy): domain Bacteria; phylum Pseudomonadota; class Alphaproteobacteria; order Sphingomonadales; family Sphingomonadaceae; genus Sphingopyxis. The sequence continues at coordinate 9,386 of JALDYH010000008.1, read as the reverse complement.
CCGTCAAGCTGAGACTGCACCGGCGGCAGCGCAACCTCTGCCTGCCAGGCCGACCATTCGGCCCGCGTCTCGGTCGAGGCATCGGGCGCGGCCGCGGCACGCTGGACCTGTTCGAACGAGACATACGCCGCGAAACCGAGTGCAAGCTTTACGAGCAGCAGCATCGCGCCCGCGATGAAGAGGCGGCGCACGGGCCAGCGCCAGGCAAGCAGCGCTACCATCCCGCAAACACTGTAGAGAACGAGGATGTCCCCGTACCAGATCAGCCAGGTGTGGATCATCCCGAAGACGAACAGCCACGCCATACGCGCGAAGGTGACGCGCGCGGGGCTTTCGCCGACGGCGAGCGCGCGCTCGGCGATCAGCACGGTGCTTGCCCCGAACATCATCGTGAACAGCCCGCGCATCTTGCCGTCGAACAGGACATAATTGGCAGCCCAGGCGAAGAAGTTCGCCCCCTCGGCGCCCCCGTAATAGGTCGGGAAATAATAGGCATAGCCGGGCATCGCGAAATCAACGATATTCATGAGCAGGATGCCCATGACGGCAGCGCCGCGCACGGCGTCGAGGGTGGAGATGCGTCCGCGAACTGGCGCGCCGACCATTGCGTCAGCGCCCGGCAGGTGCAGCGCGGTCGGCGGCATCGATGGCCGCCTCGATGAAGGCCCATTGCAGCGCATAGCGCTCGGGGCCGCCGGCTTTCGCCCACGCACTCTGGATCACGATGACCAGCTTGCGTTCGGGATCGACGAAAAGCGCCTGTCCCATGATGCCGAGACCGCGATAGCTTCTGCCGGGGCCCGTCCACCATTGATAGCCATAGCCGATGTCGCCGAAGGCGTTTGCGCTATGCTCCGCCGTCGCGTCGGCGATCCAGCCGTCGGGCAGGACCGGCTTACCCGCCGCGCGTCCGTCCTCGAGCATGAAGATACCGAGCCGCCCATAGTCGCGCAGCGTGGCGCTAAAGCATATGCCCCCGGTTTCGAGCCCCTCGGGCGACGTCATCCAGACCGCATCGGCTTCCATGCCGAACGGGCGCCATATCTTTTCCGAGAAATAGGCCGCGAGCGACTTGCCGGTCGCGTTGATGACCGCGGCACCAATCAGATTGGATTCGGCGGTCGAGTAATAATATTTCGTCCCCGGCGCCGCGACGCGCGGCTGCGCCGACATGCGTCTGTAGAAGGCCGGGCCCATATGGGTCGCATAGCGGCTGAAATCCGATGCAGGGTCGTTGTAATCCTCGTTCCAGCCGACGCCCGAGCGCATCTGGAGCGCGTGCCGGAGCGTCACGCCCTCATAGGCCCCGCCGCGCAGCTCGGGCACATATCGGGTGAGAGGATCGTCGAGGCTTGCGATCTTCCCGTCGCGCAGCGCGGCGCCCACCAGCGTCGATGTGACGGACTTTGCGATCGAAAAAGAGGTCCAGCGATCGCCCGGCTTGCGCCCGAGCCCGTAGCGCTCGACAACGATTTGACCGTCCTTGATCACGAGCAGACCCGACACGCGATTGACCTTCATGAAGTCGTCGATGTCATAAGGCCGATGTTCGTGGACGAAGTCGATGCGCAATTCCTCCGGGGCGACCGGCAGTGCGCGGACCGTGCCGCCCGCCTTGATCGGCTTGGTCGGAAAGATCGTCTCCATCGCGCGGTAACCGCTCTCCTGCTCGCCCGGCGACCAGAAGCCCAGCCGATCGGCGAGCGGCGGCACCGCCTCCGCTTCGCGCACCTGCGCAGCGGCGGGGTGAAGGCCGCCGGAACCGAGCGGCGCGGCGCCGACAAGCAATGCAGCGGCAGCAAAACGCCGGCAAAACGAATATGCAGATTTCATCGGCCTGCTCCCAGATCGGACCGAACCCCTATCGCTCGACGATATGCGCCTGCCCGCCCCACTCCAGTTGCTAATCGCCCTTGCCCCGGTGCCATACAGGCACCGGAAACGGCGCCCGGTCAGCGCGCGGACTGGGCGAGCCTGAAACCGACCGTGAAATAGGCTTCGTCCTGCGGTCCGCGAAGGCGGAAGCGTTCCTCGAGGAACTCCCCGGCGTCGCCGTAAGAACCGCCGCGAATCGGATGATAGCCGGCAACCGGGCAGTCTTCTCGCGCCGCAGCGTCGACCGGAGCGCCGGCATAATCCTGATGGTAGCAGTCGGCCTGCCATTCCCAGACATTGCCACGAATGTCATGCAGGCCGAACCGGTCCGCCGGAAAGCTTCCGACGGGCGCGGTGCGGATCCAGATGTCGCGCCCTTCCGCCTTGCCTCCACAGCATTCGACCTTGCCGATATTGGCGGTGTCATGCGTGACCCCGCGCGCCCCGCTTCGCGCATCGCCGAGATCGGCGAGCGTCGCGACATATTCCCACTCAGCCTCGGACGGCAGGCGGTAGTTTCCACCCGTCTTGTAGTTGATCCACGCAATATAGGCCTGCGCGTCGCGCCAGCTCACGCAGAGGACCGGATGATCCTCCCCCTGCTCGAAGCCGGGCCGCTCCCAGTTGCGGGCGGGGTCGATATGCCAGCTCGTTCCCTCGTCATAAACATTGCATTTGCCTTGCGACACATAGCCGGTGTCCCTGACGAAGGCCCGGAACTCGCCGACGGTGACTTCGCGGACGGCGAGCCTGAACGGTGCAACCTTCACATCGCGGGTCGGTCCGTCGATCGGCCCGTAGCCGCGATCTACCGTCGCGCCCATTGCGAAGCTACCTCCCGTGATCGGCACCGTCGCAGGCGGCGCAGCACCATTGTTCGGCGGGACCGACGCACAGCCCGCGAGGAGCAGCAGGGCGAGCGCGGCAAGGCGGCCCCGAGGATCAACGGTCACGGCCGACCTCCCCCCAAGCGGGATTCCAGTCGATGCCATGCTGATCGGTCAGTTCCCAGAAGAATTTGGTCCGCGGCTTGTCGCGATTGCCGATTTCGTTCATCGTCTCGGCATCATAGAGCCGCCCGTTGACCATCGTGTAGCGGACGCTGTTCGCATTCTTGATGTCGAGCAGCGGATCGCGGTCGAGGACGATCAGATCGGCAAGCTTGCCGGGTTCGATCGAACCGAGCTGGTGGTCCAGCCCCCAAGTCCGGGCGCCGTTGATCGTCGCCGCGCGAAGGATCCGCATCGGCGCCATCCCGCCTTCGGCGAGCAGCTGCATTTCCCAGTGCATCGCAATCCCCGCCGACTGACCGTGCGAGCCGACATTGACGAGGACACCCGCGTCGTCGAGCCGTTTCACCGAACGGCTGACCGAGCGGAAGCCGACGTCATAGAGTTCGTCGGCCTGGTGGATCGTGTGCATGCCGCGGACGTAGAGCGGCGCGTCCGAGGGCCCCATGATCGGGTTGTAGGCGTTGTTGACGCCGGGAATGAAGTTGCGGACCTTGGATTCCTTCCAGGGCTCCTGCGTCTGATAGATGTAATTTTCGCCGAACAGTTCGCCGAATGTGACGATCAGCGTCGGCGTGTTGGCAGTGTTCGACTTTTTGAACAGCTGCAGGAGATCGTCATAATAGGTTGCGACCGGCAAATTATGTTCGAGGGTCGATGTCCCGTCGAGGAGAACGTTGACATTGTCGTAGAAATGCCCCGCCCCCTCGGCATCGATCATCTGGCCGCTCTCGTTCGCGGCCTGGAGCAGCCACTGCTTCTGTGCTCTGGTCGTCAGCTTGTAGCTCTTCAGAATCTGCCCGCCTATCGCCGCCTTTCGCCGCGTGATCGCACGGGCGTCCTCCAGGTTCTCGATCCGGTTGAAGACGCGGTCCGGCTTCCCCGACCGGCCGTAGATCACATGACCGGTCGTCAACCAGCGCGGGCCGACCATCAGGCCCGCAATCGTCATCTCGCCCGTCTCGTAGCTCGACAATTCATTGGCATAGGGATCGAAGTTTGTGGTGACGCCATAGGCCAGTGCGGCGTAGCGCACGGCATGTTTCTGCGGCATCACGCCCGTGCCGTAGCAACAGTCGATATGGCCGTGCGCATCGAAGAGCCCTGGCATCAGCGTCTTGCCGCCGAGATCGTAGATTTTCGCCGAGGCCGGGACGGTCACACTGCCGGCAGGCCCGACCGCCTTGATGCGGTTGCCCTCGACGAGCACGGTCCCGCCTTCGATGACCCTGTCGTCGCCGGTCATCGGAAGAATACGCGCATTGGTGAAGGCGATGCTGCCCGCCGGAATATCGGCGGGCGCGCCGAGCGCGAGCGCTCGCAGCGGCTTGTCGACGGTGCCCTGCGCCGCGGGCCTGGTCGCAAAGAGGCCAGGTCCGAGCGTCCAGAAAAGACGCGATGAATCGCCGCTCCAAGCAAGCTCGTAGCCGCCCGAACGCGTGAGACGGCGCGCCTGCGGATTGTTTGCGGCGGTGATCTTCACGGCTTTGGTCGCGGTCGGGAACGGCATCAGGTAGAGATCCTGAACCTCCTTGAACGCAATCCATTTGAAATCGGGGCTGATCGTGAAATCGCCGGTATCGGCGGTTTCGGCGTAGGCATGGGTCTGCACCGTCCCGCCGTCGATCGCGATGCTCGACAGAATGACCGCGCGGCCCGCGGCATAGTCCGGCGGGCTCATGAAATAGACGCGCCGGTCATCGGGCGAGAATCGCGCGAGCCCGCTCGCCTTGGCAAGGTAGCGCGGTGCCTTGCCGTCGATACCCACGACATAAATGCCGGGGGCATCGCGGGCACCGCCCATTTGCGAATCCGGATCGAGGATGCGATAGGCGACGCGCTTTCCATCGTTCGAGAAAACGGGCTGACCGATGATCCCGCCGCTTTGCGCGATCACCTTTTCCTGCTTCCCGTCGGAACTGCGAAGGCGAAGTGTGCTCCCCTTTTCGTCGTCCCAGTCGGCAAAGGCGATCCAGCGCCCGTCGGGCGACCATGACGGATCGGTCTGCGCGCCTGCATCCTCGCCCAGGCGACGCGGCGGCGCGGTTCCCGCTACATCCTGCCGCCATAGATTGCCGAGCGCACGAAAGACGAAATCTGTGCCGTCGGGCGAGACGGCAATCTGGCGGAAGATCTTCGCATCGATATGGTCCGGCGCTAGGTCGAGGCGCGGACGCACAGCCTGGTGGATCCGGTGGCGGGCGGTCAGACGGAATGGAATATCAGTCGCCTTGCCGCTGCGCATGTCGACCTTGACGAGCTTGCCCTTGGCCCAGATCGCCACATGTCGATTGTCCGGAAACCAGTCGAAGGCAGGGTAATAATGTTCCTGCGGAATATAGTCGGCCTGGAGGTCGCGATCGAGCTCCTGGTAGATCGCGGTCTGCGCGCGCGTATCGACATCGTAGCGGAAAAGCACGGTACGCGCTCCGACGCGGCGAATGAAGGCGACGGCCTTGCCGTCGGGCGAGACCTGCGGCGTCGTCGCGCTTCCGAAACCCGAAATCAGGTCAACCGTCTCGCCGCTCACCATATCGCGGCGGCGGACGACGAAGTTGCTGAGCCCGGTGTTGTTGTAGACATAGTGGGTGCCGGCGACGCGCTCGGTATAATAGAGGTAGCGCCCGTCGGGAGAATAGCGTGGTTCCTGCATATCCTTCCCGCTCTCGGGCGGCGCGACCAGCTGGCGCCCGGCCGACCCGTCAATACTGAAATGCCGGAGTTCCGAGGTCCGCATCTCGTGGACCGATGCGCTTGTCCTCGTCGCCACGACCGAGCGACCATCGGGCGCCCAGGCCGGCCCGGTGATCATCGCAAGGTCTTCGCGAGTCACCTGCCGCGAATTCTTGCCGTCCGCATCGGCGATCCAGATATTGTCCGCCCCCGTCTCGTCGCTGAGATAGAGAATCTTGCGCCCGTCGGGGCTGAACTGGGGGCTGCGCTGCGTGGCGGGGCCCGTCAGCAGGGGCTTGGCCTCGCCGCCGACGGCGGGCATCGTATAGATGTCGTTGAGGAGATCGAAGATGATCGTCTGGCCGTCGGGGCTGACGTCGACGCTCATCCAGGTTCCCTCGCTGAGCGTGAGCGCGACCTCGTCCGCGGGAGAGGTCAGGATATCCGCCGGGCCTTGCGCCCCGGCGCGCGGGGCCAGAAGCGCTCCGCCTGCGAGCGCGGTCGCCGTTAAAATCTTCGCCCAACCCGTAACCGTCACCATGGCGTCCCCCATTTTGTTGCCGGACATGGCGATCGCGTGCCCGTGCTGTCGTCCGAGACTATGGCAAGCGCCCTGCCTTTGGCGATGCAAAAGGTGCGAACCATGGTGCTGCAGCAGCACCACCCGAAACCGGTTGACAGCAGGACACCGGAACGATGCGAGCGAGGTTCGCCCGCACGGCCGACAAGCCCTGACCGGGCGCCACAGACGCGGCGAGGCCGAAAAATGCCGCCTGGTGCACCGCACGTGCGCCCGGCGGCCTGCTGCCTCAAAAGATCGCGCGGTGCTGGCGCGTGCGGAAGCCCAGCTCAGCGGGCGCGGTTCATTGCACTCCGAACGCGGCAGCTGCCGCATCGAGGCCCGATTTCATCTTGTCGACCGTCTCGTCGACCTCGGACCGGCTGATTACCAGCGGTGGGCTCAGCACCATCGACTGGCCGACGGCCCGGGAAATCAGTCCGAGATCCCACAAGGCCTCGCGGCAGTGGATCGCCGCGAGTTCGTCGGCGGCGAACGGCGTCCGGCTTGCCTTGTCGCGCATGAGCTGCAGTGCAGCGACAAGCCCCACGCCACGCACTTCGCCCACGAGCGGGTGCGCATCGGCCATCTCGCGCAGCGAATGCTGGAAATAGGGACCGATATCGTCGCGCACCCGCTCGACGAGGCCTTCGCGGGCAATGATGTCGATATTCGCGCTTGCAACGGCGCAGGCGACGGGGTGGCCCGAATAGGTAAAGCCGTGCGCGAAGAGACCGCCCTCGTTGATCACGTCGAAGACGCGGGCATGAACGGCGACGGCGGCGACGGGAACATAGCCCGAGGACAGCCCCTTGGCCATCGGCATCAGGTCGGGATAGATATCGTAATGCTGCGATCCGAACCATTCCCCGGTTCGTCCGAACCCGCAAATCACTTCGTCCGCGACCAGAAGGACATCATATTTGCGGCAGATGCGCTGGACTTCGGGCCAGTAGGTCGAGGGCGGCCCGATAACGCCGCCCGCGCCCTGCACCGGTTCGCCGATGAAGGCGGCGACATTTTCCGGTCCGAGCGCGAGGATCCGTTCTTCGAGCGCGCGTGCCGCGGCAAGACCGAACTCCTCGGGTGTCTGGTCGCCGCCGAGCAGATAATGGTGTGGATGGACGATATGCTCGAAGCCCGGCAGCGTATCGGGCGCCATTCCATGCATATGCGCCATGCCGCCCAGGCTGACGGCGCAGAGCGTGCTGCCATGATAGCCGAGCTCGCGGCCGATGAATATCTGCTTCGTGGGCTGGCCGCGCAGCATCCAGTAACGCCGCACGACGCGCACCACCGTGTCATTCGCTTCGGACCCGGAATTGGCGAAGAGGATATGATCGAGGCCGTCGGGGGTGAGCTCGGCGATCTTTTGTGCCAGTTCAATCATCTGCGGCGTCGAGGTGCCGAAATGATTATTGTAGAAGGCGAGCTCGTTCATCTGGCTGGCCGCGACCTCGGCAAGCTCGCGCCGGCCGTAGCCGACCGCGACGCACCAGAGTCCCGCCATGCCATCGAGCAGCTTGTTGCCGTCATTGTCCCAAACGTAGCAGCCCTCGCCGCGCTTGATGATCCGCGATCCCTTTTGCGCAAGCGCCCTCGGATCGGCGAAGGAATGAATATGGTGGGCGGCATCGATCGCCTGAAGGCTGGCGGTGTCGCCAAAGTTTCGGAGCATGGTTGCGAACATCCTTATGGTTTGGCCGGCGCGGCTGCGACGATCCTGAGGCGCCGGATCATCACGATCGGAGCGGGATGAACCAGTCGGGAAAGCCGTACGAGGTGGTGCATTGCCCGCACCTCCCGCAGCACCTCCCGGCTGCACGGTTCAAGACTTGGGCTCGGCGGGCATGGTGATCTGGAACAGCCGGCAATATTGCCCGATCATCGCGCCATCGTCGGCCTTTACGACCACCGGCTCGCCGCGCTCGAAAGCCTTGAGCGCGAGCGCGACCATCGCCTGCTCGCTGTCGGGAAAGAGCAAACCCGGGAGCGCCCGGCATTTGGGAGGCAGCCAGGCATCGTTGGCGAGACCGATCCAGAAGATGTTGCGATATTCGGGATGATCGGGATCGCGCGTCACCGCGCTCACCCCGATAATCCGGGTCTTCGTCCAATATTGCGTGGCCATCGCATCGGCAGCGGAAAAGGACAGCACGGCGGCGAACGCGGCACGAGCAAGCAAGCGCCTCATCGGGCTTCTCCCGCGGGACCGATCCTCTTCCCCTCGATCGGCGAACCGGCGCGAGGGCTATAGTCGGCGCCGAGCATCGGATCCCCGCGAAGGATGTCCTCACCCAGCACCACGCCCGTCGCACTCGTTTCGGCGCCATTACCGTGGAGAAGCGACTTCGTCGCGAAGATGCGGCTTCGGCCCGTCGCGTTGAGCGCAATCGGCTTGCTGTCGATCACGAGCGAGCGGGTGAGGTGGATCGTCGCATCGTCCTCGGCGTAGATTGCATCGTCGGCACTGCCGTCGACGACGATGCGCGACAGGTGCGCGGCGCTGTCGTTATAGGCTGCGAGCGCCGCGGATTCATTGCCGCGAAACACGGCGCGATCGAGCCGCATATAGGCACCCTCGTAGAGCCAGCTTCCGACATGCCCGTCGAGTATCTTCAGCCCCGTCACGTCGAGCGTGGTGGCGCCCCGGCCGGTAAGCCCCATCTTCTGGAAGCGGCTGATCGTGACGTCGGCGATCCGCACACGGCTGTCGACCGCAAAGATGCCGTGCCCTTCATAGATATCGTCTTCCTTTATGTCATAGCGAAAGCCTGTCAGATGGAGGCCATCGATCGCGACGTCAGCATTCTTCACCCCGATCCCGGTGACCGGCAGGCCCCGGCTTCCATCGAGGGTTGCACCGGGTTCACCGCGCAGCGAGATGCGCTTGCCCTCGATCGCAACGAAGGCCCGGATCGCGATCTCCTTGAACGGCAGGTCGCGCGCCGCGCGCGGATGATAGGTCCCGGCGCGGACGAGAACGATATCGCCATCCTTCGCCCGGTCGACCGCCGCCTGGATCGCGCGATCCCCCTTGAAGGCGCAATCCCGAGCCGTCGCCTTCTCGGGGCAGACAATGAGCGTCGCGGCCTCGGCCGACGCGGGAAGCAGCGCGAGCGCGAACAGAACCGCGCGCATCATTTCGGCGCCACCACGAGGACGCGAAATGTGCCCGGAAGCTGACGTTCCTCGCCGTCCGCGGCGCGTTCGGTCCGGGCGGCGGCAACGACATCAACACCAACGGCCTCTCGGGCTCGCTCCAGGCC
>JALDYH010000320.1:0-3487 GCA_032154175.1 Sphingopyxis sp. | reverse complement strand
GCGCTCTCGACCAGCTGTTTCGTACCGCGCGCACCTATAACGGCTATCTCGACAAGCCCGTTTCGGAAGCGCAGTTGCACGCGATCTGGGATCTCGTGAAATTCGGCCCGACCAGCGCCAACAGCCTGCCGGCGCGGATCGTCTGGTGCGTCACCGACGAAGCGAAGGCGCGGCTTGCGGCGTTCGCGCTGCCCGCCAATGCCGAAAAGATCCTGGCGGCGCCGGTCACCGCGATCATCGCGAGCGACAATGAATTTTACGAAAACCTGCCCGAGTTTTTCCCGCACACCGATGCGCGCAGCTGGTTCGCCGGCAACGAAGCGCTGGCGCAGACGACCGCTTTTCGCAATGCCAGCCTGCAGGGCGCCTATTTCATCCTCGCCGCGCGCGCGCTTGGGCTCGACACCGGGCCGATGTCGGGTTTCAACAATGCCGCGGTCGACGAGGCGTTCTTCGCCGACCAGCCGCATGTAAAAAGCAATTTCATCTCGACCATCGGCTATGGCGACCCGGCGAGCATCTTCGAGCGCAGCCCGCGCCCGGACTTCGCACGCTTCAACCGCATCGCCTGAGCAGGCCGCGCTTCCCTCCATGCGGCACCTGATCATCGATTCGGCGAGTGAGGCCTGTTCGGTGGCGCTGCTGGAGGCGGGAGCAGTCGTCGACTATCGCCACGAGATCATCGGGCGCGGCCATGCCGAACGGCTCGTTCCGTTGATTGCCGAACTGGCGGACGGGGGCCGGGCCGACGTTGTCGTTGTCGGGTGCGGTCCAGGCAGTTTTGCCGGGGTGCGTATCGGCGTTGCAGCCGCCCGCGCGCTGGCACTCGGCTGGCAGGTGCCCGTGAAAGGCTTTTCGACGCCCGCGCTCGTTGCGGCCGCCGCCGCCGCCGATATCGCGGCGGCCGGCGGGGCGCTCGTGGTGATGGAGGGCGGCCATGGTCAATGGTTCGTTCAACCCTTCGCCGCCGATCTTTCGCCGCGCGCGGATCTCCGTTCGCTCCTGCCCGAAGAGGCCGTGCTGCTCGGCGACAAACTGGTCGTCGGCAACCGGGCCGAACCCTTCGTCGCACGTCGCGGTACGGGGCGCGCGTTGGCGGCGCTGCCTGACGCGCGCGCTTTTTTGCGGCTGCCGTCCGCGGCGCTGATCGATCGGCCGAGCCCGATCTATGGCCGCGCGCCCGATGCCAAGCCGATGGTGCCGGCATGACGGATTCTGTCCGCCTTGCCACCGCGCGGGTCGGCGATCTTGCCGCCGCGATGCGCGTGATGGATGCCGCGTTCGAGCCCGCTTACGGCGAGGCATGGAGCGGGGCGCAGCTTCTGACGCTGTTCGCGCTGCCTTCGGCGCGCGTGTGTCTCGCGTGGGATGGCGAGCAGGCATGCGGTTTCTCGGCCGCGCGGATCGCCGGACCGGAAAGCGAATTATTGTTGCTGGCGGTCGATCCGCTTTTTCGCGGTCGCGGTATCGGCGCATTGTTGATCGAGGACTGGCGGGCGTGGGCGGCCGAACAGGGCGCCGAAGACTATTTTCTTGAAATGCGGTCGAATAATGCTGCGGTTCACCTTTATGAACGCGCGGGCTTTTCGGAATGCGGCCGCCGGCCGGCCTATTATCGCGGTAATGATGGCGTAATGCGCGACGCGATAACGATGCGGCGGTCGGCGCGCGAGACCCGAACGGCCTGATCACTTATTGCGGAATTCCATCCAAAGTGGCAGTAATCCGGTCGGCGAAAGAACAAATCCAATATTCGCCGACCATTCTTCTGGGTAATATAAACAAGGAATAGTCTCATGTCCGATCAAGCCGATACCAATGAGATGCTCGTTACGCTGACCGCCGACATTGTCGCGGCGCATGTCAGCAACAACAGCGTCGCCATTTCGGATCTCTCCCTGCTGATAAATAATGTACACGCCGCGTTGTCGGGTCTTGGTACCGAACCCGTCATCGAGGAAAAGCTGGTGCCGGCGGTATCGATCCGCACGTCGGTCAAGCCCGATTTCATCGTGTGTCTCGAGGATGGCAAGAAGCTGAAGATGCTGCGCCGCCACCTGATGACGCATTATGGCATGAGCCCCGACGACTATCGCGCAAAATGGGGGCTTCCCGCCGACTATCCGATGGTCGCGCCGAACTACGCCGAACGGCGTCGCGCGCTCGCGAAGGAAATCGGCCTCGGCACCAAGGGCCGTGGCGGCGGGCGCAAGCGCAAGGCCAAGGCATAACGATCGCAGATCGACGCCCGAACGGGCAGGGAAGGGCGGCGCCAGCGGGTGCCGCCCTTGTCCTATCCGCGGCGTGACCCTATACAGTTGTCATAACTAAAGACACGGCTGCATCTGCAGGAAAGGCCCGCATGTCCGGTAATATCGATCTCGAAGCCCTGTGCCACGAAAAGGGCCTCCGCATTACAGAACAGCGCCGCATCATCGCGCGCGTGATCTCGGATTCGGAAGATCATCCCGACGTCGAGACGCTCTATGAACGTGCGTCCAAGCTCGACAGCGGCATTTCGATCGCCACCGTATATCGCACCGTGCGCCTGTTCGAAGAGGCGGGCATCCTCGACCGCCACGATTTCGGCGACGGCCGCTCGCGCTACGAAGCCGCGCCCGAGGCGCATCACGATCATCTGATCGACGTCGAAACGGGCAAGGTGATCGAATTCGTCGATCCCGAGCTCGAGGCGTTGCAGAAGGTGATCGCCGAACGGCTGGGCTTCCGCCTCGTCGATCACCGCATGGAGCTTTATGGTGTCGCCATCGATCGCAAGCGCGACTGATCGCAGCGCGATTACCTGGCGGACGCTCGCCCGTCTCGCCCTCATGGTGCTGACGCTGCTTTTCCTGATCGTCCCGCACCTCCTTTACCGCGCCGTCGGCCGTCCTTCGCCGATGGTGATGGCCTTTCTCAATGCCGTCGGCTGGATTGCGGGTCTTCGTATCCGCACCACCGGCACGCGGCTGCGGCGCAATGTCCTGTTCGTGTCGAACCATGTCAGCTGGCTGGACATCCTCGCGCTTGGCGGCGCGGCGCGGTCGGCCTTTGTGTCGAAGGCGGAGGTCGGAACCACCCCGCTCGTCGGCTGGCTCGCAGACCAGAACAACACCATCTATGTCCAGCGCGAGGCGCGCCGCGAAATCCATAACCAGACCGACAGCCTGCGCGCTGCACTCGCGCGCGGACGCCCCGTGACGCTGTTCCCCGAAGGGACGACCGGGCCGGGCGACGGCCTGCTTCCCTTCCGTGCTTCGCTGTTCCAGGCGGTGATCCCGACCCCGCCGAACCTGCGGGTGCAGCCGGTTTTCCTCGATTATGGAGCCGAAGCGAATGATGTCGCATGGCTCGATCCCGAATCCGGTTTGGACAATTTCAAACGCCTGCTCGCGCGCAAGCGGCCGATCCACCTCACCATCCATTATCTCGATCCGCTTCCCGACATCGTCGAAGGCGACCGCAAGCTGCTCGCCGAGGCGGCGCG
>JALDYH010000082.1:0-16370 GCA_032154175.1 Sphingopyxis sp. | reverse complement strand
CCCCCCCCCCCCCCCCCCCCCCCCCCGCCGCCCTCGAGCATATTCTGCCCGTCGAAATGCGACCGGTCGCGATATCCGGTTGCGACGGCGTGCGCGAAATGCGCCTGCTTGCCCGTGTAGAGCGTTGCGGTCGTCGCCATCGCCGGGTGCAGCGTGAACATGGAATCCAGCTTGGCACCGCCCGCCGTCTCGTCTGCCATCGCGCGGCGCGCGGCGGCGAAAGCCGGGTCGCCGGTTGGCGCGACGGTGGCGAGGCCATCGGCGGCGCCACGCTGGATGATGAAGACGAGGCGTTTCGGCGTGCCCGCTGCTGCATAGGCAAAGCCGGGCAGAGCGCCCGCGGCGGCGACGGTAATGCCCGACAGGATGATCGAACGGCGTGAGAGAATCATCTTCTATCTCCGCAGGAAAGCAGGGCTGGCGAACAGCATCGCGAGCCCCTGTCCGGGGCTGTCGGCGCGCGCGATCGCTTGGGCGGTTTCGGTGTTTAGCGCGTCGGCGAGGATAAGCGGCGCAAGCTGGCGCGCGTCGGCGCGGTCGCCGATCCGCCCCGCGATGCGGCTCGCGAGTTCGACGCGCTGCATCAGCGCCGCCGATCCCGCCCAGGTCGCGACCTTGTCGTCATAGCCCGCGGGCGATCCGGGGCGCCACACCGGCTGCCCCAACTGGGTGAACATCGCGGCGATATTCTGCCGTTCTCCCAGCGCGGGGGTTTTCAGCGCGCGCAACATCGAGACGGTCCAGTCCCACGGCGATTTGAACATGGCGGGTCCGTCGGCCCATGGTTCGGGCGCGGCGACCAGCGTGCGATAGAGCGATGGCAGGTCACCACCGGTCTTTTCGAGATCCTGCGCGAGACGGTCGACGAGCGTTGCGGGCGGATCGTCGCCGGTGAAATGGCGCGCGAGTTTGGTCGCGACATGCTGTGCCGTCGCCGGATGGACCGCGAGATCGCGCAGCACCGCTTCCGCCTGTCGTCCATCGGGCTGGTCGTATCGTTTGCCGAGGATCGTCTGCGCTCCCGGCTGATGAAGCCGTTCGACGAACAAGGTTTCGCCGGGCCGGGCGTCGGCGGGCATCAGCCGCTGCCCCGCGCCGCGGCCGAGGCCCGCGACGGTTAGCCCGGTCAGCGCCTTGGCGAAACTCGTCACATCGGCCTGCGTGTAGCCGGCGCGCACGCCCAGCGTGTGCAATTCCATGATTTCGCGCGCGAGATTCTCGTTGAGCCCCGGCGCCTGCCGGTTGCCGCGATTACGGATGCGTGTCGCGAAGGGGCTGTCAGGACCGAAGCTTTGCGCCTGATCGAGATAGAGCAGCATCGCCGGATGATGGACCGCGGCAATCAGCAGGTCCGAAAATTTGCCCATGATATGCGGGCGGATCGCCTCATTCTCGAAATTGCCTGCGAAACCTACGACGGTCTGCTTGTCGGCCGACACCGCGAAATGGTTCGCCCAGAAATGGACGAGCCGCTCGGGGAAGGGTGTGGGGGTCGCGACGGCCGCGGCAAGGCGCGCGCCTGCCGCTTCGGCATAATGGCTGCGAAAACCGGCGCGTGACATGCGGCGCATCGCTTCGGGCATAGCGGTGTCGCCGTCGCTCATCGCTGCGGCAGCATTCGCCTCGCGGCGCATCGCCTGCCGCTCTTCGCGATATTCGGCGTAAGCGGTCGCAATCGCCTCGCGCCCGGCGAGGCTCGCCAGCGCTGCGGGAGCGGGATCATAATCGCCGAGCTGGCGCGTCAGCCAGGCTTTCGGGTCATCGATCGCGGGATCGTCGAACCGGCGTCCGAGGCCGAAGCGATTGGCGGCAAGATACTGGACTGCCATGACAATGCCTTTCCGTGCCCCAGATGCACGATGGCGGTCATTTGTCGCAAAGCTGTCCCAGCATCAGAGCAGTTTGTCGTAGATCTGGTACACGCGGTTGACCTTGGCCTCGATCGCCTCGGCGACCGCGTTCATCCCCTGATTGTCGTCGAGCACCCAGCCGATATCGCCGCGCTCGGTGCCATAATCGCGCACGGCATCGCGACGGATATATTCGATCATCATGAAGGCGAGGGTGCTCGCCATCCGGCTGTTCTGGAGCTTTTTCGCGACACCCATCAATGGTACGCGCAGGGTGCGGCTCCGGGGCTTGCGCAGCCACCAGAGCAGGCGCGCCCAGTTGAAGGGGAGCAAGGACCCGTCCATGTCGATAAGCATTTCGTTGATGTTCGGCAGCACGATCATGAAGGCGACCGGCTCGCCGTCGACTTCGGCAACGCGGATCAGATCCTCGAACACGATGTCCTTCAGCTTCTTGCCGACATAGGCGATCTCGCTGTCGGTCAGGGGAACAAAGCCCCAATTCTCCGACCAGGCATCGTTGAGCAGCCCCATGATCAGCGCCGCCTCGGCGGCGAAGCGGCGCTTGTCGACCTTGCGAATGCGGATACGCGCATTCTTCTCGCCCGCCGCGACGATGCGGTTGACGATCGGCGGAAAGCCGTCGCGGATCGCGACGTCGTAATTCAGGAGCTGCTTCACCGGCCGGTATCCGGCGCCTTCGATCCAGCCGCGATAGAGCGGACTATTGTGTCCCATCATCACGGTCGGCCGGTTGTCGAACCCCTCGATCAGCAGGCCGGGCTCGTCCCAGATCGAAATCGACAGCGGCCCCAGCGCGCGGTGCATGCCCTGGCTGCGCAGCCAGTCCTCGGCCGCCACGAGCAGCGCTTGCGCGCTCGCCTCGTCCTCCGATTCGAGAAGGCCCCAATTGCCTGTGCCCGGCCCCATCCCCTGTTCGGCGGGCTGCGCGAGCGCGAGGGTATCGATATGCGCCGAAATGCGTCCGACGGTCCGTCCGTCGCGGCGCGCGAGAAAATATTGCGCCTTGCCATGCTCGAACCACGGATTCTTGCCGGGGGTCAGCAGGCCATAAACCTCGCCTTTCAGCGGCGGCACCCACGCCGGATCGCCGCGATTGAGCCGATAGGCGAGCTCGACGAACTCGCGCAGATCGGCCTTGTCCTTGACCGGGTGGATGGTGATCGGGCCGTCCGAATGTCCGCTCATACTGGTTTCCTGAAAGGGGCGTCCTATATTCGTGCCGACGCATTAGGGCATAGAAATGGCGCTGGCGACCCGCATTCGGCCATTTTGCTGCCACGAAATCATGGTGAAGAGCCGGATATGTTAGCGATGAACACTCTTGTCGACCGGTTGTCGGCGCCCGCAGCGACGCCGGCCCCGAAATCCGCGATTGCCGACGATATGGCGATGATCCGCGCAGCGTCCGAGTTGACGCGCGATCTCGTCACGCCGTCGCAACGCATCTATTGGACCGACTTTCTCGGATCGACTTTCGTCGGCTATGCCGGCATCGCGGCGGCGATCCTGGCGCCATCGACGGCGTGGATGCTGGTCGCGGCTTTGGTCGCGGTCGTCGCGCTCTATCGCGCGGGCAGCTTCATCCACGAGCTGACGCATATTCGCAAGAATGCGCTGCCCGGCTTCCGCCTGACATGGAACATCCTCGTCGGGGTGCCGATGCTGATCCCGTCCTTCATGTACGAGGGCATCCACAGCCTGCATCACAACCGCACCAAATATGGCACGGTCGAGGATCCCGAATATCTGCCGCTCGCGCTGATGAAGCCGTGGACGGTGCCCCTGTTCGTCGCTGCCGCGGCGTTCGCGCCGCTTGCGCTCGTCTTCCGTTATGGCGTGCTCACTCCGCTGTCATTCCTGATCCCGCCGTTGCGCCGGATCGTCGTCGAACGCTATTCGGGCATGATCATCAATCCGATGTTTCGCCGCAAACCGCCCGAAGGCGAGTTTCGCCGCCAATGGGCATGGCAGGAAGGCGGCGCCTGGGCATGGTCCACGCTGCTGATCGCCGCGGGCGTTTTCGGCTGGGTGCCGCTGCGCGCGCTCGTGATCTTCGGCGCGATCGCCGCCGCGACGCTGGTGCTCAACCAGATCCGCACGCTCGTCGCGCATCTGTGGGAAAATGACGGCGCGGTGCTGACCGTGACCGGCCAGTTCCTCGACAGCGTCAACGTCCCGCCGCCGGGCCTGCTCCCCGAACTCTGGGCGCCGGTGGGGCTGCGCTATCACGCACTGCATCATCTGTTGCCGGGCGTTCCCTATCATTCGCTGGGCGAGGCGCATCGCCGCCTGAAGGACGCGCTGCCCGCGGATTCGCAATATCATGGCGCGAATTACGACAGCCTGCCGAAGCTGGTGATGAACCTCGTTGCGGGGTCGGCGCGGGGCGCTGCGGCTTAATCATTCGAAGTTTCCCCATTTCATCGTCATTTCCGCTTTCGCGGAATGACGATGAAATGGGTGACGGCGTAAGCCGTCCTATTCCTCGGTCCGGATCAAGATCATCTCACCGATCAGCGCAAACAATATGAACGGCCCCCATGCGGCGAGGAAGGGCGAGTAGGCGCCGAGGTCGCCCATCGCGAGCGCGAAATTGTCGGCGACGAAATAGGCGAAGCCGAGGCCCATGCCGAGGATCGCCCGGATGAACAGCTTGCCCGAGCGGGCGAGACCGAACGCTGCGACCGCACCGAGCAGCGGCATCAATATCGCCGACAGCGGACCCGAAATCTTGTGCCACAACACGCCTTTCAGCGCATCGACGGGTCGCCCGGCGGCTTCGAGGTCGGCGATCGCCGCCTTGAGCTGGAGGAAGGGCAACTCGTCGCCGTCGACCTGCGCCAGCGTGAACTGGTCGGGGCGTACATTTTTGGCTGCGACGATGGTGCCGAGCGGCTCGAGCGTGCCCGAACGGCGCATGAAGCGTTTCGCGCCCGTCAATTGCCAGCCGCCGCCCGCGATCGCGTGCGCACTGTCGGCCGACAGCATCGACGACAGGACGCCGCCGGTGCGCTCATAGATGGTCACGCCGCGCAGGGTGATCGCCGGCCCGCCGGTTTCGACGGTCTCGGCGTTGATCAGATCGTCGCCGTCGCGAACCCAGATGTTGCTGCGCACCCCGCTGTCCCTGGGGACTCTTTTATATTCGACCTTCTGCCAGGCGCTGAGCGCGGCGGTCGAGCGGGTGACGATGCGTTCGTTGAACGCGAAGCTGATTCCGGCGACGAGCAGCGCGGCGAGGAACAAGGGCGCGAGCACCTGATGCGCCGACATGCCCGACGCCTTCATCGCGACGACTTCGCTGTTCTGGTTGAGGGTGATCAGCGTCAGGATCGTACCGAGCAGTACCGAAAAAGGCAGGAAAGTCTCGATAATCTGCGGCAACCGCATTCCGACATAGCGCCACACGTCCGAATCGCTGTTGCCCGCGACGCCAAGGATCTTGCCGCTCTCGCCGAGCAGGTCGAGCGTCTGCAGGATCAGCACCAGCGCGAACAGGATCGAGAAGGAGCGGACGAGGAAGAGGCGGCCGACGTAGAGCGCCATCGTGCGCGACGGGAAAAAGTGGAGCTGGTGCATCAGTGGGTCCGTGGCTTGCGCTGGAACATCGTGAGCATGGCGCGAATCTTCTGCGCGGCCTTCGCTGCCACGCGTTCGAGCGCGCCGATCGGCTGGCCGCCGGGCACATGCGCGACGGTGTAGTACATCCAGATCGCCAGCGCGGAGAACAGCAGGAAGGGCACCCATAGCGCGATGAGCGGGTCGATCACCCCGCGCGCACCCATGTCTTCGGCATATTGGTTGATCTTGTGCTGGGTCACCAGCAGCACGATCGACAGGAAGACACCGAGCGACGAGGTCGATCGCTTGGGCGGGATGGCGAGGGCGATCGCCATGAGCGGGATCAGGAACATCGACATCACTTCGACGATGCGGAAGTGGAAATTGGCGCGCGATTCGAGCCTGGTCTGGACCGACTGGCTTTGGTCCTTGCCGGCAACGAACAGCTCGGGGATCGTCATTTCGCGATCGGCGCCCCCGCGCGTGCGGAAGGCCTCGATCTTGGGCAACGGGATCGGCAGGTCATGATTGTCGAAGGTCAGGACGCGCGGCACCGCAAATTTGGGCGATTCATGGATCAGCACGCCTTGCGACAGGCGCAGGATGATCGTGTTCGGATCGTCGGTCGCAAGGAACTGGCCGCGCGCCGCGGTCGCCGAAACGCGCTGGCCGTCCTTCTGCTCGCCGCGCACGAAGATGCCGCGGAGGCTGCGCCCGTCGTTATAGCTTTCCTCTATCCTGAGCGTCATGCGGTCGCCCAATTTGGTGAATTCGCCCACCTTGATCGAGGCGCCGAGCGCGCCCGAGCGCAGTTCGAACTGCAGGCCTTCATAGGCGTAGCGCGCGACGGGCTGGATAAAGCCGACGATCGCCAGATTGAGCGCCGCGAGCGCGATGGCATAGGCGAAAGGTACGCGCATCAGCCGTCCGAAACTCATTCCCACGCCCTTCAGCACGTCGAGCTCGCTCGATGTCGCAAGGCGCCGGAAGGCAAGGAGAATCCCGAGCATCAGCCCGATCGGGATGCCCAGCGAGAGATATTCGGGGATGAGGTTGGCGAGCATGCGCCACACCACGCTGACCGGGCCGCCTTCGGTGGCGACGAAGTCGAACAGGCGGAGCATTTTTTCGAGCACGAGCAGCATTGCCGACAGCACCAGCGTGCCGAGCATCGGGAAAAAAATGAGCCGCGCGATGTAGCGGTCGATGGCAGGAAGCTTATTCAATCTTTGGTCGCCCCATCACCATGATTTGGCCGCAGTTGTTTCCGATATGCCGATTCAAGGGCGACAGGGACCCGTGTCAGCGTGCGCTTTCGCGCTTGCTGGGATGGCTATAGCCTCTGGAGGTTTTGAGGTCATGTCGAAATTTGTATCCGCTCTGCTTGCCGTTTCCGTGCTGGCTTTTGCCGCAACGGCGCAAGCGGAAGGCCGGGTCATCTCGAACGATCTGTCGAAGTGCAGAAGCGGTCCGTCGACGCTGGTTCAGATCAGCGGCGTCAAGGCGTCGTCCGGCAAGATTCGCGTCCAAAGCTATCGCGGAACGGCGGCCGACTGGCTGACCAAGGGACGTTGGCTGTCGCGCATCGAGGTGCCTGCACGCGCCGGCACGATGACCGTCTGCGTGCCGCTCCCCGAAGCGGGCGTTTATGGCATTGCCGTGCGTCACGACGTCAATGGCAACGGCAAGACCGACTTGCGTTCGGATGGCGGCGGGATGTCGAACAATCCCAGCATCAATGTCTTCAACCTCGGCAAGCCGAGCTACAAGAAGACGGCCTTTTCGGTCGGGGAATCGCCCAAGGCGATCTCCATCTCGATGAAATATATGTGACCGGCAATGGCCAGCGTCGCGCTCCTTTCGAATCCACGTTCGACGGGCAACCGTGCCCTGTTGCCGCGGGTTCGCGAATATTGCGCGGCGCACCCCGATATCTTCCATTATGAAGTCGAGGACGTCGACCAGATCGAAAAGGCCATCCGTACGATGGCGATGGTCGGCCCGCGCGTCGTCGTGATCAACGGCGGCGACGGCACGGTGCAGGCGGCGCTGACCGAGATTTATTCGGGCGGCCATTTCGGCGGATCGCCGCCGCCGGTCGCGGTGCTTCCCAATGGCAAGACCAACCTGATTGCGCTCGACCTCGGTGCCGAGGGCGACCCCATCAAGGCGTTGCAGCGCGTCGTCGAACTCGTCGAATCGGGTGAACTCGAAGATCATGTCGTCCAGCGCCAGCTGATCGCGCTCGACAGCGGCGGCGAAGAGCGTCCGGTGCTCGGCATGTTCCTTGGCGGAGCCTATCTTGCCGACGTGATGCTTTATTGCCGCAACCGCATCTATCCGCTCGGTCTGCCGAACGGCATATCGCACTTCCTTGCGGCGATCCTCGGGCTGTTCGCGATCATCTTCGGCGTCGGCGGCGGGCGCTTGCCGCCCAAGCCCGAACAAATGACCGTGTCGCTGATCCGTCAGGGCGAGTTCAAGGGTAAATTCTCGCTGCTGATCGTCACGACGCTCGAAAAATTGCTGCTCAGCATCCGCACCAGCGATGGCGGCGGCACGAACGGGCACATGAAATTGCTCGCGACCGACAGCAGCGTTGGCGCGGTATTCCGCATGTTGAGTGCGACCTGGCGCGGCACATTGGGACAGAAGAGCCTCGACGGCGTGCATTTCCAGCAGGGCGACGAAATCCGCATCGAGGGCGAGCGGTCGAACGTCATCCTCGACGGCGAAATCTTTCAGGCGAAAAACGGCATGCCGATCATCCTGACTTCGACGCAGCCGGTTCCTTTCCTGCGCCTCGCCGCCTGAGCGCTCTATGGCGGCCCTCACCGAACTCGTCCGCGAAGAACTCGGGGTCCCGGTTGACCCGCGCGTCGCGGCGATGGCACGGGCGATCGCCGCGCAATATCCCGGCAGTGCGCGCGCGGTGCTATTCTATGGCAGTTGCCTGCGCGAGAGCGAACTCGACGGGTTGATGCTCGATTTCTACCTGATCGTCTCCGATTACAGCGATGCCTATCCCCGGCGCTGGATGGCGGTCGCCAACCGGCTGATCCCGCCCAATGTGTTTCCGTTCCAGCACGACGGGCTGATCGCCAAATATGCCGTGCTCAGCGAGGCCGACTTCCACCGTCTGAACGGGCCGGAAACGCGCAGCGTGTCGGTATGGGCGCGCTTTGCGCAGCCGTCGCGACTGGTCTGGGCGGTCGATGATACGGCGCGCGACCGGGCGGTTGCGGCGGTTGCCCGCGCCGCGCCGACGTTGCTGGCGGCCGCGGGGCCGGTCGGTGGCGAGGTGCCGCTCGACTGGTGGCGCCGCGCCTTTTCACTCACCTATTCGGTCGAACTGCGCGCCGAGCGCACGGGCCGCGCGCAGTCGGTCGTCGACGCCGATGCGGGGCGGTACGAGCGTTTCAGCCGTCCCGCGATCGCGGCGATCCCCGCCGATGCGCGTAGCGGCGGCTGGGCGCGACGGCGGCTGGAAGGCAAGGCGCTCAGCATCGCACGGCTTGCCAAGGCCAGCCTGACCTATGCCGGCGGAATCGACTATCTGGCGTGGAAGATCAATCGCCACGCGGGGACGAAGATCGAAATCAAGCCGTGGCAGCGCCGCTGGCCGCTGGTGGCGGCGCTGACGCTCGTGCCGCGCCTGATGAGGAGCGGCGCGATCCGGTAAGCATTTTCACCCGGAAAATGCGGCAAGCAAAAATCAGCTCGCCAGCCGCTGTCCCTCGGGAGGCCGTGTATCGCCGCACCGGCGAATCGCCTGATCGAGCGCGGTAAGGGTGAAAGGTTTGCGCAGCACGTCGTGATCGCCGAAACTGGCGATCTCGCTCGCGTCGCCGGCATAGCCCGTCACGAACAGCACCGACAGTTCGGGCCAGCGCTGCTTCAGTTGCGCGACCATTTCGGGGCCCGTCAACTCGGGCATCAGTACGTCGCTCAATATCAGGTCGAAGCCGCCATGCCCTTCGACCAGCGCCGCGGCTTCGAGCGGATTGCTGCATGCGACCGCCGTATGGCCGAGTTCGCTGACCGCATCGACGGTGGCCGCGAGGACGCGTTCGTCGTCTTCGACGACGAGGATGCTCATCGACTCAGCCGGCGTCGCCGGATCGGAGACCTCTCCTGCAACGGCTTCGGTCACGCTGTCGAGCCGCAGCTTTGCGACCGGCAGCAGCATGGCGACGCTCGTACCTTCGCCTTCGGTCGACGCAATCTGTACCTCGCCGCCCGACTGGCGGCAGAAAGCGAAGACCTGGCTCATGCCAAGGCCGGTGCCCTGGCCGGCGGGTTTCGTAGTGTAGAAGGGATCGAAGACGCGTTCGAGCACTTCGGGTGACATGCCGCACCCGGTATCGATCACCTGCACCGCAAGCGCCTTGTCCTCGCCATCGTCGAGCGTGCGGATCGTCAGCGATCCATGGCCGTTCATGGCATCGCGCGCATTGACCGCAAGGTTGAGCAACGCATTTTCGAACTGCCGCCGGTCGAGCCAGCAGGCGAGGGCGTCGGCTTGCAGGTCGAGCGTCAACGCGATCCGGTCGCCTATCGTCCGCTCGATCAGCTCGGCAAAACTCGCGATGCATTCGTCGACGACGGTTATTTCGGGGCGTGCGGGCTCCGACCGCGCAAAGGTCAATAATCGCCGCGTCAGGTCGGCGGCACGATTGGCGCCGTCGAGCGCGTTGGCGAGGTGGCGCTGCGCCTTTTCGGGGGCGCGTTGCGCGAGTTCGAGCCCGCCGACCACGACGGCGAGCATATTGTTGAAATCATGTGCGATGCCGCCGGTCAATTGTCCGACTGCTTCCATCTTTTGCGCCTGACGTAGCTGGGCTTCGGCCGCCTCGCGTTCGATCATCTCGCCGCGCAGCGCATCATTGGCCTGCGCGAGTTCGGTGGTCCGTTCCTCGACAGCGGCTTCAAGCTGCATCGCGCGGTCGCTTTCGGCGAGCTGCTCGCGCCGCGCGAGGCGCCGGTCGCCCTCGGCGCGGATCAGCGAGAAGGTCGCACCGATCGCGACAATCGCGGCGGCCGCGCCGAGTAATGAAAAGAGCAGGATCGCCTGGTTGAGGCTCGCGCGGTCGGCGGCCGTGAGGCGATTGCGGTCGCGGAGCAGCGCGCGTTCGTTGGCAATGATTTCGCTCAGCACCTTGTCGATCCGGCCGAGCCCCTCTCCCTTGCCGGCCGCGTAGAATTTCGAGATGGCGGCGACGGTCTGGTTGTAATTGGCGCTGAGGGCGGCGTCGCCGAGCTGGGCGCCGCGGCTGTCCATCTCGCGCGTCAGTTGTTCGACCAGCGCCATCTGTTTCGGATTGTCGCGGACGTTGCGCCGCAATTGTGCCAGGAACTGGCGGGCGCGGCCCCATTGATATTCGTAGACGCGCCCGTCTTCCTTTTGCAGGCCCACTGCGAAGCGACCGAGTGCCGCCTCGGCGCGCGCGATCGCCGCGTCGACTGATCGCGTTTGCGAAATGACCTCCATGCTCTGCGTCTGCCACCCGAGCGAGCGGTCGTAATTGTCGTTGGCGCGCGTGAGCAGCACGAGGAGCGCCCCGACCACACCGGTCAGGATCGCACCGAGGACGATCGTCGACCAGAAGCGCATACGCTCCCGCCGGCCGTCGTTTTCGCTATCGCCATCCCGCTCGAACACGCGCATCTCTTACCGGACAAGCGCGGCGCCGCAAAGCGCCGAAGCCCTTGCCGCTTCGGCGCCGCTTCAATTCGCCGTGAAAAGGAATCCGCTGGTCGGCGGGGCGGCTCGGTTCAGCCGATAATGCCGACGCGCTGGCCTGCACGTTCGAAGCGGCCGAGGATTTCGCCGACCTGTTCGATGCTGTGCTCGGCGCAGAGCGAGCAGCGCAGCAGGGTCATACCCGCGGGGGTCGCGGGCGGCCGCGCGAGATTGACGTACAGTCCTTCCTCGAGCAGCGCTTCCCACATCATCGCGCCGCGCTCGAGGTCGGGCATGATCACCGCGATGATCGCCGACTGCGGCTCGTCGGTGCCGAGCTGGAAACCAAGGTCGCGCAGCCCTTTGTGCAGCACCTTCGAATTTTCCCACAGGTGCGCGCGCTTGTTCGACCCGTGCATCAGCTTGCGGATGCTCGTCGCGGCGGTTGCGACGACGCTCGGCGGCAGCGATGCGGTGAACACATAGGGGCGGCAAACGAGCCGCAGGATTTCGAACTTCGGATGGTTCGACACGCAGAAACCGCCGACAGTGCCGACGCTCTTGCTGAAGGTGCCGATGACGAAATCGACGTCGTCGAGCACGCCCTGCGCTTCCGCGACCCCGCGGCCATTCTCGCCGATGAAGCCCATCGAATGCGCCTCGTCGACCAGCACCATCGCGCCGGCTTCCTTCGACACGCGGATCATGTCCTTGAGCGGCGCGACGTCGCCGAGCATCGAATAGACGCCCTCGAGCACGACGAGCTTGCCAGCTTCGGGGGGCAGGCGCTTCAGCCTTTTTTCGAGCGCCTCGACATCATTGTGGCGGAAGGCGACGATTTCGGCGTTGCCCATCGCGCAGCCGTCATAGATCGACGCATGGCTGTCGATGTCGAGGATGACATAGTCGCCCTTGCCGGCGATCGTCGAAATGATGCCGAGGTTCGCCTGATATCCGGTCGAAAACACCATGGCATGGTCCATGGCGTAAAATTCCCTGAGCGCGTCCTCGCACTCCTTGTGGCCCTGATAGGTGCCATTGAGGACGCGGCTGCCGGTGGTGCCGCTGCCGAACTTGTCGAGCGCCTCCTTGCCCGCGGCGATGACATCCTCGTCGAAGGTCATGCCCATATAATTATAGGTGCCGAGCAGGATCGTCTCGCGCCCGTTGCAGATCGCGACGGTCGGCGAGATCACCTTTTCCATCACCAGATTATAGGGATCGGTTACCCCGGTCGCGAGCAGGTCCGCGCGCTGCTGGATCAGCGGGTCGAATTTCGAGAAGAGGTCGGTCATCGCTTCAGCCCTGCAGTTTCTCGACCGCGGCGACCAGCTGGCCGACCGTTTCGATTTCGGCCTGCATGTTCATGCTGATGATGATGTCGAACGTGTCCTCGACCTCGGCGACGAAATCCATCACCGTCAGGCTGTCCCATTCAAGGTCGCCGGCAAAGGTGGTCGCGTCGGTCAGCTCGACGCCCTTCTTGTTGAAGGGGGTGATCAAGCCGAAAATCTGGTCGCGCAGGGCGGTGCTCATGTGGTGCGTCCCATAAAGGAATAATGTTGCGCGCGGGAATGCCGCGCTGCTGGTCGATTGGCAAGCGAATGCGGCGGGAACAGGGCAGCATCTTGCCGCTTGCCGCACTTCATGTCATCCCTGTGGCGGGTCGCTGGCAGGGGCAAAGTCATGGACAGCGCAGAAATAAAGGCATCGGCGGACCGGCCGGCCGTTTCCTTCCCGTCGAACGCGGTGCACCTCGTGCGCACCAACCAGCAGATCACGATGCAATTGTCGCAGATGGCCGATCAAAAGGCCTCGATCCTGATGGGGGCGACCTTCGTCGTCTTCACGCTGGCGATCGGGCAGGCGCGCGCGGGCGGCGGCGCGCTGGCGATGCCGCTTGCGATCCTCGCGACCTTTTCCTTCCTGTCGGCGCTGCTCGCGGTGTCGGCGGTGTTGCCACGCGTCGGCAAGGCGCCGCCCGTCGCGTACAGGGACGGCAAGGATCACAGCAACATCCTCTTTTTCGGCCGCTTCGAGCAGATGGAAGAGGATGAATTCATCGACGCGGTGAAGGCACGGCTGCGCACCGAGGAAGACCTCTACGAAACGATGCTGCGCGACACCTATCAGAATGGTGTCGTGCTCGCGCGGCGCAAATATCGATATCTTGCCTATGCGTACCGTCTGTTTGTCGTCGGGCTGACGCTGACCTTCATCGCGTTCGGGGTCGAAATGGCCATGCTGTGGAGCCAATAGGCGCGTGAAGCATTGGGAAGGACCATGACCGACGTCTTCATCAGCTACAAGCGCGAAGAACGCGCCCGCTGCGTCGCGATCTACAATGCGCTCGTCGACCTGAAGCTGTCGGTCTGGTTCGATGCGCATATCGAACCCGGCACCGATTTCGATCGCGAAATCGAGCGCGAGGTGCGCCGCGCCAAGGCGGTTCTGGTCCTCTGGTCCGAACGCGCCGCCGACAGCGACTGGATCCGCGCCGAGGCGCGAACGGGGCGGCAGAGCGAAAGGCTTGTCGCGGCACGGCTCGACGACTGCCTGCCCCCGCTCGAATTCGCATCGGTGCAGGCGGTCGACCTGTTCGATCGTCCCGATTTCCAGGCGGGCGAGGGGTGGCGGCAAATCGCGGCGCGCATCGGCCGCCTCGTCGGACGGCCGGGGCTGGGCGACTATGTGCATTGCGAACAGGCGGCCGACGCGGGGCAGTGGCGCGGCTGGATCGCGAATAACACGGGCGATCCGCTGGTCGGCAAGGCGCGCGAACGGCTGGCGGCTCTCGCGGGTCCCGACGCGGCGGATAGGCCCTCCGAACCGGCCGCCGCGCGGCCGGAAGCAATACCGGCGACGACCGATATCGCGCCGGATCGTCCCGGCCACATTGCGGCATTTACCCGCCGCCATCGCATGATCGCGCTCGGCGCGCTCGGCGCGGCGCTGCTGATATGGGCGGCTTCGGCCTATTGGACCGGGCAACGGGTCGATGCGCCTGTCGATAGCAGCGTGTCCGCGCCCGCGGGCGTCAAAATGCCGCCGGGCCCACCGCCGGCCGTGGTCTCGGACATCACCGAAGCGTTCGTCCCCAAGGACCTCGGTTCGGCGGTCTGCAATACCGGCCCGTATCCGATCGCGTTCGACAGCGGGATGGCGGCGATCACCCCCGACTCGCGCGGCATGCTCGACATGCTGGGCAAGGTCGCGCGCGACTGCGGCGGCGGGGTCGAAATCGTCGGGCCGAACGACCGGATGACGGCGGTTGTGCAAAATTATCTGGAAGGGCGCGGTGTCGCGCCGCGGAACATCACCCGGCGTACGAGCGGTACCGGTTCGTCAGTAGATATCAATTTGCGTTGACGCGGGGGCGCGCTGAAGCTGTTGCCATTTTGCCACCCCGATCGCCGAAAAGCCGGGTGGTCGACACGCGGGATTGAAGCGCGCCTTCACCGCGCCTATTCGGGCCGGCTATGTTGCAGCAGGCCACCCCTTTGACCGCGCAAACGCCGCAGGGTCTTCGCGCCGAGTTTCGCGCGACGCTGGCGCTCGCGGTGCCGCTGGCGGCGGCAAATCTGCTGCAGATGATGGTTCATGCGGTCGACGTGATCTTCGTCGCGCGCCTTGGCGACGCGGCGCTCGCCGCCTCGTCGCTCGGGGTTGCGATCTTCGGCCTTCTGCTCTGGACCGGTACGGGCCTGATCGGCGCATCGGCGCCGCTGATCGCCGCCGAACTCGGGCGTCGCAAACATGCGGTGCGTGAAGTGCGGCGCACGGTGCGTATGGCGCTGTGGCTTGCCGTGCTGGTATCGCTTGTCTTCATGGGCATTTGCGCAGCGGGTGGCCCGATCATGCTCGCGACGGGGCAGCCGGCCGAAACCTCGGCGCGCGCCGCGAGCTTCCTGCTGATCCTGATGTGGGGCCTGTTCCCGATGATCGCGGCGGCGGTGCTGCGTATCTTCGTTTCGGCGCTGGGGCGACCGACGATCGCAACGGCGATCACCTTCGGTGCGCTTTTCGTCAACGTGCTCGGCAACTGGGTCCTCGTGTTCGGCCATCTCGGCATGCCGGCGCTGGGCTTGCACGGCTCGGCGATTTCGAGCGTGATCACCAGCGTGCTGATGCTCGTCGCTTATGTCGTCGTCATCCAGCGCGACCGGCGCCTGCGCCGCTATCACCTGTTCGGAAACTGGTGGCGGTCCGAATGGACTCGTTTCTTCGAGATGCTGCGCATCGGCACGCCGATCAGCCTGACCATTTTGGCCGAGGCCGGCCTGTTCACCGGTGCCGCTTTTCTGATGGGGCGGATCGGCGAGGCCGAGCTTGCCGGACATACGATCGCGCTGCAGGTCGCGGCGCTCGCGTTCCAGATCCCGTTCGGGGTCGCGCAGGCGGCGACGATCCGTGTCGGGCTCGCCTATGGTGCGCGCGACCATCGCGGAATTGCCCATGCGGGCACCGCATCGCTTGCGCTTGGTATCGGCTTCATGGCGTTTACCGCGCTGCTGATGTGGCTGTTCCCCAGCCTTGTGCTGTCGATCTATGTCGACGTCGATGCGGCGCGAAATGCGGCGCTCGTCGGCTTCGCGATGCAGTTCCTCGTCGTTGCCGCGGCCTTCCAGCTCTTCGACGGCGCGCAGGCGGTGGCCGCTGGCGTGCTGCGCGGATTGCAGGATACGCGCACCCCGATGATCATCGCAATCTGCGGGTACTGGATCGCGGGCTACGGCACCGCCATCTATCTCGGCTTCTGGACTCCGCTTGCGGGCGTCGGCGTGTGGATCGGGCTTGCGGTGGGATTGGTCGTGGTTTCGGCGGTGCTGCTCCTGCGCTGGCGAATGCGCGGCCGTCTCGGCCTGCTTTCGACCTGACGCAAAAACTTCTCAAGAATCTTGTAGCGCGGCGCTTGACGCCTATCTGACTCCCACCCATATGGCGGCGTGTTAGCACTCGCGCCCTGTGAGTGCTAAACGACATCATTTCCATCTCTGGAGGGATTTCCATGCAATTTCGCCCGCTGCACGACCGCGTGCTTGTTCGCCGTATCGAAGCCGAAGAAAAGACGGCTGGCGGCATCATCATCCCCGACACCGCCAAGGAAAAGCCGCAGGAAGGCGAAGTCGTCTCGGTCGGCACCGGCACCCGCGCCGATGACGGCAAGGTGACCCCGCTCGACGTCAAGGCGGGCGATCGCATCCTGTTCGGCAAATGGTCGGGCACCGAAGTCAAGGTCGACGGCGAAGAGC
>JALDYH010000081.1:0-16491 GCA_032154175.1 Sphingopyxis sp. | reverse complement strand
AGCGCCTGTTCGCCGCTCGTCACCTTGATTGCATGCATACCGAGCTGGCTCGCGGGTTTGCAGTTGATGCCGAGATCGTCGAGATAGATGCATTCGGCGGGTTCGACGCCGAGCTTCTCGCACATCATTTGATAGATACGCGGGTCGGGCTTGCGTACCCCCGCCTTGCTCGATTCGATGACATGCTCGAAGCGCGCCATGATTGCCGCGACCTCGTTTGCTGCCTCCTCGCTGCGCGTCATGCCGGCGCCGCGGACGCCCATTTTTCCGCCCGGAACATTATTGGTGATGCAGGCGATGGTCAGGCCGCGATCCTTCAGCGTGTCGAGCGCGGCGACCATCGCGGGGCGGACGGCGCCGGCGATGACCGCGAGCACAGCTTCGCCTTCGAGTTCATGCCCCAGTGCGCGCGCCTCTTCGGCGAACAGCGTATCGAACGCCGCCGCGTCGATTTCGGCGCGCTCGAACTTCGCCCAGGCATTGCCGTCCGGGTTGGTCGCATTGACCTGGCGGACAAAATCGCGCGGCAGCCCGCGTTCTTCCTCAAGGCGATTGAAGGCTTCGAACGGCGACGCCGTGATGACGCCGCCGAAGTCGAAAATAACGGTCGTGTAGGTCATGCGGAAGAGAGCAACCTTATTGTTTGGCAGAAGTGGCGACGCGGGTTCCGGACCAACTCGCATCGTCGATGGTGAGGTCGAGCCGGTCGGGCGAACGCACCGTGTCGAGGAGGAAGACATGGGGGCCGTTCGCCGCGAGGATCGCGTCCATCGCCTTTTCGAGCGCGATGGTGACCGTCGGGATGCGCGGATAGTCCGACTTGATCTCGACCTTGTCCGGGCCCGTCCGAGTCACGGTGATCGTGACATTGCTGCGCGACGATCCGCGCGCATCGGACGCGACATCGCCCTTGTAGGTGCCCGCTACACGGTCGGCGAGGTCGGCTTTGCGCGCGGGGGCAGCCCTGGGCGGTTCGGCAAGCACCGTTCCGGCCGGAAGCAGGAGCGCAAGAGCGGCGGCGGCAACAAGGGGGCGAAGCATGGTCCATCCTTTCGTGCGGCGGGGAAAGGGATTGCTCCGTGCGACCCTCATGGAACGACGACGATCCCCTTTTTGGGGTCGGCCTGTCCCGAGAGCATCTCCCGATAGGCAGCGAGCGCCGCGTCGCCGCCATTGCGTTTATCGACGGAAGTCAGCCGCGGCGCAACGTCCATGAAGGCGAGCCAGGCTTCGGCGATCTTCTGCCCGAATGCGGGCCCGCCCCAGTCGGCGATCCGTTTCTGGCTGCGGCCCGGCGCGAAAAAGCCCTGCCGCTCGGGACCGGGCAATCCCTCGCCGTCGGCCTGCGCATCCCAGTGCGATTTGCCGACGACGATCGAGGCCTTGAGCTGGCTGCCGAAATGACTGTGCACGCTGCGCGTCACCGCACCATTGCCCGCCATATCGACGAGCGCCGCAGGGGTGGCCGCATTGAGCGTCATGATCCGGTCGTAGCTGATGACACGATCGTAGATGCCTTGTGCGGCGAGCGCATCGACGTTGGCGGCGCTGGTCAGGCCTATGGTTTCGGGCCTCGGTTCGGGCCGTCGCCTGATCGAGAAGCCTAGCCCGATCGCGGTCTTGCTCGACGCGCTCGCGATCAGGATCTGCTCGGCGCCATAATCGCCCTCATCCTCGAACTGGTCGGCGATCAGCCAGCCGGTCAGGAACAGCGGGCGGAAGACCGGCCAGTAATCATGGTCGGCGGTGCGATAGCCCTCCAGCGCCTCGACCCGCTGATAATTGTTGTAAATGGGGGGCAGGGTGGTGCGCCGCGGCGTCACGTCGGTGAAGCCGACCGGACCCGCCTTGCCGGCAGTCAGCACCGCACCCTCCGCCATCGGGTAATATCCGTAGAAGCGGTCGCCGGCCGATACGCCGTCGGCGGCGCTTTCGGTCACCGTCGCAAAGCCCCAGACGGGCAGGCGGCCCGGTGTGTCGCGTTCGGCGAAGAAATCCCAATAGCCCTGATCGTTGCCGAACAGGCCCGCCGGTTTGCCGAACACCGCATAGGTGATGTTGTTCGCGGTCATCGCATAGCTGTCGAGGCGGACGCGGACCTGACCCGGGGCGAGCGGCGTATGGGCGTCGACGACCAGACCGGCTTGCGTGATATCATCGCGATCGATGTCGATCGCCCAGCTCTTTGCGCTCATGTCCGGACCCCTCCGATTGACTTGCCCGCGGTCGCGGGATGGCGGATAGTCATACAGATGGCGCCGCCCCTGACAATCGCGGTCAAACGCATTCACGAACCGGCCGGTCCCGGCGACGGCACGCGTTTCCTCGTCGACCGGCTGTGGCCGCGCGGCGTATCGAAGGACAGGGCGGCGCTCGCGGCATGGCTGAAGCCGCTGTCGCCGAGCGATGGTTTGCGCAAGCGCTTCCACGGTGAGACCGCCGATTCGGGCGAAGCATGGGACGAATTCCGGCTCAACTATTTTGCCGAACTCGACGCGGGCAGCGAGGAAATGAAGGCCGCGCTGTCCACGCTCGACGCGGCGATACGGGCGGGACCGGTGACCCTGCTCTATGCCGCGAAAAGCGAGGAACGGAACAATGCCGTCGCGCTTCGCGAATGGCTGGAGCGACGCTAGCCGACCGTCGTCCCGAGCAGTGTTCCGATCGCGATCGTCACGGCCATGGCCATCGCACCCCAGAACGTGACCCGAACGACCGGGCGCAGCATCGGGGCATTGCCCGCCCTGGCTCCAAGCGCGCCGAGGATCGCAAGGAAGACAAGCGATGCCGCCGAAACCGTCCACGGCAGCGACGTGCCCTGATCGACGAATACCGTCGCGAGCGGCAGTGCCGCGCCGATCGCGAAACTCGCCGCCGAAGCCGCCGCCGCCTGCACCGGCCGCGCGGCCATCGCGTCGGTCATCCCCAGCTCGTCGCGCAGGTGCGTGTCGAGCGCGTTGTGTTCGGTGAGCTGCACCGCGACTTGCTCCGCCAGCGCACGGTCGAGCCCGCGCTCCTGATAGATTTGCGTCAGCTCCTCGAGCTCGAACTCGGGATCGGCGGCGAGGTGGCGTTTTTCCAGCTCGACATCGGCTTTTTCGGCA
This sequence comes from Sphingopyxis sp., assembly GCA_032154175.1. GTDB lineage: Bacteria > Pseudomonadota > Alphaproteobacteria > Sphingomonadales > Sphingomonadaceae > Sphingopyxis. The sequence goes on along the minus strand of JALDYH010000081.1, from coordinate 13,387 downwards.
TCGCCCTGCGAGCTAACCGACACATATTCCCCCGCCGCCATCGACATCGCGCCCGCAACCAGTCCCGCGGTGCCGGTGACGAGGATCGACGATTGCGACACGCCTGCCGCCGCGACCCCCGCGATCAGGCTCGCGGTCGACACGATCCCGTCATTGGCGCCGAGGATCGCGGCGCGCAGCCAGCCGATCCGCGTGACGGCATGGGTTTCATCGTGCATGCGGCTTGCGCTCCTGGCCCTTCAATATTGCAATTGCAGCCCCGGCCGTGCCCAGCGCGTCTTGACCAGTCGCCCGGTACCCGACAGGGTCAGATAGGCATCCTGCCGGTCGGAGCCGCCAAAAGCGATATTGGTTGTGAAGATGTCGTCCGTCGCGACGAATTCGACCAACTCGCCCGCGGGCGACACGACGCTGATACCGCATTCGCCGATCGTCGCGACGCAGATATTGCCGTTCGCTTCCATCGCGAGGCTGTCGAAGAATTTATAACCCGCGGGGCGATAGAGCGGGATGCCGGGTCCGCCGGGTCCCGCCGCATCGTCGACCTTGCCGGGGGCGACGATATTGAACTGGGTCAGGCGGCAGGTGTAGGTTTCGGCGGCATAGAGTTTCGTCCCGTCGGGCGAGATGCCGATGCCGTTGGGGTTATAACTCGGGAAGATCACTTCCTCGATGAAGCTGCCGTCTGCTTTCGCATAGAAGATACCGACGATGTCGTGGCAGCGCGCGGCATAATCGACCTTGCCATGGTCGGTGAACCAGAAGCCGCCGTGCGCGTCGAACATGATGTCGTTCGGGCCGCGCAGCGTCACCCCGTGATCGCCGCTCTTGTACAGCACCTCGACTTCGCCCGTCGCGATATCGATCCGCTCGATCCGCCCGCCCGAATAGTCGTCGGCGATCCCGTGCGGGGCCAGATAGCCGTTCGATTCGACATAGTTGAAACCGCCGTTGTTGCAGCAATAAAGCTTGCCGTCGGGGCCGATCGCGAGGCCGTTGGGGCCGCCGCCGGGGGTCGCGATGACCTCCTTTTTTCCGCCGGGCCAGCAACGCGTGATGCGCTTCGCCTCGATCTCGACGACGATGACGCTGCCGTCGTCCATCACGACCGGCGCCTCGGGAAAGCGCAATCCGTCGGCGATCAGTTCAAACTCGGCCATCCCCATCTCCCTTGCGTGTCCGCACTTGCTGTGCTTTGCGGCCATCATGCCCGTTCGTTCGCTCTTCGCTACAACTTTCTACGAGGCCGACATCGGCACGCCCGACCTGCTCGAAGAGCTGGAGGAAAGCAGCCGGCTGTTTTCGGAAGAGGATGGCGCGGGGCGCCGCTGGAGCCGTGAGCATGGCTACAAGGGTTATACCAGCTATGCGAGCCTCGGCGACCTGCCGGAGCGCGATCCGGCGTTCCACGATCTGAAGCGCCTGCTCGACAAGGAAGTCAAAGCCTTCGCCAGGGCGTGCCACTTCGACCTCGCGAAACCGCTCAAGCTCGACAGCCTGTGGGTCAATATTCTGAAGACCGGCGGCACGCACAGCGGTCATATCCATCCGCACAGCATCGTGTCGGGCACCTTCTATGTCGCTGTCCCGCCGGGATCGGGCGCGCTCAAGCTTGAGGATCCGCGGCTTGCGATGCTGATGGCGGCGCCCGGCCGCACGGACGATGCGCCGGAGCATCTGCTGCCCTTCGTTTATGCCGAGCCGGCCGCCGGCCGCGTTTTCCTCTGGGAGAGCTGGCTGCGCCACGAGGTGATGCCACATAGTGGCAAGGGCGAACGGATCAGCATCAGCTTTAACTATCGCTGAGCCGGCCCTATATCGCACCCGTCATTGCGAGCGAAGCGAAGCAATCTCCAGCCGTGCGCCCTACGCCGGGCCGATGACGGGAGGTTGCCGCGTCGCTTCGCTCCTCGCAATGACCATGCCTAGAACGGAGCCCTGCAAATGACCGCGACCTACGATGCCGACCTCCAGCTTTTCATCAACGGTGCCTGGCGGAGCGGCGAGGGGCGCGAGGGACGCCCGGTCTATAATCCCGCCACCGCGGACACGATCGCCGAGCTGCCGGTTGCGACTGCCGCCGACCTCGACGAAGCGCTGGCGGCGGCTGAGCGCGGCTGGCCGGTGTGGCGTGCGAAGACCCCCGACGAGCGCGCCGCGCTGATGCACAAGGCCGCGGGGGTGATCCGCGAACGCGTCGACCACATCGCGACCCTGCTGACGCTCGAACAGGGCAAGCCGATCGCCGAGGCGCGCGGTGAAGTGCTGTCGGCGGCGGGACTGTTCGACTATTTCGCCGAGCAGGGCAAACGGATCGAAGGCCGCGTGCTCCAGCGTCCGCTCGGCCAGCGCGCAATGGTCACGAGGCATCCCGTCGGCCCGGTCGCGGGCTTCAGCCCCTGGAACTTTCCGGTCAATCTGATGGTCAAGAAGATCGCACCCGCGCTTGCCGCGGGCTGCGTCGTGATCGCCAAGGCTCCGGAGGAAACGCCGGGTTGCACCAGCGCGATCATGCGCTGCATCGTCGATGCTGGCATCCCGGGCGACGTCGTCCAGCTCGTCTATGGCGACCCCGACATGATCAGCCGGCATCTGCTGGCGAGCCCGGTGATCCGCAAGGTCAGCTTCACCGGATCGACCGCGGTCGGCAAGCATCTGATGAAGCTCGCCGCCGACGGGGTGAAGCGGATCACGATGGAGCTGGGCGGCCACGCCCCGGTGCTGGTCTTCGACGATTGCGACCTCGAAGCCACGCTCGACAAGGTCGTGTGGCAGAAGTTCCGCAACGCGGGGCAGGTATGCATCTCGCCGACGCGCTTCTATGTCCAGCAGGGCATATACGACGCCTTCGTAAAGGGCTTTGCCGAGCGGACGGCAAAGGTGAAGATCGGCAGCGGGCTCGACGCCGACACGCAGATGGGCCCGCTCGCCAATGCCCGCCGCGCTCCGGCGCTCGAAGCGATGGTTGCCGACGCGAAAGCCAAGGGCGCGCGTGTCATCGCGGGCGGCGAGGCGACCGGCAACGGCTACTTCTTCCAGCCGACCGCGATCGCCGACGTGCCGGTCGAGGCCGACGCGATGAACAACGAACCGTTCGGCCCGATGGCGCTGATCCGCCCGTTCGGCACCGAAGACGAGGCGCTCGAACAGGCGAACCGGCTGCCTTACGGCCTTGCGGCGTTTGCGTTCACCGAGAATGGGCGGCGCATCAACCGCATTGTCGACAGCATCGAAAGCGGCATGGTCGGCGTGAACAGCTTCGTGATCTCGGCACTCGATACCCCGTTCGGCGGGATCAAGGAATCGGGCTTCGGCAGCGAAAGCGGGCCCGAGGGATTGGACGGATATCTGGTGACCAAGGCAGTGCACATTTACTGAGCACCGCGCCCGGCGAGGCTGGGGTCAGCTGACGGCATTGGGGTGGTGGGCTTCCCTTCGTGCTGCCCGGCGGCATCCGTCGCAAGGCGATCGTCCGCTGGTCGCGCGGCGGCCGCGGCGGGCTGTGGCTCACCGAGCCGCTCGGGCGCGCGGACCTGGAGAGCATTCGCCACTTCAAGGCTTGAGGGCGGCCGCCCCATCGCAGACAAGAATAGGGCATAATCGTCCCTATGGCGAAGCCATGGGGAGGGGGACCGTCCGCGAAGCGGATGGTGGAGGGGCCGCGGCGTTGCGTCATTGCCCCTCCGTCAGCGCTTCGCGCTGCCACCTCCCCATCGCTTCGCGACAGGGAGGAGTTTCAGTCTCTTTCCAGCGCCACGAAATCGCGCGCCATCGGCGCCAGATGCGCGCCGCCGTCGACGAAGATCGTCTGCCCCGTCACCGCCTCGGCGCGCGCCAGATAGACGACCGCGTCGGCAATCTGCGCCGGTGCCGGTAGCGCCTCCAATGGCATAAGCTTTGCCAACCGTTCGACCTGCGCCGCCGAATAATCCTCGGTGGCCATCGTCAGTCCCGGCGCCACCGCATTGACCCGCGCCCTGTTTCCGAAAGCGACCGCCAGCGTCGCCGTCGCCTGCCACAGCGCCGATTTCGACAGGCTGTAGGCGATCTGGTCGGGCACCGGATGCACAACGCGCTGGTCGACGATATTGACGATCGCGGGGCGCGTTCCTTCGCTATGCGCAACCAGTGCCTTCGCCAGCATCACGGGCGCATGATGATTGACCTGCATCATTTCGGCGAGCGCCGCGGCCGACAGGTCGGCCCACTCGCCCTCGGCGAACAGGGCGGCATTGTTGACGAGCAGGTCGGGGGCGCGGCCGAATTTCCCTATCACCGCCGGAATCAGGGCATCAACGGCGGCGGGGTCGGCCAGGTCGGTGGCAAACCGATGGCTGATCACGCCCGTTTCGGCCAGCGCCTCCGCGAGTATCGGATCGGCGTCGCCCGGAGTGCGCTTGTGGATTGCCAGCGCATAACCCTCGCGTGCCAGACGGGCCGAGATCGCGGCGCCGACGCGGTGGAGACCCCCCGTTACAAGCGCCACCTTCTGCGTCATTTGCGCGCCCGTCGCATCGTGATGCCGATCTCTTCGCCTTCCTCGGCGATCGCGAGCTTGACGATTTTCACCTCGACCTCTTCGACCTTGTCGTCCTGCAGGAAGAGCGTGTCGATGATATGGTCGGCGACGCTTTCGATCAGCACGAAATGCACATCCTTGGGGATGCCTTCGGTCGCCGCGAATTTCAGGTGCATGTAGTTTTTCGAGCGGCTGAGGGGCGTCGTCGGATCATAGTGATCGGCCATGCCCAGCTTCGCGCGCACGGAGATGCGCAGCGGCTGCGGCAGATGCGTTTCTTCGGAATAGATGCCGGTCAGCACCTGGGCGGTCAGCCCGTTCACTTCCAGCCACAATGTATCGGTCACAAGAAATTCCTGTCCGTCGGGGGTTTGCAAGCGCCCCCCCGGTCCCTAAAGCGCCGCCGCATTAGCGAAAGGGTACGCGTTGGTCGAGTTACTTCCATTGTCGAATATCGAGCCGCAGGCGGTCGAGGATCTCCTCGACGCCGCTTTCGGAACGGATCGCTTTGGACGAACCGCCTATCGCATCCGTGAAGGCGTGGATGCGGTGGCGGCGCTCAGCTTTGCGCTCGTCGAGGACGGCGCGCTGGTCGGCACGATCCAGTGCTGGCCCGTCGCGCTCCGCTCGCCCGATGCCACCGCGGTTCCGCTGGTGATGGTCGGCCCGGTCGCGATCCGCCCCGACGTCCAGCGCGGCGGCCATGGCCGTGCCTTGATGGCGAGGATGCTCGATGCTGCGGAAACCGGGGCCGACGGTGCGCTGATGATGATCGGCGACCCCGAATATTATGGCCGCTTCTTCGGCTTCACTGCCGACGCCACGGGCGAATGGGATTTGCCCGGCCCCTTCGAAAAGCGCCGTCTGCTCGCCCGGGCGGTGAACGGGCACCGCCTGCCGGTCCGTGCGGGAATGATCGGGCCGCGCTGAGACGGTCGGGGTTGCACCTGCCGTCCTTCCGCCTATGTCGGATGAATGGTCACCCCCGCGCCATCGCTTCCCAGGGAATTTTCGCAGCTTTCGCTCACAGAGGCGGCGGAATTGCTCGCGGCGCGCAAGCTGCCGCCGGTCGATCAGTGGCATCCCGGGCGGACCGGCGACAGCGCGATGGAAATTCGCGCCGACGGCAGCTGGTATCACGAGGGCGGCCGCATCAACCGGCCCGCGATGGTCAGGTTGTTCTCGACAATCCTGCGCCGCGAGGCCGACGGCAGCCATGTCCTCGTCACCCCCGCCGAGAAGCTCGGCATCGTCGTTGAAGACACACCCTTCCGCGCGGTCGAGATGAAGAGCGAAGGCGAGGGCGACGCGCGCAAGCTGGTGTTTCGCCTCGACACCGACGATCTGGTCATGGCCGGCGCCGACCATCCGCTCAGCTTCGGCAGCGATACCGACAATCCCGATCCGCGGCTTCATGTACGCGGTACGATCGGCAACGGGCTCGAAGCGCGGATCGACCGCGCTCTTTATTACGAGATCGTCGACATGGCACTCGCCGACGGAGCAGAGCTGCCCGCGATCTGGTCGAATGGCGAACGCTTCCCGCTGGTGGACGACTGATGCTGTCCGAAAAATTGCGCGTGGCGCTCGATAACCTTCTCCCCGACGCGGGCGAGGACGAAGCCTATCTCGGCACCCCGACGCTGCGCGATGCCGCGGTGCTGATCGCCTTTACCGACCGGCCCGACCCCGGCGTCATCCTGACCCAGCGCCCGCAATGGTTGCGCAGCCACGCGGGGCAGGTCGCATTCCCCGGCGGCAAGATCGATCCCGGCGACCGCGACGCCGTCGACGCGGCGCTGCGCGAGGCCGAGGAGGAAATCGGTTTGAGCCGCCGCGACGTGATGGTCGCGGGCATGACCGAACCCTATCGTTCGGGCAGCGGCTATATCATTACCCCGGTGCTCGGCGTGATTCCGCCTGACCTCGCGTTCGATCCCAATCCCGACGAGGTCGAAGAATGGTTCGAAGTGCCGCTCGATACCCTTTTCGATCCTGACAATTATCAGCGCCATCACGCGAATTGGCAGGGACAGGATCGCCACTATTATGACATGGACTGGCGGGGGAAGCGGATCTGGGGCGTGACGGCGGGAATCATCATCAACCTGGCGCGGCGGATGCCGCACGGATGGCACCGGTGACGCGGCTGCCCGATGCCGAATGGCGCGCGCGGCCCGGTCTGCACCGGATCGTTGCGGCCCTGTCCGCCGGCGGCGGGGCGGTGAAGATCGTCGGCGGCGCGGTGCGCGACACCTTGCTTGGCCTGCCCGTCACCGACATCGATCTGGCGACACCCTTGCTCCCGCAGGAGGTGACGCGGAGGCTGGAAGCGGCCGACATCAAGGTGATCCCGACGGGTATCGCGCATGGCACTGTCACCGCGATCGCCAGCGGCGACCATCATGAAATAACGACGCTGCGCCGCGACGTCGAAACCGACGGCCGCCGCGCGACGGTCGCCTTCGCCGACGACTGGCGCGACGATGCTGCGCGGCGCGACTTCACGATCAACGCGCTTTATGCCGACCCCGACAACGGGACGGTCGACGACTGGTTCGGCGGCCTCGCCGACCTCGAGGCCGGGCGCGTCGCTTTCATCGGCGATGCCGCGACGCGCATTGCCGAGGATCATTTGCGTATCCTGCGTTTCTATCGCTTCGCGGCGCGTTTCGGGCGCGGCGACCTCGATGCGGCCAGTCACATCGCGGTGATGGCGGCGCGCCAATCGCTCAAGAGTCTGTCGCGCGAACGTATCGCGGACGAATTGCTCAAGATTCTCTCACTCCCCGATCCGCGCGCCATCGTCGGGCAAATGGCGGCGGACGGTATTTTCGAGGTGTTGTTGCCCGAGCTCGATGCGGGCTTCGGCGCGGTCTTCGACCGGCTCGTGGCCAATGAGGAAGCCGCAGCGGTTCCCGTCGCGCCGCTACGCCGCCTTGCGGCGTTGCTTCCCGCCGATGCCGCCATAGCCGAACAGGTCGCGAGCCGGCTGCGGCTGTCGACGCGGCAGCGCAAGCATCTGGCCGCGCTCGGTGGAAGCCGCGCCGACATTGCGCGGCCGGTCCGGCAACTCGCCCACGCGATCGGCGTCGACGCCGCGCGCGATGTCCACCTCCTCGCGGACGACACGGCTTCGGCAGGTACCGCCGTCCAGGCGTTATCGGGCTGGACCGTCCCCGAAATGCCGCTCAAGGGCGGCGACATCGTCGCACGCGGGATCGCGGTCGGCCCGGAGGTGGCGCGCATCCTGAAAGCAGTCGAGGCCGAATGGGTCGCGGAAGATTTTCCGGATGCCGCGCGGGTTGCCCAGCTCGTCGATCAGAATATCGGGCGCGCGAGCGACTGACGCCAATAATCGAGCGCCGCGGCGCTATCCATCGGCCGCGCGAACAGGAATCCCTGCCCGAAATCGCATCCGAGCGCCGACAGCAGCCGCGCCTGATCGGCGGTCTCGACCCCTTCGGCTGTGGTCTTCATCCCCAGCACTTCGGCAAGGCTCTGGATGGTCCGTACGATCGCGACCTTGTCGCGGTCGTCCACCATATGCTCGACAAAGCTGCGATCGATCTTGAGGACGTCGATCGGCAGACGCTGAAGATAGGCGAGGTTCGAGTAACCGGTACCGAAATCGTCCATCGCGACGCGCGCATCGAGCGCCTTCAGCTCGCTGAGCACCGACAACGCCAGGTCGGGATCGCCGATGATCGCGCTTTCGGTGAGTTCGATCATCAGCCGTTCGCCGCCGATCTTCTGGCTTTCGAGCGCCTGACGGACGACCGCTGCGACGTCGTCGCGGACCAGCTGGATCGCCGAGACATTGACCGAGAAATACGCATCGACGACCGCGCCATTTTGCCGGTCCCATTCGGCAAGCACCGCGGCCGCCTTGCTGATCGCCCATTGGCCGAGCGGCACGATGAGCCCGGAATCCTCGGCGATCGGGATGAATTCGGTCGGTGAAACCGATGTGCCGCGGCTGTTGTCCCAGCGTGCGAGGGCTTCAAAACCGGCGACGCGGCCGCTCGACAATTCGATCAGCGGCTGGAAAGCGAGGTGGAGCCTGTCTTCCTCGATCGCGTTGCGCAGCTCTGTCTCGAGCCCGAAGCGATTGTCCGACACCATCGCGGCTTCGGGTTCATAGATTTCGATGCGGTCCGTCTGCTTCGCCCGCTTGAGTGCGATCTGCGCATGCCGGATCTGATCGGCGACATCGGTGTCAGCTGCGGGCTGGATTGCGCAGCCGAGCGCGCAATCGACGCTGACCTTCAGTTCGCCGATCCGGAAGGGATGGTCGAAGCAGCCACGGATACGGCGCGCCATTTCGCGGACGTCGGCGCGGCCACCCGCAACGCGCGACGAAATCGCGAATTCGTCGCCGCCGGTACGGGCCAGGATATCACCGCTGCGCAGGCTCGATTTCAATCGCCGCGCCACGGTGATGATCAACTCGTCACCCGCCATCGGGCCGATATGCTCGTTGATCCGCGAAAATCGTGCGAGGTCGAGCAACAGGATGGCGTGGTCGGTGCCGGCACTTTCGGTGCGCGTGCGCTGTTCGACCAGCTCTTCGAAGCCGGCGCGGTTGGGAAGGCCGGTCAGGCTGTCGGAGACGAGTTCGCGGCGCAGGTTGCGCTCGGTCATCATCTCCTGCGTCCGGTCGATCAGCGTGAGCAGAAATAACCCGTCGCTGCCCGATTCGGTGGGCAGCGGTCCGATCGATCCGCGCAGGTCGCGCGCCGCCGGGCCTTCGCCGAGCTGGCACGAAAACTCCTGCGATTCCTCGGGATATTGTGATGCGCGCTCGATCGCGCGCAGCAGTTCGATCGGCGCATCGACGCCCGCAGGCGACAGGCTCAACCGGTCGAAGGCCGTGTTGCTCGCATGCAGTCGAAAATTGCCGCGCGCCATCGGTCTGATCAGCGCGGCCGGAACGGGCAACGCGTCGATCCAGCCGACGAACAATAAGGGCCGGTCTTCGCCGGTTCTATCGATAGGCATAACAGCGGGTTTTGTGCGACCTTTCCCCATTGCCCAATGCCTAGGTTACGGGAAGTAAATAAGGGATTTACGGCTACATCGAAATACGATCAGCCGAAGCGATTGTTCCGTGGAAAACCTGTCGGTGGCATTCGGCCGGCGGCGCCGCGCGCGACGCGCCACGGTGCGAGGTCGGTTTCGGTTCGTGTCCGGCCGGTGTCGCCCCCCATCGCCCAGCTTAGCCCTTCGGCAAAGGCGAAGCTGACCGCGTCGGATAGGCCGCCGTCGCGGTAGCGCTGCAGCATCACGCCCTGGCCGCGTGCCATTACGGGTACTTCGGCGACCGGGAAGACGACGAGTTTCCTGTTCTCGCCAACCACCGCGACGCTGTCGTCGTCGGCGGCGACCGGCCGGACGACTGCAAGCGCCGCCTTGGGCTTCAGATTGACGACATTACGGCCCTTGCGGGTTTCGGCGACCACCTCGCCCATCTGGGCGATGAAGCCGTGGCCGCTCGTCGAGGCGAGCAGCAGGCGGCCGTCCGGCGTGGCGGGGATCATCGCGACGATCCGCGCCTCGGGGTCGATGTCGACCATCAGGCGCAGCGGCTCACCGAACCCGCGTCCGCCGGGCAGCTTGTCGGCGCCGACGGTGAAGAAGCGGCCGTCGCTTGCGGCGACCAGCAGCTTGTCGGTCGTCTGCGCGTGCGCGGCGAACAGCAGCTCGTCGCCTTCCTTGAACTTGAACTCGGCCCACTGGTCGGCGGCGACATGGCCGCGCTGGGCGCGGATCCAGCCGCGTTTCGACAGGATCACCGTCACCGGTTCCTTCTCGATCATCGCGTCGAGCGGAATGTCGCGTGCCGGCGCCGCTTCGGCGATCGTCGTGCGGCGCGCGCCGAGCAAGGTTTCGAGCCCGTAAACGTCGCGCAGCTTTTCCAGATCCTTGCGCAGCCGGGTCTTCTGCCGCGCCGGGCTTTCGATCAGCTTGGCGAGTTCCTCGCGCTCGGCGGTCAGATCGGCCTGCTCGCGCTTCAGCTCCATTTCCTCGAGCTTGCGCAAGCTGCGCAGGCGCATGTTGAGGATCGCTTCGGCCTGCCGGTCGGTCAGGATGAATTCGGCGATCATCACCGGCTTCGGCTCGTCCTCGGTGCGGATGATCTCGATGATCCGGTCGAGGTTCAAAAAGGCGATGATATAGCCCGCGACAAGTTCGAGCCGGTCGTCGATCTTCGCGATGCGGTGCTGCGCGCGGCGGACAAGCACGACGATCTGGTGCTGCAGCCATTCGGTGAGCAGCTGTTTCAGCCCCATAACCTTCGGCGTGCGCGTCGCGTCGAGAACGTTGAGGTTGAGCGCGAACCGGCTTTCAAGGTCGGTCAGCCGGAACAGGCTTTCCTTCAGCACGTCGGGATCGACGTTGCGGCTCTTGGGTTCGAGCACGATGCGCAGGTCCTCGGCGCTTTCGTCGCGGACGTCCTCGAGGATCGGCAATTTCTTGTCGGCGATCAGCTGTGCGATCTGTTCGATCAGCTTGCCCTTGGCGACCCCGTAGGGAATTTCGCTGATCACGAGCTGCCAGGTGCCGCCCGACAATTTCTCGATGCCGCTTTCTTCCCAACTGCCGTCCTCCAGCTTTCCGGTCGAGAAGCGCGCGCGGACGCGGAAGCCGCCGCGGCCGGTTTCATAGGCGTGCGCGATCGTTTCGGGGCTGTCGACGACGATGCCGCCGGTCGGGAAATCGGGGCCCTTCACATGTTCGAGCAGTTCGGACAGCTCGGCGTTCTGGTTTTCGATCAGCAGCAGCGCGGCGCCGATGACTTCGGCGGCGTTGTGCGGCGGGATATTCGTTGCCATGCCGACCGCAATGCCGCTCGCGCCATTGGCGAGCAGGTTCGGGAAGAGGCCCGGCATGATTTCGGGCTCTTCATCCTCGCCATTATAGGTCGGACGGAAATCGACCGTGCCCTCGTCGAGACCCTGCATCAGGTCGATCGCGACGCGCGTCAGCCGCGCCTCGGTATAGCGGTACGCCGCGGCATTATCGCCGTCGATATTGCCGAAATTACCCTGGCCGTCGACGAGCGGATAGCGGAGCGAGAAATCCTGCGCGAGACGGACCATCGCATCATAAACCGCGGTGTCGCCGTGCGGGTGAAATTTACCGATGACGTCGCCGACGACGCGCGCCGATTTCTTGTAACCCTGCGACGGGTCGAGCCGCATTGCGCGCATCGCCCACAAAAGGCGGCGGTGGACGGGCTTCAACCCGTCGCGCAGGTCGGGCAGCGAACGCGCGGTGATCGTCGACAGCGCATAGACGAGGTAACGTTCGGACAGCGCACTGTCGAACGGGGTATCGATCATGCCGGGGACGGGTTCGGAAGGCGGAAGGTCGTCGGTGGTACTGGCCATTGCCCAGAGCCGATAGCAAGGCTGGCGCGCCAAGGCAAAGGCTTGCGTTGACGCGGCGCGACACTAGCTTGGGGTTTCTGTCGGGAGAGGGACAATATCTTGAGCGAAACCACTGGCGCTGCTCGCAAAACCATATGGTCGCGTGCGAAAGATATGGCGCGGCAGGCGCCGCCCGAGCGCAATCGCTACGTCGATTTCCTCCGCGCGCTGTCGATCCTTGCTGTCGTCGTCGGTCACTGGCTGGTCGCGGCGCCCTATATGAAGGACGGCGCGGTCGAGGGCGGGCACCTGCTCGGCATATTGCCGTGGACGCAGTGGCTGACCTGGGGGTTCCAGGTGATGCCGCTCTTCTTCCTCGTCGGCGGTTTCTCGAACGGCATGTCGTGGGCCGCGACGCAGCGAAAGGGAGGCAGCTACGAAAGCTGGTTCAGCGGGCGATTGCAGCGGCTGATCAACCCGGTGTTACCGTTGTTCCTGATCTGGACGCTCGTCGCGATGTTCGGCACGCTGATGGGGATCGATCGCGGCGTTGTCGCGATGGCGGCGCAACTCGCGTTGATCCCGGTGTGGTTCCTGTCCGTCTATCTGATGGTTGCGGCGGTCGTGCCGCTGACGTGGAAGGCATGGCGGCGCTGGGGGTTCGCTTCCTTCTGGGCGCTTGTCGCGGGGGCGGTGGCGATCGATATCGCGGCGCTGCGCTTCGACGTGCCTTATGTGAATTTCCTCAACTTCGCCTTCGTGTGGCTCGCGATCCATCAACTGGGTTTTGCGTGGAGCGAGGGGCGCCTGACGCCGGGCAGGGCCTTGCTCTGGGGCGTCAGCGGCCTGATCGCGCTTGGCCTGCTCGTCGGTCTCGGGCCCTATCCGGTGGCGATGATCGGCGTGCCGGGCTCGGGCCTCAGCAACTCGATGCCGCCGACGCTTGCGCTGCTGGCGCTCGGCATTGCGCAGGCGGGTTTTGCGCTTGCGCTCGAACCCGCGGGGCGGCGTATGCTCGACAATATCCGCATCTGGACCGGCGTCGTGCTCGTCAACGGGATGATCATGACGATCTACCTCTGGCACCTCACCGCCTTCGTGCTCGTCATGGTCGCGGCATGGCTGCTCGGTGGGGTCGGCCTCGATGTCCAGCCGGGCAGCGCCGCATGGTGGCTCGCGCGGCCGCTCTGGTTCGCGCTCTACATCGCCGCATTATTCCCGCTGATCATGGCCTTCGCGCGCTACGAACGCGCAAGCGCCAGCGACAGGGAGGTGCCACACTGGCGGCTGATGGTCGGGTTGCTGCTCATCTGCGCGGGGCTTGGCGCGACGGCGGCGATCAGCATTGCGAGCCCGCTGGGGGTAACGGGAGTGCGGTTGTGGCTGGTTGCGCTGCCGTTTGTCGGGGCGGCCATTGCGCAATTCGGGCCGGTGCACAAGCTGACGCAGTCGCGGACATGATGGCTGTGTCGGGGTGGATTCCAGACTCGTGGCC
>JALDYH010000080.1:0-16701 GCA_032154175.1 Sphingopyxis sp. | reverse complement strand
TCGCGCAGGCGGTGCGGATGATCCATTCGCCGATCGGCACGATCAGGTTCGATTCCTCGGCGATCGGAATGAATTTCGACGGGCTGATCATGCCATCGGCCGCATGATGCCAGCGGATGAGCGCCTCGAAACCCGTGATCCGCTCGCTCCGGACGTCGACAATGGGCTGATAGAGAAGCTGGAGTTCATCCTTCGCCAGCGCATCGCGAAGCGCATCCTCGATCGCCTTGCGCTCGCTTGCCTGATTGTGCATCGCATCGGCATAGAAGCGATAGACGCCGCGCCCGGCATCCTTCGCCGCATATAGCGCAAGGTCGGCATTGCGAACGAGGGCCGATGCACTCACCCCCTGCCCTTCCGATACCGCAATGCCGATCGACGATCCGATCCGCACCTGTTCGCCTTCGATTGCGAACGGTTTCGCGAGGCTGAGGATGATCGCATTGGCGATGCCCGCGAGCTTTTCGGGCTGGCTCATCTGCGGCACGACGATCTGGAACTCGTCACCGCCAAGCCGCCCGACCTGCCCCTTGTCGCCGACGATCTGCGTCAACCGCCCCGCGACCTGCTGCAGCAACTGGTCTCCGACGGGATGACCCAGCGTGTCGTTCACCGCCTTGAAGCGATCGAGGTCCATCAGCAGCAGCGCGCATGGCTGCGCCTGACCGCCGTGCCCCCTGAGAGCGCGTTCGAGCAAATCGGTAATATGGAGCCGGTTCGCAAGGCCGGTCAGCGTGTCGTAGCGGGCGAGCTGGTTGATCTCGCGCTCCGAACGTTTCTTGTCGGTCAGGTCGGTGCCGCTGCCGCGGAAGCCCTGGAAATTGCCCAGCTCGTTGCTGATCGGATGGCCCGAGATCGACCACCAGCGTTCTTCGCCGGGAACCGCCGCCTGCACCGTCAGTTCCTTGAACGGCGTGCGCGACGACAGGCTGAAGCCCAGCGTGCGCTCCTCGCTCTCGTCGTTGCCGATTCGCTTGCGGATGATGTCGGTAAAAGGATGGCCGAGCAGATCGGCGAGCGGCCGGTCAAGCCGCGCCGCAACGGTCGGCGAGATATAGACGAGCTGGCCATAGCGGTCGGTTTCCCAGAACCAGCCGCGCCCCGCGCGCTCGAAATCGCGCATCAGGTTCAGCGCCCGCTGCTGTTCGCTGACGCTCAGCCGCGCGGTTCGCGTCGCGCGCCGCTGGTGCCGGACATCTTCGCGCATCATCACGATCAGCAGCCCGAGAAAGACGAACCCCGCGACCGCAAACGGCCACGACGCCACACCGATCGCGCCGCCCAGCGCAGTCGCCCCGGCGAAGGTGAAAAAGGCCGGGCGGACGATCGCCGCCGCCGAAGCCGCGACGAGGATCGACCCGACCTGGATCGCGGTAAAGGCGTCGAAATAGATACCGCCGTCGGGAATAGCGATCGCGGCGAACATCGCCGCGGCATTGAGCAACGTGCCGAGTGCGATCAGCGCCATACACAGCATCGCCATCATCCGCACATGGCTGTGGACTAGCGGTCTGGGCTTGCGCATCGCCTGCCCGATCACTGTCAGCACGATGTCGCAGGGCAGGCCCATCGCCATCACCAGCCATTGCGAGGGATGATCGAGGAATCCGGCAACCCCGGGCAGAAAGGCGAAGGTGAGGAACGCAAGGACGCGGCCGATCAGCACATAGTGCCACAGCTTTGCCACGCGCATCAGGCGCGTAACGAACTCCGGTGAGTCGAACAGCGATTCGTCGGACGACAACTCGCTGGCCACCGGCCTGACTATGCTACGCCGAACCCCCAATTTCTCGAAATTCCTGCTCTTCTGGTCGCGGAAACCACTGCCCCGAACGGGTTTCCAAATCCTTACCGCAAGCTCGTGATTTCCGCCGATATTGTGCCAAAACGGAAGGGGTTACGTTTCGGTTCGCAACTTGTTATAGATCGGTCATGCCCGCCGTCCGCCTGTTTCCGCCCGACCGCTTTTTCGACCGCGCCGAATGGTCGGCGATCACGCGCGCGTCGGCGTGGCGCGGTATATGGCTGGTCGCCCATGCGTGGATCGTCAGCATCGCGCTCGTCGGCCTCGCCGCATGGTCGCAGAACCCCGCAGCGTGGCTGGTCGCGATCATCTTCGTCGGCGGACGCCAGCTCGGCCTCGCAATCCTGATGCACGACGCGGCGCACGGCGCGCTCCATCCAAACCGGAAACTCAACAATTTTCTCGGCCAATGGCTGACTGGCGCCGCGGTAGGCTCGGACCTGATCGCCTATCGCACCTATCATCTTCAGCATCACAAGTTCACCCAGCAACCCGAGGACCCGGATCTGTCGCTGTCGAAGCCCTTCCCCACCACGCGCGCGAGCCTCTGGCGCAAGGTGCTGCGCGATATGACGGGACAAACCTTTTTCAAGCAACGCATGGCGCAATTCGGTTTCGCCTTCGTCGGCCTCAAGGCGATGCTGCGCGGCGAACAGGGCCAGAAGGGCGGCGCCAGCACCAAGGCCGGGACGCCCTTCAACAAGCAATCCGACGACGGCATGACGTCACCGACGATCGACGTCGCGGGGGCGATGGCGGTGGCGCGCGCGGTCGGTCGTTTCCTCGTCGTACAGGCGGTGCTCCTTGCCGCCTCGCTCGCACTCTATGGCTGGACGCCGTACCTGCTCTGGCTCGCCGGGCTGGCCACAACGTTCCAGCTATATCTGCGCATCCGCAACATCGCCGAACATGCGTGCACGACGACGGGCAGCGACGATCCCTTCACCCATGCGCGCACCACCCATGCAAGCTGGCTCGCGCGTGCGACGGTCGCTCCATATTGGGTGAATTATCACGCCGAGCACCACCTGTTCATGGGCGTGCCCTGTTACCGGTTGCCACAGGTTCACGCCGCGCTGGGGCGAGCCGGACGGCATGATTCGATGACGATCGCGCCGAACTATGCTGCGGTGTTGCGGCAGGTCACGGCACGCGGCTGAACCTTATTCCTGCACGAACCGTTGGCCGGCGCGGTCCTTGACCGTCTTTTCGGGATCGAAGATCATCCCGTTCATCGCGACATAGACCCCGGGCGGCAGCGTCTGCGCCGCTGCGAGCGCGAAGCCGACGTTGAACTCGGCATCGCTCGCGCGCACCGAGGCGGGCTGCATCGCGCCCGTCATCACGATCGTCTTGCCCGCGATTCCGGCGAGCACGCGGCCCGTGGTCACCATCGTGTCGGTGCCGTGCGTGACAAGGATGCGCGACGCGTCGCTGGCGGCGACTGCGGCGCGGATCGTCTCGCGATCAGCGTCGTCCAGTTCGAGGCTGTCCTTGCGCATCAACTGCGTGACGCGGTGCGGGACATGGACATTATTCTCGCGCAGCATGTCGGGGATCGCCGCAGGGCCGATCTGGAACTCGCTCAATGCGTCGAAATAGACCTTGTCGATCGTCCCGCCGGTGGTGAAGATGTCGATCATGCACATTCGTCCTGCACCGGCAGCGCCGGGGTGCCGTCGGGCGCCGCAAAGGGGCGTTTGAAGGTGAAGGCCCCGGCCGTCGGGCCCTCCGTTTCGAGCATCGCGATCCGCGCCATGCCCTCGGCCACGGTCGGGCGATGTCCCGCGGGAACCCACCATAAAGCCTGATAGAGCGCCATATGGTCGAACCACTCCTTGCGCCGCTTCATGATCGTCAGATGGTCGGGGGTGCGATAGACATAGGCGGCGAGCGCATCGATATCGCGCCATACCGACATGTTCGCGATCAGGTGCGGGTCGTCGGTCACCGGCACGTCGGTCGCGTTATTGCCCTCGCCGGTGAGCCGCCAGACAAAGCCGTCGGCCGCCTCGGCGACGGCGTTCACATGGTCGAGCGCGTCCATGAAATCGCGGTTGGCGACATGGCCCGGCGGCAGGCGGAAACGGCCGATGTTGATCTGTGCCAGCTCATAAGCCGCCATATGCGTCTCCTCAGGCCAAAGCCTCTGCGATCAGCCGCCGCGTGTTGTCGATCCCGAACAGCGCGATGAAGCTGCCCATACGCGGCCCCGCGCTCGACCCGAGCAGGGTCTCGTAGAGCGCCTTGAACCAGTCGCGCAGGTTTTCAAAGCCATAGGCCTCGTTCTTGCCGATCTCGTAAACGATGTTCTGGATGTCGTCGGCACCGGCATCATCGGGCAGCGCCGCGAGCTTCGCGTCGAGTTCCTGCAAGGCCGCCCCCTCGCCGCCCTGCGGCTTGCGGCGATTGAGCGTCGGCGCGACATAGTCGCGGTTATACGCCATCGCATTGTCGATCAGCCGGTCGAGTTCGGGCCAGGTCGCGGCGCTCGCACCGTCGACATATTGGCCGAGGTAGCGCCAGATCTGGTCCTTCGACGCATCGGCGCCCATCACCCCGACGAGATTGAGCAGCAGCCCGAAGGTCACCGGCAGTTCGGCCGGCGGCATATCCTCGCCGCGCGCCGCATGGACATGGTGCACCGGATTACCCAGCCTTTTGTCGGGCTCCTGCGCCGCGTAATTCCCGCGCATCTGCAGATATTCGTCGACCGCCTTCGGGATCACGCCGATATGCAGCTGCTTCGCCGCCTTGGGCTCGCGATAGGCGAAGAATGCCAGGCTTTCCTCGCTGCCATAGTCGAGCCATTGCTCGAGGCTGAGGCCATTGCCCTTCGACTTCGAAATCTTCTCGCCCTTTTCGTCGAGGAACATTTCGTAGATCAGCCCCTCGGGCTTCCGCCCGCCGAGTGCCTTCGCGATCTTGCCCGACTGGACGCCGCTGTCGGTCAGATCCTTGCCGTACATTTCATAGTCGACGCCCAATGCGACCCAGCGCATCGCCCAGTCGACCTTCCACTGCAGCTTTGCGCCGCCGCCGAGGATCGAGTGGGTGATTGTCTCGCCCTCATCTTCGAACGACACGAGCCCCGCGTCGGCATCGACGACGGTGACCGGCACCTGCAGCACGACCCCCGACTTGGGGCTGACCGGCAGGATCGGCGAGTAGGTCGCGGCACGCTCGGCGCGCAGCGTCGGCAGCATGATGTCGAGGATGTCCTGATTATGCCGCAGGACATTCTTCAACGCATCGTCGAACGCGCCCGCCTTGTAGCGTTCGGTCGAGCTGACGAATTCATATTCAAAGCCGAACCGGTCGAGAAACTCGCGCAGCATCGCATTGTTATGATGCGCAAAACTTTCATACTTGCCGAACGGGTCGGGGATCGCGGTCAGCGGCTTGCCCAGATATTCGCGCAGCATGTCGCCGTTCGGCACATTGTCGGGAACCTTGCGCAGGCCGTCCATGTCGTCGCTGAACGCAACGAGTCGCGTCGGTGCACCGCCGGTCAGCGCCTCATAGGCGCGGCGGACCATCGTCGTGCGCAGCACTTCGTTGAAGGTGCCGATATGCGGCAGGCCCGAGGGACCATAGCCGGTCTCGAACAATATCGCCTCGCCGCCGGGCTTCCCGTCCGGATAGCGTTTGACCAGCTTGCGCGCTTCCTCGAACGGCCAGGCCTTGGACGTTTGCGCGGGTTCGCGCAGCGAAGGGTGAAGGTGCAAGTCAGTCATAGCTGCGCCCCATAGCGGCAAGAAGCGCCGATGGAAAGAAGCGCGGAAAACTGCGCAACTTCACTCGTGAATCAGCAATATTGACCGGACCTTCCCGGTTTAAGGAGACAAAGGATACGGACGCGCGCATCCATTTTGTCTCCTTTGTCGCTTTAGCGAAAGAGGCGGCAATCGATTGCATCGGACAGTATCAAGCACGTCGATGGAATGTAGGAAAGCCAATATCGAGATCGCCGCCCGCCGATGCCGCCCCGTCTCGATCACCCCCGCGGCTGCGTCGCCGGCATGAAGCTGCTCCGGCGCAGCAGCGCCGCCGACACGAGCGATACCAGCAGCGCGACGGGCAATATCTCGGTCAGCGTCAGCGCCATGCGGAACAGCGGATTCTTATACTGCTCCGCCATCGCGCTCATTTCGGCGGAGAAGGCGGCGATTTCGGAGGCGGGCTTACCCGCCGCGCGCATATCCTCGACGCTCTGGGCGATATAGTCGGCCATGAACGTCCCGCCGGTCTGCCACATATAAAGCTCCCAGCCGAGAATGTAGAAGGTCGACGCGACAAGCCCGATACCGAGACCGACGCCCAGCGCCTTCCAGAAGGTGATGACCCCGCCCAGATTGACGTCGCGATAGCGTTTCACGCCGATGAAAACGAACAACAACGCAACCAGCATCGACAGATAGCCGGCAACCATGCCCATCGCGCCATGATCGGCGACGAAGGTGATACTGATAAACATGCCGATAATGACGATGACGCCCGCGATGGCACCGTAAACTGCAATGATCCTGCCCATTATCTGTCTCCCCATCCGGTAAATGACATGCGGGATGGGCCGGAACAACGACCGAAATCCATCACCCAAACGGGTGATTTGATGCCCGTCGCCCGATTTTACGGCAGAATGTCGAGCGTCCGCGCCTTCTGCACCGCCTGCGTCCGGCTGGCGACCGCCAGCTTTTCATAAACCCGCGCGACATGCGTCTTCACCGTGTTGGGCGAGATACCGAGCTGGCGCGCGATCACCTTGTTGGCATGGCCCGCCGCCAGCATTTCCAGCACCTCGCACTCGCGCGCGCTGAGCCCCAGCGCGGCAATCGCCGCATCGTTGCGCGCAAAAGCCCGGCGCGGCCGCGCAGTCAGCCGGTTACCGGCCCATATGCCGAGCGCCACGCAAATGACCGCAACGCAGACAATGTAAAATTCGGTCGACCAGCGATGCACGACATGTTTGTAGTTCAGCCATTCGAGCAGGAACGCCGCGGCGGCGAGACCGATACCATAGAGGATGATCGGACGGACCATGACCCGCATAGATCATTGTCCGCCATCGCTTGCAACATTGTCCCGGAGCGAGCCAACATCGTTACCGGAAAATTTACCATGCGAGCGTAGCGTCCCGGACATGGACAATTTTCGCACCCCCACCGCACGCAGCCACAAACGCACCGCCGTTTCGATCGACGTCACCGTCAACGGCGTGCTCAACTTCGTCGACGGCCGGATTACCGACCTGTCCGAAGGCGGCGCGCGCATCGACGGGGCGAGCATGCCCGCGCGCTCGCGCTGCGAAATCCACTATGCCGGCGAAGTCACTTACGCGGTGGTCATGTGGTCCGAATATGACCGCATGGGCGTGCGCTTCCCGTATGAACTGACGCATGGCGCGCTTCACAACGCACTGACACGCGCACGCCGCACATCGATAATCGAGCCCGCCCAGATTTTTCACACGGCCCGCGCTCCCGTCTTCGGACGCCGCGGGCTGAGCTAGGCATCGGGCCTGATCGTCAGAAGGGCGCGATCGCCACGCCGTCGCGCTCATTGTCCCAGATCATCGCCACGATCCGCCAGCCGAGACCGGGGTCCTTGAACAACTGGATCGAGTTGATCCCGCGCCGCTCGGGCTGCGCATCGTCGAGCGCGGCGCGCGCCTCATAAGCACTCCACACATGCGCGATATTGCCCAGCACGTCGATCCGCCGCCCGATCTCGATCTCGAAAAAGTCGTTTTCGGCGAAGAAAGGCGTCGTGTCGCGGGCATAATCGTCCAGTCCCATGCTGCGAAACGTCGCCCGGCCGTCGGCATCGATCCACGTCCGGATCTGCCGCGCGTCGGGATGAAAGCAATTCGCCTGCCGCGACCAGTCGCGCGGCCCCTTGGGGCCCGAAATCATCGCGTACATCTCATCGACCACCGCACCGATCGCCGCCTCTTCGTTCATCCCTGAATTCCTTTTAACGGGTTGGGCACAGCGTCGCCGAACCTCCCTGCCGTCGCAAGAGAAAGCTCGCGATCGCCCGGACCACCTTGCCGCGTTCGCCTTTTGTCCCTAGCGTCAGGCGATGGCCCCCGACCCGCTTACCCTGCCCGCGATCCACGCGAGCCATATCGGCATCTGGATAGCCGATACGCACGGCCGCGTGCAGCGCGTCGGGCGCGGCGAGGCGATTGCAGCGGTTGCAGCGACCCCGCACCTGCTGCTCAATGCGACGCTGACCGGCGACCGGCTGGGCTATCCCGAACTGTCGGGTCTCGACCTGCTCGAACTATTTGCATTCCTCTATCCCGCACGTTTTGCGGTGCCGACACCCGCAGGAATCGCAGCCGCGGTCGGGCTGACGCCGCCGAAGGGCGAAGACGATATCGCTGCCTTCCTGCCGAAGGCGGCCGCAGCAATGCTCGACAGCATCGACGATCCCGCCTGGCCCGAACGCGAGGGGGCATGGCACGGCATGCAGGCCCTGTCGCGCCAGCGCTGGGCGTGGTCGCCGATGATCCAGCCTCGCCTGTCGGTGCCCGAGGGCAATGAGCGCTGGCTGTTCGCACGCCTGCCCGAATGGGAGGAACAGCCGCCGCGCGGGCAACCGCGCCAGGTGACGATCAACGACGACGATGTTTCGGCGCGGCTCGACCGGCTGACCGGGGACGGCGCCGAGCGGCGGCCGGGGCAGCAGGATTATGCCCGCGCGACCGCGTCGATCTTCGCCCCGCGCGAGCGCAAGGACGCGCCGCAAATGCTGGTGGCAGAGGCCGGGACGGGTATCGGCAAGACGCTCGGCTACCTCGCCCCCGCGAAACAGTGGATCGACCAGTCGGCGGGCAGCGTCTGCATCTCGACCTTCACCAAGGCGTTGCAGCGCCAGTTGGCGCGCGAGACCGAGAAGCTCTACCCCGACGCCGCGACGCACCGCGAAAAGGTGGTGGTGCGCAAGGGGCGCGAAAATTATCTCTGCCTGCTCAACCTCGAGGATGCCTTGCAGGGCGGCTTTTCGGGGCGCGCCGCGATCCTTGCGCAGCTTGTCGCGCGCTGGGCGGCATATACGCGCGACGGCGACATGGTCGGGGGCGACCTGCCCGGCTGGCTGCCCGCGCTGTTCCGCCGCAACGGCACGACCGCGCTCACCGACCGGCGCGGCGAGTGCATCTATGCGGGCTGCCCGCATTTCCGCAAATGCTTCCTCGAACATTCGGCACGCGCCGCGACGCAGGCCGATATCGTCATCGCCAATCATGCGCTGACGATGGTGCAGGCGGCGCGTCCGCGCGACGGTGGCGTGCCGGCAACGCGGCTGATCTTCGACGAAGGCCATCATTTGTGGGACGCCGCCGATTCGATGTTCGCCGCCGCGCTGACGGGCCAGGAAGCCGTCGAGATCCGCCGCTGGGTGCTGGGGCCCGAGGGCAAGGCACGCGGGCGGCGGCGCGGGCTGGCGGCGCGGCTCGCCGATGTCGCGAGCTATGACGAAGCGGGCGATCGCGCGATCCAGGCCGCGATCGCCGCGGCAGCGGAACTGCCCGGCGACGGCTGGCTCGGGCGATTGTCCGAGAATGATCCGTGGGGCGCGATCGAGCGGCTGCTCGTCGCGGTTCGCGCCATGACCTATGCGCGCAGCGTCGATACACGCACCGCCGACGCGGGTTATGGTCTCGAAACCGAACTCGCCGATCCCGATCCCGAACTGGTCACCGCCGCCGCGAGTGCGAACGACGCCATCGAGGCGTTGCTGCGCCCTCTCATGGCGCTCGGCAAACGGCTGGAGGCACTGATCGACGATCCGCCCGACTGGCTCGATGGACAGGCGCGAGCGCGCGTCGACGGGGCGCGGCACAGCCTCGGCACGCGGATCGACACATTGGGCGGCTGGCTTTCGCTGCTCGGGCGCGTCGGCGGCCCCGCCGATCCCGATTTCGTCGACTGGCTCGCGGTCGACCGCTATGACGGGCGCGAGTTCGATACCGGGCTGCATCGCCACTGGCTCGACCCCGCGCGCCCGATCGCCGAGGTCGTGTACCGGCCGGCACAGGGCGTGCTCGTCACCTCGGCGACCTTGCGGGGCGGCGGCCACGGGAAAGGCGGCTGGACCGACGCCGACATCCGCACCGGCGCACGGCACATGGATGGCGGGGTCCAGCATTTCGCGGTACCGAGCCCGTTCGACTATGCGCGCCAGTCGGAGGTGCTGATCGTTACCGACATCGCGCGCGGCGACCTCCCCGCGCTTGCCGGTGCGTATAGCCGGCTGATCGAGGCATCGGGCGGCGGCGCATTGGGCCTGTTCAGCGCGATCCGGCGGCTGCGCATCGTTCATTCGCGTATTGCCGACCGGCTGGCGCGCGCGGGGTTGCCGCTGTTCGCGCAGCATGTCGATCCGCTCGACACCGGCACGCTCGTCGACATCTTCCGCGCCGACCCGCACGCCTCACTGCTCGGCACCGATGCGCTGCGCGACGGCGTCGACGTTCCCGGGGATTCGCTGCGGCTCGTCTTGATGGAGGGCGTGCCCTGGCCGCGTCCGACAATCCTCCACGCGGCAAGGCGCGCGGCGCAGGGCGGCAGCGCCTATGACGACATGGTCATCCGCGCGCGCATCGGACAGGCGTTCGGGCGGCTGATCCGCCGCGCCGACGATTTCGGTCAGTTCGTGATGCTCTCGCCCAGCTTCCCGTCCCGGCTGCTCAGCGCCTTCCCCGAAGGCACGCCGATCCGCCGCCTGCCGCTCGACGAAGCGGTCAATCATGTCGCCGCAGCGAACGTCGAGCGCAGAAAAAGCGCCTATGCTGCCTTTTCACCGTCATGAGTTTGCGGCACAAGGCCTGCGAAATTGAGGGATAGCGCAGCGGCGCGGGGAGAGATTTTGAAGACTTTGACGATCCTGCGCCACGCCAAATCGGGTTGGGACGTACAGGTTGAGCGCGATTTCGACCGGCCGATCAACAAGCGCGGCGCGCGCGGCGCCGAATTGATCGGGCAATGGCTGAAACGCCAGAAGCTGCCCGTCGACCGCATCATCGCCTCACCCGCGGTGCGCGTGACCGAGACGCTCGATATCTTTCAGCCCGCTGCGGATCTCGACGGCCTTGAGCCGCATTGGGACAGGCGCATCTATCTCGCCTCCGCCGCGACGCTGATCGACGTGATCCGCGATACGGGCCGTGATGCCGGGCACCTGTTGATCTCGGGGCATAATCCGGGGCTGGAAGACCTGATCCTGATGCTTGTCCCCGAATCGGCCGACGATGAATTGCGCGCGAAGGTCGAGGAAAAGCTGCCGACGTCCGCGCTGGCCCGGCTTGAGCTCGACATCGGCGACTGGCGCGATCTCGACGTGAACATGGCGCGCTTTACCGGCTTCATCCGCCCGCGCGACCTCGATCCGGCACTCGCGCCGGCGATGGACAATGACTGACGCTTAGCCGAGCGCGGCTGCGAGACGCTGGCGGAGCGCGATCAGCGCCTCGACCGGAATTCCTGCCGCTGCACGGGCCGGGGCACCGCCGTCGGGCGTCTCACGCGTCAGTGGCGCGCGAGCCGTGGGCGCCGCCCCCGGCTCGGACAGCGCCTTGCGCGCACCCTCGACGGTAAAGCCCTGAACATGGAGCAGATGATGGATCCGTTCGGCGAGCGCGACGTCTTCCGCACGGTAATAACGGCGCCGGCCCGAGCGCTGGAGCGGCTTCAATTGCGGGAAACGCGTTTCCCAATAGCGCAGCACATGCGTCGGAACCCCGATCCGTACGGCCAGCTCGCCGATGGCGAGCATGGCGCCGGACGCCTTGCCGCCATCGTCGGTCATCTCAAAACCCGACATGGGCCAGGCTCGGGTTATTTTCCGGCAACGCGGGCACGCATCGTCTGGCTGGCGCGAAAGGTCATGACGCGCCGCGGCAGGATCGGCACCTCGATGCCGGTCTTGGGATTGCGGCCGATCCGCTGCGCCTTGTCACGCAGCACGAAGGTGCCAAAGCCCGAAATCTTGACGTTCTGCCCGACCGCGAGCGCGTCGGACATATGATCGAGAATCGATTCGACGATCGCCGCCGATTCATTGCGCGACAGGCCCACCTGCTGGTTGATGCGCGTCGCAATGTCGGCCCGCGTAAGAGTCCCTGCGGTCATAGTGATCCCTTCCCCCTCTGAAGCGAAAATAGTCGATTGAGTCCCTGACAGCCCCCACCGTCACGAGTCCCTGCGCGCATATGTAACAAATGCGAATTAATCCGCCAAACTGAAACGGATGGAGCGAGAAGTTGACGCGCCGGAGCGAAACGTCAAACGCGCAGGACAGCCGCGCCCCAGGTGAAGCCGCCGCCCATCGCTTCGAGGACGACGAGGTCGCCCCGCTTGATGCGCCCGTCGCGCACCGCAAGGTCGAGCGCGAGCGGCACCGATGCCGCCGAGGTGTTGGCGTGCCGGTCGACCGTCAGCACGACGCGTTCGGCCGGCAGACCCAGCTTCTTGGCCGTTGCATCGATGATCCGCTTGTTCGCCTGATGCGGGACGACCCAGTCGATCTGCTCGGCCGACAGGCCGACGTCCGCCATCACTTCGCCCAGCACCGAGGCGAGGTTCGTGACGGCATGACGGAAGACTTCGCGGCCCTGCATGCGGACATGGCCGACGGTGCCGGTGGTCGACGGCCCGCCGTCGACATAGAGCATATCTGCGTATTTTCCCTCGGCATGAAGCCGCGTCGCGAGAATGCCGCGATCGCCGTCGACGTCTTCGGCCGACAGCACGATGGCGCCTGCCCCGTCGCCAAAGAGGACGCAGGTCGTGCGGTCTTCCCAGTCGAGGATGCGGCTGAAGGTTTCGGACCCGATCACCAGCGCATGCTTCGCCGCGCCGGTGCGCAGCATCGAATCGGCGACAGACACGGCGTAAAGGAAGCCCGAACAGACCGCCGCGACGTCGAACGCGATGCAATCGGGCGCGCCGAGCAGCGCCTGCACCTTGGTTGCGCTGGCCGGGAACGTGTTGTCGGGGGTCGCGGTCGCGACGATGATCAGGCCGATATCCGACGGTTCGAGACCGGCGGCGGCGAGCGCCTGCTTCGCCGCATCGGCGCCGAGCGTTGCCGTCGTCTCGTCGGGTTCGGCGATATGGCGGAACCGGATGCCGGTGCGCTCGACGATCCAGTCATCGCTGGTGTCGACCCGTTTTGCGAGCTCCTCGTTCGAAACGCGCGTGCGCGGCAG
This sequence comes from Sphingopyxis sp., assembly GCA_032154175.1. Classification (GTDB taxonomy): domain Bacteria; phylum Pseudomonadota; class Alphaproteobacteria; order Sphingomonadales; family Sphingomonadaceae; genus Sphingopyxis. Next base: position 3,679 of record JALDYH010000080.1, on the reverse strand, counting down.
CGCCGAACCGGTGCCGGCCAAAATCGCACGCAACGTCATGCGGCGTCGCCGCTGCGGAAATTCGCGAGATCTTCGGTCACCTGACGCGTGATATCCTTCTCGATCAGCTCCGCGCAAAGATGGACGCAATTCGCGACCCCTTTTGCATCGGCGCTGCCGTGGCTTTTGAGCACGACGCCGTTCAAGCCCAGGAACACCGCGCCGTTGTGGTTATTGGGATCGAGATGATGCTTGAGCAGCTCGGTCGCCGGGCGCGAGATCAGGAAGCCGATCTTCGAGCGCGTCGAACTGGTGAAGGCGCGGCGCAGCAGGTCGGTGACGAAGCGCGCGGTGCCCTCGATCGTCTTCAAGGCGATATTGCCCGAAAAACCGTCGTGGACGATCACATCGACCTCGCCGCGCGACAATTTGTCGCCCTCGATGAAGCCGGTAAACTCCATCGGCAGCCCGTGCGCCTCGCGCAGCCGCGCCGCGGCATCGCGAATCTCGTCGGTGCCCTTCAGTTCCTCGGTGCCGATATTGAGCAGCGCGACGCGCGGCTTTTCGAGCCCCATCGCGGTGCGCGCATAAGCGGCGCCCATCACTGCAAACTGAATCAGGTTGTTGGCGTCGCAATCGGTGTTGGCACCGAGATCGAGCATCACGACGTCATTGTCGCCCAGCGTCGGCAGAAGCGCCGCGAGCGCCGGCCGGTCGATGCCCGGCATCGTGCGCAGCGCAAGCTTCGCCATCGCCATCAGCGCGCCGGTGTTGCCCGCCGATACGGCACCGCCCGCGTCGCCGCGCTTCACCGCGTCGATCGCGAGCCCCATCGAGGTGCTCTTCGCCTTGCGCAGGGCCTGGCTCGGCTTGTCCGAACCCGATACCACGCCGTCGGTGTGGATGATATCCGACGCCGCGCGCAGATTGGGATGGTTTTCGAGCGCCGACTTGATCTGCACCTCGTCGCCGACGAGGATGAAGCGGAGGCCGTCGTGCTTGTGGCGCGCCATAGCGGCGCCGGCGAGCATCATCTGCACGCCGACGTCACCGCCCATCGCATCGATTGCGATTCGCGGTGTCAGTGCCATCGTGACGCCCTCCGGCTAATGCTTACGCGCCGACCGACACCACTTCACGGCCATTATAGTGGCCGCAGGCGTTGCAGAGATTGTGCGGGCGCTTCAGCTCGCCGCAGTTGGGGCATTCCTGAAAGGCTTCGACCTTCAGGCTGTCGTGGCTGCGACGCATGCCGCGCTTCGAGGGCGAGGTTTTTCGCTTGGGAACGGCCATGATATTTCCTGCATTCTTAAATAGTGTGTCACGAATCGGCTACCCGGATTTGTCATCCCGTCGCCGGAAATGACTGGCCCGCCCGCCGTGCGAAGGCTTGTTCCTGCCCATGTTTGACAGGAAAAATCTTCCGCCGGAGGGTGCCTCAACGCCAGATGGTGTCGGGTGCCGGATCGGGCGGGGCTATAGCGTTTTTGCCCGCAAAGGCAAGCCCATTGCATCGACAATTGCACGGGCTTGCCGCTCCGGTGCGGGGATGCCACAGCTATATGGTCCGATCACGGCAATCAATGGGGGAAGCCAAATGATAATCTTGCCGATCAGCCTGACAATCGCCGCCGGAGCGGCGCTGCTCAACCTGTGGCTTTCGGTCCGCGTCGGCCGCGTGCGCACCAAGGAAAAAGTCTTTGTCGGTGACGGCGGCAACGACCTGCTGACCCGGCGGATGCGCGCGCACAGCAATTTCGTCGAAAATACCGCGTTCGTGCTGATCCTGCTCGCCTTGGTCGAGCTCGGCCTGGGGTCGTCGATGTGGTTGTGGGGCGTCGGCGCGCTCTATCTCCTCGGGCGCATTTTCCACGCGCTGGGGATGGACGGCATGATGTGGGGGCGGATGGTCGGCACGGTCATCACCATGCTGACCCAGCTTGGCCTCGCGATCGGGGCGCTCGCGATCGTCTATCTGACGCCGGTAAGCTTCACGACGACCGTAGTCGAGGAAACGGAAGCGGTGGCGCCGCGGTAGAACAGGATATTCGTCATCCCGGCGAAAACCGGGTCGACGAACCTAGTTCTCCAGCGCGGCGTCGCTCACGAACGGGTTGGTGCGCCGTTCGTGCGCAAAATTGCTGTGCGCACCGTGACCCGGCAGAAAGGTCGTGTCGCCGCCAAGCGGCCACAGCTTCTGCGTGATCGAATCGAGCAGTTGCTGATGATTACCGCGCGGAAAGTCGGTGCGGCCGATCGACCCATGAAAAATAACGTCGCCGACGATCGCGAGCTTTGACGGCGCGTGATGGAAGACGACGTGACCCGGCGTGTGCCCCGGGCAATGGATGACGTCGATGGTGAGGTTGCCGACGCGCACCGTATCGCCGTCGACCAGCCAGCGGTCGGGCTCGAACACTTCGCCGACCATGCCGAAACGCGCACCGTCTTCGGCGAACGCCTCGATCCAGAAACGGTCGTCCTCATGCGGCCCTTCGATCGGCACGCCGAGCTCCTTCGCGAGCATGCCCGCCTGCCCGCAATGATCCATATGACCGTGGGTGACGAGGATCTTCTCGACCTCCACCCCGGTCTGCCGCACCGCTTCCTTCAGCTTGTCTAGATCGCCGCCGGGATCGACGAACGCCGCCTTGTTCGTCTCGGTGCACCAGAGCAAGGTGCAATTCTGCTGGAAGGCGGTGACCGGTACGATCGCCGCGCGCATGGGAGGATTGGGAGCGTTCATGCCGTGCGATGTGGGGAAAAACGGCGGGATTGGCAAGAGCGAGGGCGGCCACCGAACGGCCGGAAGCCGACGCTGGATCTTTAATCCGCCGTCTTTGGCAGCGGGCCGCTGACCGAGCTCGCGCGCCGCATATTCTCCATGCCCGGCAGCGGATCGGCCGGCGGCAATTCGAATGGCCTCGGCATCGGCGGCGGCGCACTCAGCCGGTCGGCGAACAGCAGCCGCCCCGGCCCGAGCTTGTAGAGGATCATCGGCAGCAGCTCCTCGCCGAAGACGAAACAGCCTTCGCTGCGCCCCAGCTTGCCCTGCGTCGCGATCAGTGCCGGATCGGCATACCAGGCGCCATGCACGACGATCGCACGCTGGTCCGCGGAATAATTGTCGGGCTCCAGCCCCGCGAGCCGCATCGACGATCCGTTGGCGCCCCAGTAATAATCGCTGGTGCGATAGGCGCCGCGCGAGGTCGCGAGTGATCCCATGCGGTTCGAAAAACTCTTGAGCCAGCCGTCGTGCTGGGGGTCGGACCCGCGGCCATGCGTCACCGGGAACATATCGACCTTGCCCGCGACCATATCGACCAGCGCAAAGCGCGGGCGCGATGACGGCAAGCCGAAATCGACGACCCCGACGCGGTCGCTTTGCGGGATATTGCGTCCCTGCATCGCAAGCTGCTTCTTCGCCACGGCGAGATAATCGACCGGCGGCGGCAAGGGCGCCACCGGCTGCTGAATCCAGTTCGGCAGTTGCGCACGCGCCGACGTGGCGGCCAATGCCCCCACACCTGCGATCCCGGCCAACAACGCCCTGCGATCAATCAATTCATTCACTTTGAGCAACAACCCCGCATCGGCCGCCCTTTGACGGTCCCCACGACCTTGCATGTCGTATTCGGGCCGCGAAAGGCAAGCTGGTGGTTCCCCTTCATGCGGGAAGATGTGCCATATATGCCATGAA
>JALDYH010000079.1:0-16708 GCA_032154175.1 Sphingopyxis sp. | reverse complement strand
TCCGCAACACCTATATCTACCCGCCCGAACCGAGCATGCGGATCATCTCGGACATCTTCGGCTACACGAGCCGCGAGATGCCCAAGTTTAACAGCATCTCGATCTCCGGCTATCACATGCAGGAAGCCGGCGCGACGCAGGTGCAGGAGCTTGCCTTCACGATTGCGGATGGGGCGGAGTATGTGCGCTACGGCGTTGCCTCGGGTCTCGATATCGACAAGTTCGCGGGGCGTCTGTCCTTCTTCTTCGCGATCGGCATGAACTTCTTCATGGAGATCGCGAAGCTGCGCGCCGCGCGCGTGCTGTGGCACCGCGTGATGACCAATCTCGGCGCGAAGGACGAGCGCAGCAAGATGCTGCGCACCCATTGCCAGACCTCGGGCGTCTCGCTCACCGAGCAGGACCCCTACAACAACGTCATGCGCACGACGATCGAGGCGATGGCGGCGATGCTCGGCGGCACCCAGTCGCTGCACACCAACGCGCTCGACGAGGCGATCGCGCTGCCGACCGATTTTTCCGCGCGCATCGCGCGCAACACGCAGATCGTCATCCAGGAAGAGACGGGGATGACCAAGGTCGTCGATCCGCTCGGCGGCTCCTATTATGTCGAGGCGCTGACGCAGGAACTGGTCGACAAGGCGTGGGAGATCATCGAGCGCGTCGAAAAGGAGGGCGGCATGGCCAAGGCCGTCGCCGCGGGCTGGCCCAAGGCGATGATCGAAACCGCTGCCGCTGCGCGGCAGGCGCGCGTCGACCGCGGCGATGACGTGATCGTCGGCGTGAACAAATATCGCCTGAAGGACGAAGATCTTCTCGAAACGCTCGAGGTCGACAACACCAAAGTGCGCGAGGCGCAGGTCGCGCGGATCAACAAGACGAAGGCTGCGCGCGACGAAGCCGCGTGCCAGGCGGCGCTGAAGGCGCTGCGCGACGCTGCGGCAGGTGAGCAGTCGATCGAAAACAACCTCCTCGCGCACGCTGTCGAGGCCGCCCGTGCCCGCGCGACGCTCGGCGAAATCTCGTCGGCGATGGAAGAGAGCTTCGAGCGCTACGGGACGCAGCCCACCCCGGTGAAGGGCGTCTATGCCGCGCCTTACGAAGGCGACAGCCGCTGGCAACAGGTGCTCGACGGCGTCGCGGCGGTCGAACGCCGCATGGGGCGCAAACCGAAGCTGCTCGTCGCCAAGATGGGGCAGGACGGCCACGACCGCGGCGCGAATGTCATTGCCTCGGCCTTCGGCGACATGGGCTTCGATGTCGTATCCGGGCCTTTGTTCCAGACGCCCGAGGAGACGGTGGTGCTCGCGCTCGACAGCGGCGTCGACGTCGTCGGCGCGTCGAGCCTCGCTGCGGGACACAAGACCTTGATCCCCGAACTGATCGGCAAGCTCAAGGAAGCGGGGCGCGGTGACATCAAGGTGATCGCGGGCGGGGTGATCCCGCCGCAGGACTATCAATATCTGCGCGACGCCGGCGTGCAGGGCATCTATGGCCCCGGCTCGAATGTGGTCGAATGCGCCGCCGACGTGCTGCGTCTGCTCGGCCACAACATGCCCCCGCTGGAGGATGCCGCATGACCGGACAAAAGCCCGAAACCCTGTCGGTTCACGCCGGAACCGCACCCGATCCGACCACGAAAGCGCGGATCACGCCGATCTACCAGACCGCGTCCTATGTGTTCGACGACGTCGATCATGCCGCACGTCTGTTCAACCTGCAGGAATTCGGGAATATCTATACCCGGATCATGAACCCGACCAACGGCGCGCTCGAAGGCAAGATCGCGGCGCTCGAAGGCGGGCAGGCGGCACTTGCCGTCGCGTCGGGGCATGCCGCGCAATTCCTCGCTTTCCACACGCTGATGGAGCCGGGTTGCGAGATCGTCGCAGCGCGCAAGCTTTATGGCGGATCGCTCAACCAGCTCGGCCAGAGTTTTCGCAAGATGGCGTGGACGACGCAGTTCGTCGATGCCGACGATGCGGGCAATGTCGCCGCCGCGATCAACGAGAACACCCGCGCGGTCTTCATCGAAAGCCTCGCCAATCCGGGCGGCGTGGTCCAGGACATCGAAGCGATTGCCAAGGTCGCGCACGATGCCGGCGTGCCGCTGATCGTCGACAACACGATGGCGACCCCGATCCTGTGCCGCCCGATCGAGCATGGTGCCGATGTCGTCGTCCATTCGACGACAAAATTCCTCAACGGCCATGGCAACGCGATCGGCGGCGTGATCGTCGATGCGGGCAGCTTCGACTGGGCGAAGGGCGGCAAATATCCGACACTGAGCGAGCCCAACGCATCCTATCACGGGCTGAAATTCACCGAGGCGTTCGGCAATCTCGCCTTCATCCTCGCCGCGCGCACGCTCGGGCTGCGCGACCTTGGCCCCGCGCTCGCGCCGATGAACGCCTTCCTCGCGCTGACCGGCATGGAAACGCTCGCGCTTCGTATGGAGCGGCATTGCAGCAACGCGATTGAGCTCGCGAAGTGGCTGCAGGCGCATCCGGCGATAAGCTGGGTTTCCTATGCGGGGCTACGCGACAGTCCCTATCACGAACTGGCGCACAAATATCTGGGCGGGCGCGCCGGATCGGTTTTCACCTTCGGACTCAAGGGCGGCTATGATGCCGGGGTCAAACTCGTCTCGTCGATCAAGCTGTTCAGCCATCTCGCCAATCTCGGCGATACGCGCTCGCTGATCATCCATCCCGCCTCGACGACGCACAGCCAGCTTTCGGAAGAAGAGCTGTTGCTGTCGGGTGCCGGGCCCGACGTCGTGCGCGTGTCGGTCGGTATCGAGCATATCGACGACATCATTGCCGATCTTGCACAGGCGCTGGAGGCTGCGGCATGAGCGCACGCCTCTCGCTTTTTGCGCTGATGGCGTTTGCTGCCGGCGTTCCGTCGACGGGAGCGGCGCAGGAGAGCGGCCGGGCAAGCGAATACCGGTCGGGCGTTGCCGTGGAGCATGTCTATCGCCAGCAGATCGACGATGTCTATTTCACCGACTGGTTCGCGCGCCTCGAGAGTGCGAAGGGGCCCTGGCGCGACGTCTATTTCGAGACGAGCGACAAGTTCGTGAACAAGGGGATCATCCGCCTCAATTGCGACGATCCCGAAGCCGACATCGATCTCACCCTCTACAGCGTCGGCGATTATGGCAGCGACGCCGATCGCCGCGACGTGACGGTGCCCTACGCCGACCGCCGGGCATGGGCCGACGGCGGTTATGAACCGCTTGCGGGCGAGACTCCGCCGTTCGAATTCTATGGCGCCGCGCTGACGCGCTTTTGCAAATAACGAAAAGGGCTGACCATCATGAACCTCTCCGAAATTGCCGAGCAGGACGACCAGACGCGCACCGACTGGACGCGCGAGGAAATTGCCGACCTGTTCGATTTGCCATTCGACGAATTGATGTGGGAGGCGCAGGGCGTCCACCGCCGTCATCATGCGCGCGGCGAGGTCCAGCTTTGCACGCTCCTGTCGATCAAGACCGGCGGCTGCGTCGAGGACTGCGGCTATTGCTCGCAATCGAAGAGCGCCGAGAGCGGATTGAAAGCGACCAAGCTGATGGACGTGCGCGCGGTGCTGCAGGCGGCGGCACAGGCGAAGGATTCGGGATCGAAGCGCTTCTGCATGGGCGCCGCCTGGCGCAACCCCAAGGACCGCGACATGCCCGCGATCGTCGAGATGGTCGAGGGTGTGCGCCAGATGGGCATGGAAACCTGCATGACGCTGGGAATGCTGACGAAGGATCAGGCGCAGACGCTCGCGGTCGCGGGGCTCGACTATTACAACCATAATATCGACACGAGCCCCGAGAATTACGAGAATATCATCTCGACCCGCACCTTCCAGGACCGGCTCGACACGCTTGAGGAAGTCCGGAACGCCGGCATCAACGTCTGCTCGGGCGGCATCGTCGGCCTCGGCGAGACGCGCACCGACCGCGTCGGCTTCATCCACGCGCTCGCGACGCTGGAACGCCATCCCGAAAGCGTGCCGGTCAATGCGCTGGTGCCGGTGAAGGGCACCGTGCTCGGCGATATGCTCGCCGATACCCCGCTCGCGAAGATCGACGATATCGAATTCGTCCGCACGATCGCGGTCGCGCGCATCACGATGCCGAAATCGATGGTCCGCCTGTCGGCGGGGCGCGAGAGCATGTCGGAGGCGACGCAGGCGCTTTGCTTCATGGCGGGCGCGAACAGCATCTTCACGGGCGACAAGCTGCTCACCACCGGCAATCGCGGCGACAATGCCGACGCGGCGCTGTTCGCGAAGCTGGGCCTCCGCCCGATGGAGAGCGAAGAGCCGATGCGTGCGCAGATGGAGGCGGCAGAGTGATATTTTCCACCCTTTTGGCATTTGCGGCCGCCGCGCAAGATCCCGAGATCGATTGCGACAATGCGATGGCGCAGTTCGAACTCAATGCCTGCGCGTACAAGGAGTTCGAGCGCGCCGACGCGGCGATGAATGCGCAATGGAAGGTAACGGCGGCACGGATGAAGAAAAACGACGCCGACTTCGACCGGTCGCAGGACAACCGCCCCGGCTATTTCGACACGCTGCTCGCGGCGCAGCGCGCTTGGCTGACCTATCGCGACAAGCATTGCGCGAGCGAGGGCTACACGATGCGCGGCGGATCGGCCGAGCCGATGGTGATCAGCGGTTGCCAGACCCAGCTCACCGAGGCGCGCACCAAGCAGCTCAAAGACCTGATTGAGGAATATTGAGACCGATGTTCAAATATCCCATGCGGGTGAGTTGTAGAGTAGGGCGCGATCGAGTCTGCGGACTGGCGATCATGGGGGCAGCCTTCATGATAACATCGAACGCGACGGCCTGCATACCGACTCCTCAGGAATGGACGCAGAAGTCCAGCGACTTGGTTGTCGAGGGCATTTTCGTGATCGATTCCGAGGATCGAGGCGAGGCCCATATCGAGGCGACCCGCACGCTGAAGGGGTCGCGCAAGAAGGTTTATCCAGTCCGCTGGGACCCGAATACCTCGCCCGAGGACCTTCCCGATTGCGGCATATACATGCCGGCTTCCGGTTCGTTCGAATCCTTTAGCCTTATCAAGAAAGACGGCGGAACGTACCGCCTGACCGGCAGATGGCAGCCCACCAAGAAAGATCGCTGATGTTCAAGAAAATCCTGATCGCCAACCGCGGTGAAATTGCCTGCCGCGTCATCAAGACCGCGCGCCGCATGGGCATCGCCACCGTTGCCGTCTATTCGGATGCCGACGCGCGCGCGCCTTTCGTGCAGATGGCCGACGAGGCCGTGCATATCGGCGCGTCGCCCGCGTCCGAATCCTATCTGATTGCCGACAAGATCATCGCCGCGTGCAAACAAACGGGCGCCGAGGCGGTGCATCCGGGCTATGGCTTCCTGTCCGAACGCACCAGCTTTGCCGAGGCGCTGGCCAAGGAAAATATCGCCTTCATCGGCCCGCCGGTGAACGCGATCGCTGCGATGGGCGACAAGATCGAGTCGAAGAAGCTCGCGAAGGAAGCCGGCGTTAACGTCGTCCCCGGCTTCGTCGGCGAAATCCGCGACACCGAACATGCCGTCGAGATCTCGAACGAGATCGGCTATCCGGTGATGATGAAGGCCAGTGCCGGCGGTGGCGGCAAGGGCATGCGCCTCGCCTATGACGAAAAGGACGTCCGCGAGGGCTTCGAGGCGACGAAGCGCGAGGGGCTCAACAGCTTCGGCGACGACCGTGTGTTCATCGAGAAGTTCATTCTCAATCCGCGCCACATCGAGATCCAGATCCTTGGCGACCAGCACGGCAATGTCCTCTATCTCAACGAGCGCGAATGCAGCATCCAGCGCCGCCACCAGAAGGTCGTCGAGGAAGCGCCGTCGCCCTTCGTCACCGAAAAGATGCGCAAGGCGATGGGCGAGCAGTGCGTCGCACTGTCGAAGGCCGTCGGCTATTACAGCGCGGGCACGGTCGAGCTGATCGTGTCGGGCGCTGACCCGACGGGTGAGAGCTTCTATTTCCTCGAAATGAACACGCGCCTGCAGGTCGAGCATCCGGTGACCGAGGCGATCACCGGCATCGATCTGGTCGAGCAGATGATCCGCGTCGCCGCGGGCGAAAAGCTCGAAATGACGCAGGATGACATCAAGATCGACGGCTGGGCGATCGAAAACCGCGTCTATGCCGAGGATCCCTATCGCGGCTTCCTGCCCTCGACGGGCCGCCTCGTGCGCTACCGCACGCCCGTGCCGGCTTGGGAAGGCGACGAGCGCGGCGTCGACGGCGTGCGCGTCGATGCGGGGGTCGAGGAGGGCGGCGAGGTGTCGATCTTCTACGACCCGATGATCGCCAAGCTGGTGACGTGGGGCAAGACGCGCGACGAAGCGGCCGACCTGCAGATCGCGGCGCTCGACCGCTTCGAGCTCGAAGGGCTCGGCCACAATATCGATTTCGTCTCGGCGATCATGCAACACCCGCGCTTCCGTTCGGGTGAACTCACGACCGGCTTCATCGCCGAGGAATATCCGGACGGCTTTCACGGCGCCGATGCGGGCGAAGACGTCGTCCGCGCGCTCGCGGCGATCGCAGGCTTCATGGCGAGCGCCGAGGCCGACCGCGCGCGCCGCACCGACGGTCAGCTCGGCGACCGCCTCGATCCGCCCGCCAAATGGCAGGTGACCGTCGGCGGCGCGGCGCACAAGGTGAAAATCGGCCACAAGCATATCAAGGTCGATGGCGAGGCGATTGATATCGCGCTCGAATATACGCCGGGCGACCGGCTTGTGGTCGCCGCGATCGACGACAGCGAACTGGCAGTGAAGGTCGCGAAGACGCGCACCGGTTGGCGCATGACGACGCGCGGACGTATCCACGACGTGCGCGTCCTGCCCTGGCATATCGCGCCACTGGCGAACCATATGATCGAAAAGATTCCGCCCGATCTCTCGAAATTCCTGATCTGCCCGATGCCGGGCCTGCTCGTCACGCTCCACGTCGGCGAGGGCGACAAGGTCGAAGCAGGCCAGCCGCTCGCAACGGTCGAGGCGATGAAAATGGAGAATATCCTGCGCGCCGAAAAATCGGGCACGGTAAAGACCGTCAACGCTGCGCAGGGCGACAGCCTCGCGGTCGATGCGGTGATTTTGGAGATGGAATGACGTCATGCACGTCAATCACGATCAGGACGCGCCGGCGGCGGAGGCGATCGGCTTCGACGATTTCCTCCGCGTCGACATCCGCATTGGCACGATCGTCGCGGCCGAACCCTTTCCCGAGGCGCGCAAGCCCGCGTTCAAGCTGAAGATCGACTTCGGCCCCGCGGTCGGCGTCAAGAAAAGCAGCGCGCAGATCGTCGATCGTTATGCGCTCGAAGAGCTTCCAGGGCGGCAGGTCGCCGCCGTCGTCAACTTCCCGCCACGCCAGATCGGAAAGTTCATGTCCGAGGTGCTGACGCTCGGTTTTGCCGATGAGGAGGGCGCGGTGATCCTCTTTGCACCAGACCGTGCGGTGCCTGACGGGTCGCGATTATTCTAGCGGATATTGGCGGCTGCAAGGGGGTGGCTTCCAGACATTCGTCATCCCGGACTTGATCCGGGATCCACCGCGGCGCCGAAGTCATGGACCCCGGATCAAGTCCGGGGTGACGATGGAGGGGAGGGTCCGCAATCGGTCGAAAGCGGCCGCGTCGAAGACCGCTTCCTGGTTCAACCGTCGATCAACGCCACCGCGCGGATCCATCCCGCGCTCGCACGCTCGATCTTCACCGGGAAGCAGCAGAAGGTGAAACCCGTCGCAGGTATCGCCCCAAGGTTGGTCAACTTTTCAATCTGGTAATAGGGCCGGATGCGTCCGGCCTTATGGCCTTCCCAGATGATCGACGGATCGCGCGTCTCGGCCCATCGCCGTGCGGTGTGGCTGAACGGCGCGTCCCAGCTCCACGCGTCGGTGCCGACGACCTGCACACCCCGTTCGGTCAGGTAGAGCGTCGCCTCGGCGCCCATGCCGCAGCCCTGATCGGTGAAATTGTCGGCGCCATAGACGGCGCCCGACTGGACGAGCACGATGTCGAGCGGCTGGAGGTCATGTCCGATCCGCGCAAGTTCGGCCTCAACCTCGGCGCCGCGCACGACATGGCCGTGCGGGCGGTCCGAAAAGTCGAGTTTTACCCCCGGCCGAAAAAACAGGTCGAGCGGCGCTTCGTCGATTGACGGGGCAGGGGTCGCGCCGCTGTCGGTCGTCGAATGATAGTGCCAGGGCGCATCCATATGCGTACCGTTGTGCGTACTCAGCGACAGCATCTCGACCGCCCAGCCTTCGCCGTCGGGCAGGTCCTCGCGGGTCAGCCCGGGGAAGAACATCGCGATCTGCTCCCACGTATTTTCGTGGGTCATATAGGTGATATTCGGCCGCATCACCGGCGGGTCGGACACGACGTCGTTGGTGATCGGGATCGAGAGATCGATGAACTGCATGGTTGCATCCTGCCACCGGAATGACGCCACGCCAAGAAGGCTTGCGTGGCGGCGCTTGCCCGGTAGAGAAGGGCGAAAGCCCCATGCATAATATGGGGCAGGGGAGAGTATATGACCGACAGTGCCGCCGCCGGACACGGCGCCGTTTACGAACCGAGCGCGAAAGACATCCGGATGGTCATCGCAGCCTCCTCGGCGGGTACGGTGTTCGAATGGTATGATTTCTTCATCTACGGCACGCTCGCGGCGATCATCGGCAAGGCTTTCTTTCCCAGCGACAATGCAACGCTCGAAATCCTGCTCGTGTGGGCAGGGTTCGCGGTCGGCTTCGGTTTCCGTCCCCTGGGCGCGGTGCTCTTCGGCTTCCTCGGCGACCGGCTCGGGCGCAAATATACGTTCCTCGTCACCGTCACCTTGATGGGCATTGCGACCGCGGGGGTTGGCATGATCCCGTCGGCAGCGACGATCGGCATCGCGGCGCCGATCATCGTGATCCTGCTGCGCGTGCTGCAGGGGCTCGCGCTCGGCGGCGAATATGGCGGCGCGGCGGTCTATGTCGCCGAACATTCGCCGCCCGGCAAACGTGGCTTCTATACCAGCTTCATCCAGGCGAGCGTCGTCGGCGGTTTCGTGCTCAGCCTGATCGTCGTGCTCGGCTGCAAGGCGCTGATGTCCGATGCTCTGTGGGAAAGCTGGGGCTGGCGCGTCCCCTTCCTGCTCTCGATCATCCTGCTCGCGATCTCGCTGTGGATGCGGCTCAAGCTTTCGGAAAGCCCGGTGTTCCAGGCGATGAAGCAGGAAGGCGAACTGGCGAAGAACCCGCTCAAGGAAAGCTTCACCTATCCGGGCAATCCCCGCCGCATCTTCATCGCGCTGTTCGGCATTGCCGCCGGCCTCACGGTGATCTGGTACACCGCCATGTTCTCCGGCCTGTCGTTCCTGAAGGGGCCGATGAAGGTCGAGGACACCGCTGCCGAGATCATCGTCGGTTGCGCCGCGGCGGTCGGCATGGGCTTTTTCATCTGGGCGGGCCGCCTCTCCGACCGGATCGGGCGCAAGAAGCCGATCGTCTGGGGCTATGCCGCGACGCTCGTGCTGCTGTTCCCGCTGTTCTGGTGGATGGGGAGTGTCGCCAACCCGGCGCTGCAGGCCGCGGCTGCGCGCGCGCCGGTGACGGTGACCGGATCGCAGTGCAGCTTCGATCCCTTTGCCCAGAAACAGGAAACCGCGTGCGGTAAAACGCTTGGCGAGCTGACGAAACTCGGCGTTCCCTATGCGGTCGTCGCAACCGGCAGCAGCTTCGACAGCGTCAGGATCCGTATCGGCGACCGCGAGGTTGCGAGCGAGGATCCGGCGCTGCTCCAGCCTGCGCTCGAGGCGATGGGCTATGATTTCGCCAGGCAAATACCGGGCGCCGGCAGCATCTTCATCATCTTTCTCGCGCTGCTCGGACTGAGCGCGCTGTCGGGCTTTACCTATGGCCCCGTCGCGGCGCTGCTCTCCGAAATGTTCCCGCCGCATGTCCGCTATTCGTCGCTGTCGATTCCTTATCATTTGGGCACCGGCTATTTCGGCGGTTTCCTGCCGCTCATCGCGAGCTTCATCATCGCAAAGACCGGCAATGCCTACGCCGGGCTATGGTATACCTGGGGGGTCGTTCTGGTTGCCTTTCTGGTGACGGCGTTCATGCTCCGCGATCCTGTCGAGGGCCAGTGGGACAAGCCGGCCCAAGCGAACGCACCTGCAGCCTGATCGTACCATTGGCGTGGCTCCCCAACCTGTATAGGGGGCAGGGATGATCGCCGTTCCCCCGCCGCTCCGCCTCCGTCTCGACAGCGACGCACTCGTTGCCAACTGGCGTTGGCTGGCTGCGCAAAGCGGCGCCGCGGCATGCGGCGCTGCGATCAAGGCCAATGGCTATGGCCTCGGCGCACGCGAGGTGGTGCGGCATCTTTCTGCCGCCGGGTGCCGTGACTTTTTCGTCGCGACGTGGGCGGAAGCGGCGGCGCTGATGCCGTTGCCCGAAGCCATATCCGTCTCGGTTCTCCACGGCGTGGGCGCAAGCGATATGGTCGCAGCGCATATGCTGCCTGCGCGGCCGGTGCTGAACAGCCTCGCGCAGGTCGCTCGCTGGAACGAGGCGGGGGAAGGGCGCCCGTGCGACGTCATGATCGATACCGGCATGAACCGGCTTGGTCTGTCGCCCGGGGAAGCCATGGGCGGCGCGCTCGACGGCCTGAACATCGAAACCCTGCTTAGTCATCTTGCATCGGCCGATGAAGACAGTGCCCAGAATCCGAAGCAGTTGCGGGCTTTCGACGCGGTCCGGAAAGCCATCCCGGCAAGGCGCTACAGCCTCGCGAACAGCGCCGGCATCTGCCTTGGTCCCGATTACGCATTCGACCTGACGCGCCCCGGGATCGCCCTTTACGGGGGCACGCCGCGCGGCGAAGCGCAGGGGCATATCCGTCAGGTCGTGTTTCCGGAGGCGCGTGTGCTGCAGGTGCGCACGGTTTGCGAAGGTGAAACCGTCGGCTATGGCGCGACGTGGGCCGCGCGCCGCGACAGCCGGGTCGCGGTCGTCAATATGGGATACGCCGACGGCTATCTGCGCAGCCACGCCGGGACCGGTGCCGGCGCAACATGGCAGACGCGCATGCTGCCGCTGATCGGCCGCGTATCGATGGACCTGATTGCCTTCGACGCCAGCGACGCCGGGGCGATCGACGAAGATGACTGGCTGACCCTCGATTACGACCTGCCGATGGCATCCACGCGCAGCGGATTGTCGCAATATGAACTGCTAACCGGGCTGGGTGCCCGGTTCGAGCGCATCTGGACCTAGGTGCCGGGGCGATAGGTCCAGGGATCATAAGCCGCCCGCCGGATCCACCGTGTTGCGATCCATTTGGCGCCGCGCACGACCGGAAGGCCCGCGTGACGCGATAACGGATCGGGCGAACCGTCGCCTTTGACATTGTCGAAGACGATGACGTCGCCCTGCCGCCCGGCGATTTTCGGACCGTTCTCGAACAGCGTTTCGCCGCCCTCATAACCATGATTCAAATAGATGATCGCCGTCTTGATCCGCTGGTTGGC
This sequence comes from Sphingopyxis sp., assembly GCA_032154175.1. GTDB lineage: Bacteria > Pseudomonadota > Alphaproteobacteria > Sphingomonadales > Sphingomonadaceae > Sphingopyxis. Next base: position 5,137 of record JALDYH010000079.1, on the reverse strand, counting down.
AGTGCCCGGCAAAGCATCGACATGCATTCGATATTGCTGCGAGATATCATAGCGCATGACCGACAGCGGTTCGCCCTGATCGGTGGCCGTCCCGGTGATCGCGGCCAGGCGGTGATTGATCGCGCGGATGACCAGATCTTCCTTTGCCGGTCCGATGACGGCGGCCATCGACGTTCGGATCGGGTGGGCGCGTATTTGTCCGGTCAGCGGGTCGATGACCGTGGATGGCTCCAGCATCGGGCCCGCAACCTCGGCAATGCGCGCGCATTCCGCGGGCGATACGAGTGCGGGATAGAGTTCGACATGGGGCGTACCGGAAAGCTGCCGCCCACGCGGCGCGTTTCTGGGGCGGCCCCGACTGTCGAGCTGCATGCGGTCGACGAGCGCCAATTGTTCCGCCGCGACCGGATCGCCGCGCGCCGCGGTCCGCAACAAGGCGAGCGCGCCCTTCCAGTCGGGGCTCTCTTCGCCCGATCCGTTTGCGACGAGGGCGACTTCCATCAATGCCCCATCGACATGACCGATCTCGACCGCGCGCCGCAACCACTGGCGACCGCGCGGCAGATTGCGTGCTCCGCTTTTTCCCGTGAAATCGAAGACGGCGAGCTGCATCAGTGCATCGACATTTCCCGCGTCGGCGGCGCTGGTCAGGAGCGCGATGCCATCGTCAACGCGGTCCTGCGCAAATAACCGGTTGGCCTGTTCGATGGGTGATCCGTGCGACATGACCGGATTGTAGCGACCCCTCGCACAAAAAAAAGGGGCCGGATCGCTCCGGCCCCTCCTTTAATCTGCGATCGCCGATCAGAACTTGGCGACGATACCAGCGTAGAAATACTGGCCGCGGTTGTCGTAGATTCCCGAACCTGCGCCGACGCCGGTCACACCGAACGGCGGCTTGCGGTTGAAGACGTTGTCGACACCGGCGTAGAAATTGAAGCCGTCCGAAATATCAACCTGCGCACGCAGATCGATATACGCCACCGACGGATATTTCTGAACCGACGCATAATCGAGGTTCTGCGGCGGCAGCCCGTTCAGTTCGTTGAAGTCTTCATAGGTGTTCAGGTACATCTTGTCGATCCAGCGGAACTGGTAGCCGACGGTAACGCTCTTGTACTTGGCGCTGACGTTGACGTTCACCTGGTTCTTCGGATCGCCGAGTTCGCCGAGGATGCGGTTCTTGAAGTCCGGGCTCGCCGGGTTCAGGAACTCGTCACGCTGAAGAACGCGCGTGTACAGACCGCCAAGGGTGAAGGTCCAGTCGCCGTCGGTGTAGCGATAATCGAGCTGCGCATCGATACCGCGAGCCTTCAGCTTCGCGTAGTTCTGGCTGGTCTGGATCAGCGAACCTTCGAGGATCTGGAAGGGCGCTTCGCCGTTGGGACCGCCACCGGCACCTGCGCGCTGGAAGAGCGAGCAGAACTGGTTGTTGAGATCGGGCAGATCGTAACAGGCGTTCGCGATCTGCTGCGCCGACGGCGCCGTGATCACATCATCGACGGTGATGGTGTAATAGTCGGCCGAGAACGACAGTCCGGGGATGAACCGCGGCTGCAGCAGCACGCCGACGGTGTACGAGTCCGACTTTTCCGACTTCAGGTCGGTGTTGCCGCCGCTCAGGATTTCCAGCGACGAGCTGTAGCGGAAATCATATCCGGCAGGACGTCCGGCTGCGGTACAGTTGGCCAGACGATTGGCCGAACCTGTTGCCAGGTTCACTGCCGAGCAGGGGTCACCGAAGCCCGGAGCGAAGTTCTGACCCTGCGCCGAATAGAGATCGGCGAGGTTCGGAGCGCGAACCGCACGGGCATAGGTGCCGCGGAACCCGATGTCTTCGATCGGCTTCCACATGATTTCGCCACCATAGGTATAGGTGGTGCCGGCCCCGCCCTTATAGTCCGAGATACGGCCGTTGGCACGCAGCGTCAGCTCATGGAAGAACGACGTGTCGCGCAGCAGCGGAAGCTGAACTTCACCGTAGACTTCCTTCACTTCGAACGCAGGCGAGTCGAAGGTCGGGATCGCGTTGTAGAAGGCGTAACCTTCCTGCGTCAGATCGTCGAGATCATAGTCCAGCGTTTCGCGGCGATATTCGGCACCCAGCGAGAACGACACGGGGCCGCCCGGCAGGTTGAAGAACTCGCTGGTGTCGCCGGCGACGAAGCCGCCGATGTTGAGCTGGGTGATCTTGCCGGTCGCGAGCGAGTCGACGAGCACATAGTTGCGTGCCGCTTCGCTGACCGAACCTTCGCCGAACGGATTGATCGGAACGCAGGCTGCGACGTCGGCGGCGAGACGCGGATCGTCACCGGCGCTGAGCGGTGTGCCATAGATGTACGAGAGCGGGTCGGCGCCGGGAAGCGACGAACGGCAGACGATGTTGCCGCTCGCATCGCGGGCGGTGTCGATGCCCAGCAGATAGCGCTGGATATTGACGTTACCCTTGATGAGGTTCTTTTCCTTGTGCTCGCCATAGTTCACGAAGACTTCATAGTTCCAGTCGTCGTTGAAGTCGCCGCGCACACCGATCACGGCGCGATAGGTTTCGCGCGTGATTTCTTCGTCGCGGTTGCCGAAATCGACCCAGTTGCGACGCAGGCTGAAGCGGAAGTTTCCGGCCGTGATCGCAGCGCGCTGCCTGGCGAGCTTTTGCGCTGCCGTATCGGTGGTGCCGTCCTCATTGAGCGTGTCGGCAAAGGCGGCGCCCGTGTTCACGTTGACCGTCGAGGGCAGGAAGGTGTCGGTGAGGAGCTGACGCGCCTGCGCCGTCATAAACGGGTTGTCGAGGCGGATACGTTCGCGGCCGCCCACGTCGCCGAGCGTCGCGCCCTGCGAGAAGAACGGACCGCTCTGCGAGCCGACGGCTTCCGAACGGACATATTTCGCTTCGAGGAACGGAACGAATGCCGGCGAAACTTCGAAGTGCGCCATCAGGTTTGCCGAATAGCGCTGGAGCTGCGGCGAAAGCGCGATCAGCTTGCCTTCACGGCCGGTCATCCCGTTGCCGCCGATGAACGGACCCGTCGGGCCGAGGCCGGCGCGGTCGCCAGTCTGCGCCACGAGGCTGCCGTCGGGCTGGAACAGGAAGGCGCAGGTGAACGCGGTTCCGCCGCCGCGGCCGCAAGGTGCGGTCGTCGGGTTCGGATAGGCGGCGACCATGCCGCCGAGGCTGATCGTCGTCGAACGGATGTCGCGATAATAATAGCGGTCGAAGCCGCCTGCCGCGCCGTTGGGCGAACCCGGTGCGTCGGCCTCGACAACCAGGAACGCGTCGTTCTGGTTGAGATAGGAACGACCCGAAGCATAGAAGTCCGAGCTGCGTGCATATTCGAGGTTGACCGCGACGTTGCCGCGACCGTCAGCGAAATTCTTGCCCGCGGTCAGCGAAACGAACTGGTTGCCGGCGTCGCCATAGCGCGAGATGCCGCTCTGGCCGCGCGCCTGGACGCCTTCAAAGTCGTCCTTGAGGATGAAGTTGACGACGCCTGCGATCGCGTCCGAACCATAAACGGCCGATGCGCCGCCGGTCACGATGTCGATACGGTCGACAAGATCCGAAGGAATGGTGTTGGTATCTACCGACACGCCGTTCGACAGCACGTCCGAACCGACATGGCGACGGCCATTGACGAGAACGAGCGTCCGCTGCGTACCGAGGCCACGAAGATCGAGCAGGTTGAGGCCGCGGGTTCCGAGGAAGCGCGTCGAGTTCTGCTGGCTGAACGTGCTGCGCAGCTGCGGCAGTTCGTTCAGAAGGTCGCCGACCGAAATGCCGCCGGTTTCGAAGATTTCGGCGCCGGTGACGACCGCGATCGGGTTGGCCGATTCAAGGTTCGGCTGGCGGATGCGCGAGCCGGTGACAACGATTGTGCCTTCGTCCGCTGCGTCCGCCGCTGCGTCCGCGGGAGCCGCGTCGCTCTGCGCCATCGCCGGCATGGCGCTGAACAAAGCAAGAGTCAGGGCGGAGCCCCGCACCAACAGGTTCGTTTTTTTCATGATAATTTCCCCGGTTACCGTTCAAGACATTTGGGAGAACGGATTGCCCCTTAGAAAGACGGAAATTTTCGGCGGCACAAGCTTTTGATGAAGTTTTTCTGACAGTAGGCAGACTCCATCGTGAAGCTGTGGCATTTTCGCAACAGGGGTTGCAAATGGGCCCGACCTGCCATTTGTAATCAAAGTGCCCGCTCGCGAAACGATCGACCTCCGGGGGGCGGACTCGACAAAAAATATGCCGGAAATTTGATTTCCTGCGAAACTAAATTGCGCAAGCGGGCTCGTTCCTGCGGAAGCGGAAGGCTGTCGGCATATTTGTGACGGCGGCCCATCGCGCGCGGGAAACCGGGTTCCCGGATCGGCGAATCATCCGGACCCGATTGAAGAGGGGCGAATCTGCGCATGTTGCGATGCATCATTATTTGATGCTAATGCGAGTGCATCAAATGCCCGGCGGCGCGATCGCCATTGTCCGGGAATGCAAGGAGCGTGGGTCAAGATGGCGAAGTCCAGGGCGGCGGCGACGGAAGATGACGTTGTCACGATCAAGAAATACGCCAACCGGCGACTCTATGACACCGAACGCAGTTGCTACATCACGCTTGAGGATCTCGGCACGATGGTCCGCGACGGTCGCGATTTTCGCGTCGTTGACGCCAAAAGCGGCGACGACATCACGCACAATGTTCTGACCCAGATCATCATGGACGAGGAAACCCGCGGCGAAACGCTTCTGCCGGTCAATTTCCTGCGCCACCTTATCGGCATGTACGGCGACAAGATGCAGTCGATGGTTCCACAATATCTCGAAGCCTCGATGACCGCGTTTCGCAAGAATCAGCAGGACGTCCGCTCGGCGCTCGAAGGCGCGCTGGGATCGAACCCGCTTGCGGAGCTGACCCGTCGCAACATGGAAATGTTCCAGCAGGCGGCGGGCGCGTTCATCCCGGGTGCTGGCGGCAGCAAGGCCAAGGATGCCGAAATCGCGGCTCTCAAGGCCGAAGTGGCGGAACTCAAGGCCGAGCTCGCCAAGAAGAAATAATCGGGGCAATCTGCCCCAGTGACGGAAAAACGAAAATCATGGTCAAACATGCGCTCAGCGTAACCCGTCAGGCCGACTTCGCGGCCTGGTATCAGG
>JALDYH010000078.1:0-16747 GCA_032154175.1 Sphingopyxis sp. | reverse complement strand
GGATTCGCCTGCGCGAAGTGCGCATCGTTCCCGATGTCGAGCAGGAGATCGTCGATGCGCTCAATGCGATTCGCGCACGCTACGACTATGTCTTCACCACCGGCGGCATCGGACCGACGCACGACGACATAACCGTCGATGCGGTGGCGAGGGCGCTGGGCGTGGGCGTTGTCATCCATCCCGCGGCGCGCGCGATTCTCGAACGCTATTACAGTGCGCGCGGGACCGAACTGACCGAGGTCCGATTGCGCATGGCGCGGGTCCCCGATGGCGCGGAGCTCATCCCTAACCGCATGTCGGGCGCGCCGGGCATCCGTATCGGCAATCTTTTCGTTATGGCGGGCGTACCGCACATCACGGCGGGCATGCTCGACGCGCTGACCGGCGAACTGGAGGGCGGGGCGCCGCTTGTCGCCCACACGATCGGCGCCTGGGCGCCCGAAAGCGAGATCGCCGACCTGCTCCGTCAAGGCGAGAAGGATCATCCGGGCGTTGCGATCGGCAGCTATCCCTTCTTTCGCGACGGACGCACGGGTGCCAATTTTGTCATCCGGTCGACCGACGGGACACAGGTCGCAACCTGTGTTGCGATGCTCACCGCCGGCCTCGAAGCACTCGGCTATGCGGTGACCGACGGCGGCATCTGAGCGACGGGCTGCGCGCGCGGAAGGCGGCGCAGCATCAAAATTGCCAGCAGGCCGAAGATTGCGGCGACGATGAAGGCCGCACCCGGAAAATGCACCGGCGCGCTGTCCGCAGTAAAATATGCCATCGTGCCGGTGAGCAGCAGCGGCGCGAAAAGCTGGCCGAGACCCATCGCCATCGCCGAAATTCCCTGCACCTCGCCCTGCGTTTCTGCGGTTGCGCGGCGCGACATCATCGCCATCAATGACGGTTGCACGGGTGCCTGCAAGGCAACGGGGATCAGCAGCAGGAAGGCGCCAATCGTCGATGTGGTGAAGGCATAGCCGACATAGACGGCAACGGCGACGAGGATGCCGAGCGTCGCCGCGTCGCGCTCGCCGAAACGCGCGACCGCGGGGCCGACAACGAAAATCTGTCCGAGCGCGATCATCACGCCGACCGCGGCAAGGCTCGCGCCGATCATCCCCGGCGTCCAGCCGAGCTGCGCGATGCAATAGAAACTCCACGTCATCGGATAGACGAGACTCGCGATCTGCCAGAGGACAAGCACTCCTGCGACGCCGTCCATGCCGGGGAGCGCGCGCATCGTCTTCCACGCACCGAGCGGGTTCGCGCGGCGCCAGTTGAACGCGCGGCGGCGTTCGGGCGGCAGCGTTTCGGGGAAGATGAAATAGCCGTAGAGCATGTTCGCCGCGGCAAGGATCGCCGCCGCCACGAACGGTGCGCGCGGGCTGATCTCGCCGAGAAAACCGCCGATCGCAGGCCCGGCGACGAAGCCGACGCCGAACGCGGCGCCGACGAAGCCGAAATTGCGCGCGCGCTCCTCGGGTGCGGTGATGTCGGCGATCGCCGCCTGCGCCGCGGCGTAGCTCCCCCCGAAAATGCCCGACAGCGCGCGTGCGACGAACAGCCAGGGCAGCGTCTCGACGATCGTGAGCAGCGCGTAATCGATCGCCAGCCCGCCGAGCGCGAGCAGCAGCACGCGCCGCCGCCCGAAATGATCCGACAGATTGCCGAGCACGGGCGAGGCGAGGAAGGTCGCGACCGCCATCACCAGCCCGATCCACGCGCCGACCTCGATCGCTTTGGCCAGATCGATCTTGCCGACCTCCATCACGAGCTGTGGCAGCACCGGCATGATGATGCCGAAACCGACCGCGTCCATGAAGATCGTCGCGACGACGAACGGGATGGTCCGCGCCGCCGTCACTTGCTCTTTCTTTCTGCCGTCCCTAGCGCCACCGAACCCTCCTTCATGCGTTGCCGATAGATGAAACTCGAAATTTCCGCCTCCCTAAATTATCGCCTGTCGGAGCCCGTCGACCTGATGCTCCAGATCGAGGCGGCGGACGGGCACGGCCAGCGCGTCCTTGACGCATCGCTCGACGTCGGCGCCCCCCAATTTGTCGCGCGCGTTCCCGCGGCAGATGGCGTTTGCGAACCGATCTGGCTGCGCGCCGAGGGGATGCTTCGTGCCGAATATCGCGCTCGGGTCGAGATCGAGCGCCCCGATACCGACTTTCGCTCGCTCGCCGCGGTGCCGCTCCACCGCCTCCCCGCCGAGGCGATCCCCTATCTCAACGAATCGCGCTATTGCCCGTCGAACAAGTTTCACGCCTTCGTCGAGCGTCGCTTCGGCGAGCTTGAGGGTGGGGCGAAGATCGGCCGGATGCGCGACTGGATCGAAAGCCGCTTCACCTATGTCTCGGGGTCGAGCGATGCCGAGACCGGCGCCCTCGACAGCTTCGTCGAGCGCCGCGGCGTGTGCCGCGACTATGCGCATGTGATGATCGCGCTCGCGCGCGCCGCGCATATCCCGGCGCGGATGGCCAGTGCCTACGCGCTCCGCGTCGCCCCCCAGGATTTCCATGCAGTCGCCGAGGTTTTCCTCGACGGTGACTGGCACCTTGTCGACGCGACCGGCATGGCGCGCGCATCGGAAGTGGCGCGGATCTGCGTGGGCCGTGATGCCGCCGACATATCCTTCCTGACCGCGTACCGCGATATCGCGTTCGTCAGCCAGTCGGTGTCGGTGGAGCGGGTGAAGGGAATCGAACCCTCGTCGTAAGCTTGGGAAGCTTCTGCTCTGCCATTGAGCTACACCCGCCCGTGGATTGCGCGATTGGCACAGGCGCGGGCGGCGGTCAATCTCCTCGTCAGCGCGCTGTTTCGCAGATTGTCTCCATCGCGACGAAGGTCGAGGTGCTGGCGACATGCGGCAGGCTCGAAATCTTTTCGCCGAGCACAATGCGGTAACGGCGAATGTCGGGCGTGCGGACCTTGAGCAGGTAGTCGAAGCTGCTCGCGATCATATGGCATTCCTCGACCTCGGCTATCTGTCGCACCGCCATGTTGAACTGCTTCAATGCTTCCTCGCGCGTGTCCGACAGCTTGACCTCGGTGAAGGCGACATGGTCGAGCCCGACCTTGGCCGGATCGACGATCGCGCGAAAGCCGACGATCAGTCCGCTGTCGACGAGGCGCTTCACGCGCTGCTGGCAGGGCGTCTTCGACAGCCCGACCTGCAACGCCAGCTCGGTAAAGGTGATCCGCCCGTCGCGGCCCAGAATCGCGAGGATCTTGCGATCGAACTCGTCCAGTTCGACTGTCGAGGAAGGGTTTTTCATATATACTGACTAAGATTCATTCGAAACTTGGTCAATTCATATATAAATCTCGTCAAAACAAGTCGGATCGACTTTCGGCAATATGGTATCAGATGGCATGACCCAAAGCCCCGACCGCGCCGCCGTCCGCGCCCTCGCCCGCCGCAGCGAATTCGACATCGTCGCCGAACTGCGTAGCGCCCTTGCAACCTCGTCGGCCAGCGTTGATGCGGTCACTCGCCGCGGGCTCGAACTGATCCGCAAGGCGAAGGCAGAAGGCGAGCGCGAGACGCTCGTTGCGCAACTGATGAACCGCTATCGCCTGTCGACCGAGGAAGGCGTCGTCCTGATGTGCCTTGCCGAGGCGCTGCTGCGCGTGCCCGACAATGCGACCGCCAATGCGCTGATCCGTGACAAGATCGCCGGGCGCCACTGGAAGGATGGCGAGGACGAGGACAGCCCGCTGATCGTCGCGCTGTCGTCGCGCGGCCTGTCGCTCGGATCGGCGACGCTGATGCTCGACGCGATGGGCAGCAAGGCGAACCCGCTGACGCTGATCAAATCGATGGTCCGACGTTCGGGCGAGCCGGTGATCCGCCAGGCGGCACTCGCGGCGATGAAGATGCTCGGCCAGCAGTTCGTGATGGGCGAGACGATCGACGCTGCGGTCAAGCGCGCCGACAAGGAGAAATCCGAACTGGCGAGCTTCGACATGCTCGGCGAGGCCGCGCGCACGGCCGGGGACGCGCAGCGCTATTACGAGAGCTATGCCAATGCCATCGCGCGCATCGGCAAGGCGGCGAAGCCCGGCGATCCGCACGCCAATCACGGCATTTCGATCAAGCTATCGGCGCTCCACCCCCGCTATGAATATCTGCAAGCCGCTCGGGTGCACGACGAGCTGATCCCGAACGTGATCGAACTCGCCAAAGCGGCGCGCGCGGTGAACATCCCGCTGATGATCGACGCCGAGGAAACCGACCGCCTCGAACCGCATATGGACGTGTTCGCAGCGCTGATCGACGCGGGGATCGCCGACAACTGGACGGGGCTCGGCATCGTGATTCAGGCCTATCAGAAGCGCGCGCCCGCGGTGATCGGCTGGCTCGCCAACCGCGCGCGGACGCGCGGGGTCAAGCTGTCGATGCGCCTCGTCAAGGGCGCCTATTGGGACACCGAGATCAAGCGCGCGCAGACGCTGGGTCTCGGGGATTTTCCGGTGTTCACCGCGAAACTCCACACCGACCTCAATTACATGCGCTGCGCACAGCTACTGCGCGATTGCCAGGATTGCATCTATCCGGCCTTCGCGAGCCACAATGCGATGACGCTCGCTTTTGTGTCCGAGCTGTTCGCGGGCGCCGACTACGAGCTGCAGCGGCTGCACGGCATGGGCGAGGGGGCGCATGATGCGCTCGTCGCACTCTTCCCGCCGCCGCGTCCGGTGCGCGTCTATGCGCCGGTCGGCACGCACCGCGATCTGCTCGCCTATCTCGTCCGCCGCCTGCTCGAAAATGGCGCGAACTCCAGCTTCGTCCATCAATTCTCCGACCCCGGCGTCACCGCCGAACAGCTCGCGGTCGACCCGCGCAGCGTTGCCAGCGCCGCGTCGTCTAATATCGCGACAGGCCTCGGCCTCTTCGACCCCGAGCGGCGTAACTCGCGCGGCTATGACCTGGGCGATCCAGGTGTACCCGAGGCGCTGGTTTCAGCAATCGGCGCGGCGCGGCGGAGCGACCTTGTCGCGGCCCCGATCGTCGGAGGCGTCGCACGCAAAGGCAAAGCCGAGGCGGTGCGCAATCCCGCGACGGGCGCCGTCGTCGGGCAGGTGATCGAGGCCGATGCCGGCACCGTCGCCCACGCGGTCGCCGCAGCGCGCAAGGCGCATGACGACTGGAGCCTAGCTGGCGGCGCGTTCCGCGCCGAACGTCTCGAACGCGCTGCTGATCTGCTTGAAGAACGTGACGCCTTGTTCCTTGGCCTCGCGATCGACGAAGCCGGCAAGACGCTCGTCGACGCGGTTGCCGAAGTGCGCGAAGCGGTCGATTTCCTCCGCTATTACGCCGCACAGGCGCGCGCCGACTTCACCTATCCTGTGGCGCTGCCCGGTCCGACGGGCGAGCGCAATGAACTGATGCTTGAAGGCAAGGGCGTCTTCGTATGCATCAGCCCGTGGAACTTCCCGCTCGCAATCTTCCTCGGCCAGGTGTCGGCGGCGCTCGCCGCGGGCAACGCCGTGCTCGCCAAGCCCGCCGAACAGACCCCGCTCATCGCGCATGCCGCGGTCGAACTGTTGCTCGAAGCCGGCATCCCCGGCGACGTGCTCCATTACCTCCCCGGCCGCGGCGAAACCGTCGGCGCGGCGCTGACGGGCAACAATGATATCATCGGCATCGCCTTCACCGGATCGACCGAGGTCGCGCGGATGATCAACCGCAGCCTTGCCGGGCGCGACGGACCGATCGCGACGCTGATCGCCGAAACCGGCGGCGCCAATGCGATGATCGTCGATTCGACCGCGCTGCCCGAACAGGTTGCGCGCGACGCCGTCGCCTCGGCCTTCCAGTCGGCGGGTCAGCGCTGTTCGGCGCTCCGCCTGCTTTGCGTGCAGGAAGACGTTGCCGACACGATGATCGAAATGGTCGCGGGCGCGATGGCCGAGCTCAACGTCGGCGATCCGTCGATCCTTGCGACCGATGTTGGGCCGATCATCGACGACGAAGCGCGGGCGAACATCGCCGCCTATGTCGCCGAAGCGCGTGCCGCAGGCCGCGTGATCGCCGAAGCGGGGCGGACGAGCCTGCCCGCGGACGGCCATTTCGTCCCGCCTGTCGCGATCCGGCTCGACCATGTCACCGATTTGAAGCGCGAGATATTCGGGCCCGTGCTGCACGTCGCGACGTGGAAGGGCGGCGAACTCGACGAGCTCATCGATGCGATCAACGCCTCGGGTTACGGGCTGACGCTCGGCGTCCATACGCGCATCGACGGTGTTGCCGCGCATATCGCGGCGCGCGCGCAGGTCGGTAACGTCTATGTGAACCGCAACCAGATCGGCGCAATCGTTGGGTCGCAGCCGTTCGGCGGGCGCGGTCTGTCGGGGACCGGCCCCAAAGCCGGCGGCCCGCATTATCTGCACCGCTTTGCCGAAGAAAAGTCGATCTCGACCGACATCACCGCGGCGGGCGGCAATGCGGCGCTGATGGCGGGCTAGCAGGTCGGCTAGGACCACGAGGCCCGATACAGAGTGGACGGCTGTCCCGGGCAAATACGTCCGAAATCGTCTCGCGGCATGATGCCGCGGCGACCCTATGTTATGGTTGCCCCCCGCAGCGATGACGGCGTACCGCCTTGCGGGGCGCGCGCCAATGAGTATTTTACGCGCCCGGCACGCCGAGCAGCTGCGCCTGCGCCTTCAGCCGCCCCGCCGCCGCCGGATTGGCCGCGATCCCGTCCTTCAGCGCCTGCGCCGCCTTGGCCGTTTCACCCAGCGTCATGCGGCTGCGCATCAGCATGATCCAGCGATCGACGTCGGCCGGATTGGCTTTCAGCTTGGCCTCGAGCCCGCTCACCATGCCCTCGATCATCTGGTCCTGCTGACCCTTGGGTAGCTGCGACGCGGCCTCCATGTCGGCGCGGCTCGGCCCCGGAATCGCGCGCGCGGCGACCGGCATTTCGTTCGCCGTCAACGGACGCGCCTGCGTATTCGCAAGTCGCGTAGCCACATCGATCTTGTGGATCTGCCCGACCTGTTCGATCGTGCGGCGGAGATCTGCTTCCCACGGTGCGCCTTGCGGCGTGTCGGCAAGCAGCGCGAACCAATCCTCGATCGCAGCCTTGTGATCGCCGCCGACATCTTTCTTCACTGCAAGGAAATAGCGCGCGCGGGGGTCCTTGGCGTCAAGTGCGATCGCCTTGTTGAACGCCTCGAGCGCCGCGGGTGGCATGGGATCGCTATCGCTTTCCATCACGCGCGCCTCGCCCAGTGCCGACCACAGCCCCGCCGAATCGGGTGAAAGCGCGACCGCCTTCTCGTAGGCTGCGGCAGCGCCCGCAAAATCGCTCATGTCGAATCGCGCCGCACCGAGCGCAGTCCAGGCCTCGGCGCTGTCCGGTTCGCGCTGCGCGCGCGCCTCCAGTTCGGTGATCTGGTCGGATGGAGCCGCAGCGCCTTGTGCCGCCGGATCGGCGGCAGCGGGAGCGGAATCGCGCCAGATTGCGTAGCCGATAGCGGCGGCCAGCAAAACGAAAGCGGCAATCAGTATCGCCCGGTTGGTACCCGTCATGCCGCCCGCCATCTTGTTGCTCTCGCTCATTTTTGCCCCTCTTGTACGCCGCTCGAAAAAATGGCGTCTGTGCGCGCTGTCATATTGCCTTTGCTTCGCGATGGTGTAGCCTTTGGCATACAAGGTCGGTCAACGATAAAATCGTCAGGGGTCGCACCGGCTTTCCCAGTCATACAGGGGAGGGGTGCATGGCAGTTTCGGATCACGTCGACTTTTCGACGTTCATGGAAGGCGTGAAAAAGCGCAACCCGGGTCAGCCCGAGTTCGTGCAGGCGGTGCAGGAGGTGTCGGAGGACATCTTCGATTTTATCGCCGACAAGGAAGAATATCACGCGCAGCAGATCTTGCGGCGCATCGCCGAACCCGACCGGGTCGTGTCGTTTCGCGTCTGCTGGGAGGACGACAACGGCAATATCCGCGTCCAGCGCGGCTGGCGCGTCCAGAACAACAATGCCATCGGTCCGTACAAGGGCGGTATTCGGTTTCATCCTAGTGTGACCGAGAGCGTGCTCAAATTCCTCGCGTTCGAACAGACGTTCAAGAATGCGCTGACCGGACTGCCGATGGGCGGCGGCAAGGGCGGGTCGAATTTCAATCCCAAGGGCAAGAGCGTGCGCGAGATCATGCGCTTTTGCCAAAGCTTCATGACCGAGCTTTATCGCCACATCGGCGCCGACATCGACGTGCCCGCGGGTGACATCGGGGTGGGCGGCCGCGAAATCGGCTTCATGTTCGGCCAGTACAAGCGCATCACCAACGAATTTACCGGCGTGCTGACCGGCAAGGGGCTCGAATGGGGCGGCTCGCTGATCCGCACCGAGGCGACGGGTTATGGCGCGGTTTACTTCCTCGCCAACATGCTCGCGGCCAAGGGACAGGATCTGGTTGGAAAGACCGCAGTCATCTCCGGGTCGGGCAATGTCGCGACGCACGCCGCCGAAAAGATCGTCCAACTCGGCGGCAAGGTGCTGACGCTGTCCGATTCGGGCGGCTTCATCCACGATCCCGACGGCATCACGCAGGAAAAGATCGACTGGGTGAAGACGCACAAGACGCATCGCCGTGGCCGGATCGAGGAATATTGCGACGAGTTCAAGGGCGCGAGCTTCACCGCGGGCAAGACGCCGTGGGGCGTGAAGTGCGACGTCGCTTTGCCTTGCGCGACGCAGAACGAGCTGCTCGGCGAGGACGCCAAGGCGTTGGTTGCCAACGGCTGTATCGCGGTCAGCGAGGGCGCCAACATGCCGACGAACCTCGAGGGCGTGCATGTCTTCAAGGATGCGAAGATCATGTTTGCGCCGGGCAAGGCCGCCAACGCCGGCGGCGTCGCGGTGTCGGGGCTTGAAATGAGCCAGAACAGCGGGCGCCGGGCCTGGAGCGAAGGCGAGTTGCAACAGATGCTGAAAGACATCATGGACGGCATCCACACGAGCTGCCTGACCTATGGCGATGCGGGTGACGGCTATATCGACTATGTGAAAGGCGCGAACATCGCCGGCTTCAAGAAAGTGGCCGACGCGATGCTGGCATTCGGGGTGGTATAAATCGGCCCAAGGCGTAAAGGCGCCGGGTTGGGAAAAGGGGTTCTGCGGATGATCACGCACGCTGGAAAAGAGCGCGGCGATCGGCCTTGGGCGGCGTTTGCCATCCTGGCGCTGATGCTGCTCGCGCTCGCCATCGCGGCGTTCGTCTTCGTACCCCCCGCCCGCTCGCAAGGCGAGAGCGGCGCGCGCTACACCGGCGTTGCCTCGTGCGCGGGATCGACCTGCCACGGCCGGATGGAAGGCGATGGCACCGTCGTCCGCCAGGACGAACTGATGAAATGGCAGGAACCCTCGACCCCCGGCGGCGCACACAGCCGCGCGTGGGCGGTGCTCAATAACAATCGCAGCCAGTTCATCGCGCGCAATCTTGGTATCGGCGACCCATCCAAGGCGCCGATGTGCCTTGGCTGTCACAGCACCGCGGGCACGGCGCGCGCGGTGCCCGCCGAGGACGGCGTCGGATGCGAATCGTGCCACGGCCCCGCGGGCGGTTGGCTCGCGAGCCATTATGCCGGCGTCGGAACCAATGCCGATCCCGACCGCGAAATGCGCGACAAGCATCTTGCGAACCTGTCGGCCGGACTGAAGAAGCTCGAGGATCCGGTGGTGCGCGCTGGCGTGTGCGTCGATTGCCACTTCGGTTCGGCCGCCGACGGGCAATTCGTCACGCACCGCATCATGGCGGCGGGGCACCCGCGCATTTCATTCGAGCTCGACCTCTTCTCCTCGCTGCAGGCGCATCATCAGGAGGATGCTGACTATGGCTGGCGCAAGTTCGGCGCCCCGAACCGGCGCACCGATCATGTCCAGATGTGGGCGGTGGGACAGGCGACCGCGATCGAACGCAGCCTCGCGCTGTTCCAGACGCGGCGCGGGACCGAGGGCATGTTCCCCGAATTTTACTTCCTCGATTGCCACAGCTGCCACCGCCGCATCTTCGATCAGGCGAAGCCCGTGCGCACCGGGCTCGACAATCCGGGACGCAATCTTCCCGAAGGCATGCCCGCCTATAATGACGAGAATCTGATCATGCTCGCCGCCGCAGCAAGGCTCGCCGCGCCCGCGCTTGCCGATCAGCTCGCCGTGCGTACTGCCGCGTTTCACAAGGCGATGGCAACCGACCGGCCGAGCGCGGTCGCCGCGGCGGCGCAGCTGTCGCAAACCGTCGCGGCGCTCAAAAATGCTTTCGCGTCGCGCAATTTTTCGGGCACCGACGCCTTTGCGATGGTCGATGCGATCTCGGCAAAGGCGATCGGTGATCGCTATACCGACTATTCAGGATCGCAGCAGGCGGTGATGGGGGTCGACACCCTGCTCAACGCGATGGTGTCGTCGGGGCGGGTCACCGTCGGTGCGGCAGCCGGCATCCGCGGCGATATCGACCGGGCTTACGCCGCGGTGAAGGATCCCAATGCCTACAAGCCTTCCGAATTCCAGGCTTCTTTCGGCAGCGCGGTACGCGCGATCAAGGCGCTGCAGTAAGGTCATGCGAAACAAAACCCATCTTTTCCGTTCGGCCGCCTTCGCGGCGATTGGCGCCCTGCTGCTCACATCGTGCGGTGGCGGTGGAGGCGGCGGCGGAACACCGACTCCCGCACCGACCCCCACCCCGACCCCCACGCCAACAAACCTCTACACCCCGCCCGCGGCCGAAGCGCTCAGCACCACCGACGTCGAGCGCGTTCTCGCGCAAGCGATCGCCGAGGCACAGGCGCGCGGCCTGCCATCGGTGATCGCGGTGACCGACCGTGTCGGCAATGTGCTCGGCGTGTTCCGGATGACCGGCGCGCGTGCGACCGCGACGACCGCGCCCGCGCCGAACGGTGACAATATCGACGCACAGAATGTCGCCTTCCCGGCCGAGGGTGGCGCGATCGCCAAGGCGGTGACCGGCGCTTACCTGTCGAGCGGCGGCAACGCCTTTTCGACACGCACCGCGAGCCAGATCGTACAGGAGCATTTCCCGCCCGCACCGACCACCGTCGGTCTCGAAAGCGGGCCGCTGTTCGGCGTGCAGTTCAGCCAGTTGCCGTGCAGCGACCTGTCGTCGCGTTTCGGCGCTCCGGGCGCGGCGGCGCTGATCGGCCCCAAACGCTCGCCGCTCGGCCTCGCCGCCGATCCGGGCGGTCTGCCGCTCTACAAAAATGGCGTGCTCGTCGGCGGCATCGGCGTGATGGGCGACGGCGTCTACGGCAGCGACCCGAACATCCTCGACATCGACAATGATCCGGAGGAATTCATTGCGCTCGCCGGTACGCGCGGGTTCGAGGCGCCGGGGGCGATCACCGCCGACAAGATCACCGTCGATGGCACCTCCTTGCGCTTCTCGGACGCGACCTTCGCCGGGGTGATGAGCAGCGGCGGCGCGAGCTTCGCGAGCCTTAACGGCACCGCCGGCAATCTCGTCGCGGTGACCGGCTATACTAATGCCGCTGTCACCGCGGGGACCACTTATGGTAGCGAGGCGTCGGGTATCCGCGCCTCGACCGCCGCCGAATTTTCGAACCGCGATGCCTTCGTGCTCACCAATGGCAGCGGCACGAACCGCTATCCGCTGCGCGCGGGCACCGACGGCGCGACCAACAGCGCTCCGCTGACGCAGGCCGAAGCGCGCGCCGTGCTCGAAGAAGCCTTTACGGTGATGAGCCGCGCGCGCGCGCAGATCCGCCGCCCGCTCGACAGCCGCGCGCAGGTGACGATCAGCATCGTCGACACGCATGGCGCGGTACTCGGTATTGTCCGTTCACCCGACGCCCCGATCTTCGGCACCGATGTGTCATTGCAGAAGGCGCGCACCGCCGCCTTTTTCTCGGGCGCGCAGGCTGGTGCCGAGCTCAATGCCAATGCGAGCGCCGACGTTCGCCAGTTCGTCACCGCGACGCGGACCTTCCTGAACGATCCTGCGGCGCTTACCGGCACGATCGCCTTTGCCGACCGGTCGGGGGGCAATTTGTCGCGCCCCTATTTTCCTGACGGCGAGGTCGGTCGTCCGCATGGTCCGCTGTCGCGCCCGATCGCGCAGTTCAATCCCTTCTCGACCGGTTTGCAGTCGGCGCTGATCATCGGCAATCTCGGCGCACACCTCGGCTTCGTTTCGGGCGCCAGTCCGACCGACACGCCGCAGCGCTGCACGACGCTGCCCGATGTCGCGCCGGGGCAGAACCGGCTGCAGAACGGTATCCAGATCTTTCCGGGTTCGGTCCCCATCTATCGCGGCAATCAACTGGTCGGTGCGATCGGCGTGTCGGGCGACGGCATCGATCAGGACGACATGATCAGCTTCCTTGGTACGCATAACGGCGGTGCGCGCGTCGGCGGTATCGGCAACGCGCCCAAGGCTATTCGCGCGGATACGATTGTCGTGAACGTTGGTGCCGGGGTTCGCCTGCGCTATATCAGCTGCCCCTTCGCCCCGTTCCTCGACACGGCGAACCAGAATGTCTGCGACGGGCTGTAAGCGATGATGACGGGGGGCAGCCTTTGGCCGGTCATCGCGACACTCGCGGCACAGGGCGCGCCGGGAGCGGAGGTATTGCCGCCGCCGCCTGCACCTGAGGACCCACCGGTCGTCGGCGATGCCGCGCCCGCCGAACAATCCGCCGAAGAGCTTATTCCGCCGCCGCCGCCGGTCGACTGGCAGGAGATGGTCAAGGATGACCTCGTCACCGACATCATCGAAGGCCGCCGTCGCCCCGGCTATCGCCCCGATCTTCCTGACGTGCTGACCCAGGATAATGTCGGCGCGTTGCGCCCGCCGCCGCCGCAGGCGTTTCCGGGGATGGAGGACCAGCTGCCCGTGCCCGACCGCTGGCGCCTGATCGAGACGCTGGGCGTGGTCAAGGAACGCTGGTTCGACCCCTATCACCAGAACACGTACAAAGGCGACCGCGCGATCGACCGCAGCAAGGTCAAATGGCTGCCGATCAAGGGCGATGACTGGTTTTTCGTCGCCAATGCGGTGTCCGACACCGTCTTCGAACCGCGCACCTTCCCGATCCCCGTCGGCGTCCAGACGACCGAGCGGCCGGGCAGCCTCGATGTGTTCGGCAAGGATCGCAGCTTCGTCTTTGCGCAAACCTTCATCGCGGGCGCCGCGCTGATCAAGGGTTCGACCGCGTTCAAGCCGCCCGACATCGAATATCGCGTCACGCTTGCGTATCAGGCCAATTATGTCGACGTGCCCGAACGGCGCGTGCTCGACGTGCGCCCGTCGAAAGCGAGCCATCGCTATGACAGTTTCCTCGGCGTGCAGGAGTTGTTCGTCGACAAGCATCTCGGCAACACGTCCGACCGCTATGATTTCTATTCGATCCGCCTCGGCATCCAGCCGTTCCAGAGCGATTTCCGCGGCTTCCTGTTCAACGACAGCCAGCTCGGCATCCGTCTGTTCGGTAACCGCGACAATAACCGCTTCCAATATAATCTCGCGGCCTTCTGGCGGCTCGAAAAGGATACCAACAGCGGCCTCAACGACATCACCCAGACGCCGCGCAGCGATTTCGTGTTCACCGGCAACCTCTACCGCCAGGATTTTCCGGTCGTGGGGCTGACCAGCCAGGTCAGCGTGACTTACAATATGAACCGCGAAAAGAATGACGTGCAGATCGACCATAATGGTTTTCCGGTGCGGCCGGCGCTGCTCGGCGATCTGCGCGGTCGCGAATATGACGTCGTCTATCTCGGCTACAGCGCCGACGGGCGGATCGGGCGGGTTAACGTCACCGCGAGTTTCTATGCCGCGCTAGGCGAAGACCGGAACAGCTTCTTCACCAGCAAGCCCGCCGAGATTCGCGCGGGCTTCGGCGCGGTCGAACTCAGCTACGATCATGACTGGATGCGCTTCCGCCTGTCGGGGCTTTACGCGACGGGTGATGGCGATCCGTATAACAAGACCGAAGGCGGGTTCGACGCGATCTTCGAAAACCCGATCTTCGGCGGTGCCGACACCAGCTACTGGATCCGCCAGACGATCCCGTTCGCGGGCGGCGGACGCGTCATTTCAATCAGCGGCCGCAACGGCATCCTGAATTCGCTCCGCTCGTCGAAGGAAGAGGGGCAGTCGAATTTCAACAACCCCGGCACGGTGTTTGTCGGCGCGGGCGCGGATTTCGACCTGACGCCGGAGTTTCGCGTCAGCACCAATTTCAACCATCTCTGGTTCGAGAATACTTCCTCGTTGCAGGTGCTGCGCAGCGAAGGCTCGATTCCCAAGGATATCGGTTTCGACCTGTCGGTCGCGACGATATGGCGGCCGAAGGCGACGCAGAACATCGTCGGCCGCCTCAGCGGCGCGGTGCTGCTGCCCGGCAAGGGATTCAAGGACCTGTTCGACAACAAGAAAAAGAATGACGCTTATGTCTCCATCCTCGCCAATGTGATCGTGAGCTTCTGATCGTGACGCGCAAACTCTTCGCCCTCTTCGCCTTCCTGCTGATGAGCGTCAGCCTGGGCGTGAGCGTCACGCGCGCGGCGGAAGAGGAAAAGCCGCTCAAGATCGGATATCGCTTCACCCCGCCGGCACCGCGTGAGCAGGGCGACGCCGATGTCAGCGCCAAGTCGGAGGGTTGCTACAGTTGCCACACGCGCACCGACCAGCCGTCGATGCACGCGACGCCCGCGGTAAAACTTGGCTGCACCGACTGCCACGGCGGCGACGCGAGCCAGCGCGGCACCCCCAGCCTCGGCTACCAGCATCCGACGAACAAGGCGGTGATGAAGCTCGCGCATCCGCAGCCGACGCTGCCGGGTGCCTGGCACGACAGCTCGGCGAACCCGCAGCGCAGCTATACCTTGCTCAACAAGGAATCGCCCGAATTCATCCGCTTCGTGAACCCCAGCGACTATCGCGTCGCGCGCGAGGCGTGCGGTGCGTGCCACCTCGAGGTGATCGAGGCGACCGAGCGGTCGATGATGTCGACGGGTGCGATGCTGTGGGGCGGGGCGGCGTACAACAACGGCATCGTCCCCTACAAGAACTACATCTTCGGCGAAGCCTATACGCGCACCGGCGAACCCGCCTGCATCCTCTCGCCCTCGTCGCGGCTGACCGCCGAGGAATATAAGGAAGCGTGCAAGCCGAGCTTTGGTTTCGACAAGATTCTCACCGACGAAGAGAAGAAGCGCGGCGCGCTGGCGAAAATGTACCCGCTGCCGCGCTGGAGCGTGCTTCCGCCCGGCGACGTGTTCCGCGTGTTCGAGCGCGGCGGGCGCAACATCAACACGCAATTCCCCGAAATCGGCCTGCCCAACCCCACCGGCAGCATCCAGCGGCTCGAGGAACCGGGACGCCCCGATCTCAAGCAATCGAACCGCGGCCCCGGCACCGGTCTGCGCGTGTCGATCCCGGTGCTCAACATCCACAAGACGCGTCTCAACGACCCGCTGTCGTGGTTCATGGGGACGAACGATCAGCCCGGCGACTATCGTCATTCGGGCTGCTCGGGTTGTCACGTCATCTACGCGAACGACCGCGAGCCGCGGCACAGTCTGACCTACGCCAAATTCGGCCGCGACGGCGAAACCGCGACGGTCGATCCGACGATTGCAGAGAAGAAGTGGAAGCCCGAGGGCGGGCATGGCGGTGACGCGCATGGTGCGGGCGACGGCCATGATACCGGCGGCGGTCATGGTTCGCTGATTGATCCCGCCGATCCCGATGTTCCGGCACGCCCTTCGGCACCGGCGCGCCGCGAATCGGGGCATCCGATCAGCCATGCGTTCACCCGCGCGATCCCGACCTCGCAGTGCATGTCGTGTCACATGCACCAGCCGAATATCTTCCTGAACTCGTATCTCGGCTACACGATGTGGGACTATGAATCGGACGCGCCGCAGATGTGGCCGGGCCCGGAGAATAGTGCGCCGCGCCCCCCGGGGATGAGCGACGAAGACTATCAGAAGAAATACAAGCAGCAGCGTTACCCGACCGCCGCCGAGGTGCATCAGGTGCTCGAGCGCAATCCCGAGGCCGCAGCGGCACGCGGGTTGTGGGCCGATGTCGAGTTCCTGCGCGACGTTTATGACGTCAACGACAGCAACAAGGATACGCAGTTCGCCGACTATCACGGTCATGGCTGGAACTTCCGCGGCATCTTCAAGCGCGACCGGAACGGCAATCTGCTGACCGCCGACGGCAATATGTCGACCTATGGCACCGATACCGCGAACATCATCGACCCGAAGGATCCCGAGAAATGGCGCAAGAGCTGCAGCCATTACACCGATCCGAAGGAGCGCGACCTCTGCCTGTCGAGCGCCGATCCGGGCAGGCCGGGGGTCGAGGGCAAGTTCGTGCCGCCGGGGCTCAACCCGGGCAAGGCGGTCCATATGATGGACATCCACGCCGAAAAGGGCATGCAATGCGCCGATTGCCATTTCGCGCAGGACAGCCACGGCAACGGCTATATCCAGGGCGAAGTCGCCAACGCGGTCGAGATCAGCTGCAAGGATTGCCACGGCACCGCCGATGCTTTCCCGAACCTGCTCACCTCGAACGTCGCGGCGCGGCCGCAGGGCAATAATCTCGCGCTGCTGCGCAATCCCGATGGGCGCCGCCGCTTCGAATTCCAGTATAATGACGATGCCGAGGTGATCGGGCTGATCCAGCGTTCGATCGTCGATCCGAAGCTCGAATGGCAGGTCAGCCTCGTCAAGCAGGCGGTGACCC
>JALDYH010000319.1:0-3612 GCA_032154175.1 Sphingopyxis sp. | reverse complement strand
TGCCTTTTAGGCATCCTCTCCCAAAACTTTCACGGGCCACCCTCGGGTGGCCCTTTTTTTTCGACCTTTTTGGTTGAGAGGGTCGATTCGGCACATCCGAATCAATCCTGTATTGGGGTCCGCGTCTCGAATCGCCGCACTTCCGCAATGAAGCTGCCGGGCAGCGGCGTGGGCTGGCCGCTGTCGGTGTCGAGATGCGCATAGCTGATCTCGATATCGGTAAGACGCTCTGAATCCCTGAATATTCCGCAATGAAGCGTGAAATTCGTCCGGCCGAAGCGGCTGATTCGCGCCGCGATCGTGATCAGTTCGTCGAGCCGTGCAGGCGCGTGATAGTCAACCTCGCAATGCGTCTCGCGGATATCTGTACCATATTGGTGAAAATAGGGTCCGGGCTGTCCCTCGCCCAGCGCGCGGAAATATTCGGTCACCCCGATGTCGGCGTAGACGAGATAATTGGCGTTGAAGACGATGTTCTGGCCGTCGATCTCGTTGAAGCGAACGCGAACGCGTTCCTGCACGCGGAAGTCGGCGAGCGGCACATCGCTGCGATGGTCGGTCATCGGGACCTCAGGCAGCGAGTGCGGCGGGGGCACGGTCGATCGGCGCGCACGCCGCTTCGAGCCATGCGCGCTCCTCGCTCTCCATTCCGGGCGCCAGTTTTTCGAGGACCGCGGCATGATAGGCGTCGAGCCAGTCGGCCTCGCCCGGCGACAGCAAAGATGCTTCGACAAGATTTTGCGCGATCGGCGCGAAGGTGATCGTCTCGAACCCCAGCATATCTTCTTCTGCCCCGTCGATCCTCTGCGGCACCACGATCACCAGATTTTCGATGCGGATGCCGAAGGCGCCCGCCTTGTAATAGCCGGGTTCGTTCGAGAGGATCATGCCCGCGTGCAGCGGTTCCTCGGTCCCGGCCTGCCCGCCGGCGGGCTTGGCGATGCGCTGCGGACCTTCATGGACCGCCAGATAGGTACCGACCCCGTGACCGGTTCCATGCGCATAATCGACGCCGTCGGCCCACAGATACTGGCGCGCGAGAATGTCGAGCTGGCTGCCGCGCGTGCCCTTGGGAAAGCGCGCGGTCGCGAGCGCGATATGGCCCTTCAGCACCTGGGTGAATCGACGACGCATTTCCGCGGTCGGCGCGCCGATCGCGATCGTGCGCGTGATGTCGGTCGTGCCATCGGCGTACTGCCCGCCCGAATCGACCAGATAGAGCGTGCCCGTCTCGATCGCGCGATTCGTCGTCTCGTCGACCTTGTAATGCGGCAGCGCGCCGTTGGGGCCTGCAGCCGAGATGGTGTCGAAGCTGAGATCGACGAGCGCACCGCCTTCGTCGCGGAAGGCGCGCAGCTTCGCAGCGGCGCCGAGCTCGTCGAGCCCGCCCTGCGGCGCGACATCCTCCATCCATTGCAGGAAGCGCGCGACCGCGACGCCGTCGCGGACATGTGCGGCGCGGGTGCCATTGAGTTCGGTGTCGTTCTTGATCGCCTTGGGCAGCACCGCGGGGTCGCGGTGTCGTTCGATCTTTGCGCCCGCCGCTTCGAGCGCAGTGAAGATCGCCGCGACCGCGCGGTCGGGATCGACCGCGACTTGTCTGTCCTTGAGGTCGGCGAGCGCCGCCTCGAATGCGTTGCGGTCGTGGATGCGGACGCTGTTGCCAAGATGCGCGCGGACCGCGTCGGTGACCTTCTCGGGCGCGATGAACAGATCGGCGGTCGCGTCGGCGTGGAGCAATGCGAAGGCGAGCCCCACCGGCGTGTGGCTGACGTCCGACCCGCGGATGTTGAAGGTCCACGCCACCGAATCGAGCGCGGTCATCACCGTCGTATCGAGACCCTTCGCCTTCAGCCAGTCGGCGATGACCGCGCGCTTGTCGGTCGCTGCCTGTCCCGCCAGCTTCGTGTCATAGACCGTCACCACCGCCGCGCTCGGCGCTGGCTGATCGTCCCACGCCGCGTCGAGCGGGTTTGCGTCGACCGCGACCAGCTGTGCGTCCCTGGCCGCGAGCGCCTTGCCCAGACCGCGCGCCCAGTCGATGCCGTGGAGCCAGGGATCGAAGCCGATTTTCTGCCCCGCGCCGACATTCGCGCCGAGCCATTCGGCGACGCTCGATTGCGGTACGCCGACATAGTCGAAGAGCGATCCGTCGACCTGATCGCGGACCTGCACTGTATAGCGGCCGTCAACGAATACCGCGGCCTTTGTCGGCAACACCGCCGCTGTCCCCGCAGAGCCGCCAAAGCCCGTCAGCCACGCCATGCGCTGCGCATAGTCGCCGACATATTCGCTCATATGCTCGTCGCTGATCGGCACGACGAAGCCGTCGAGACCGCGCGCGGCGAGTTCGGCGCGGACGCGGGCGAGGCGTTCTGCATATACCGATTGGGGGACGGGACTGGACATGGTCGCTTCCTTGTTCCTACATCAAGCGATCCCGCCCGGAGGGGCGGCACCGCGGGGGATTTTGCTATGCGCGTTATTTGGATGTTTATGGCAGCAATTGCCACCCCGCTTGTCGTATCGCCTGCCCTGTTTGCCAAAGAGAGAGACGCCGCATTGACCAGCAATACCCCTGCCCTGCCCGCCGCCCCGGTTGCGGAAAAGCGCCCGCACGAGATGACGCTGCACGGCAAGACGCTGTCGGACCCCTATCACTGGCTGAAGGATGAAAGCTATCCGACGGTCGATGACAAGGACGTGCTCGATTATGTGAAAGCCGAGAACGCCTATTTCGACGCGGCGATGAAGCCGCACGCCGCGTTGGTGGAAACCTTGTTCCAGGAGATGAAGGGCCGGATCAAGGAAGCCGATTCGTCGGTCCCGCAAAAGGACGGCGACTGGGTGTACTGGGTCGAATATGAGGAGGGCGCGGAGTACAAGAAATGGTACCGCAAGCCGGCATCGGGCTCTGGCGAACCGGCTCTGATCCTCGACGAGGTCGCGATGGCCGCGGGCAAGGATTATTTCCGTCTTGCCGAGGTGTCGGTCAGCCCGAACGGCAAGCTGATGGCCTATTCGTTCGACGACAATGGTTCCGAACGCTTCGAGGCGCGCATTCGCAATCTCGAAACCGGCGAACTGCTCCCTGACACCATCCCCGGTACGTTGTCGTCGCTCGTCTGGACGTCGGGCAACGACGCGATCCTCTATGGTCTCGCAAACGAGAATTGGCGCACCGACAATGTCCGGCTGCACAAGCTCGGTACACCGGTCGCCGAGGATAAATTGCTCTACAAGGAGGCCGACATCGGCTTCGGCGTCGGGATCGGCAAGACCGCCGCCGACAATTATATCGTGATCGCGACGGGCGACAACGAAACGAGCGAGGTTTATCTGCTTCCCGCCGACAATCCCGAGGCGAAGATGCAGCTCGTGTCGGCGCGCAAGAAGGGCCGCGAGTATAGCGCCGATGAGCGGAACGGGACGCTTTACATATACACCAACGACGAGCACCCCAATTTCCGCGTCGCAACCGCGAGCATCAAGGCGCCGGGCGAATGGAAGACGCTGATCCCGGGATCGGACACGAATTACATCACGGGGGTTTCGATCTTCCGCGACTATTTCGTGCTCGAATCGCGCGAGAAGGGCGTCGATCAGGTCGAT
>JALDYH010000077.1:0-16965 GCA_032154175.1 Sphingopyxis sp. | reverse complement strand
CCCCATTTGTGACGACGCCGCGGCGCTGTTCGCGGCGTCAGCCGGTGCCCCCACCGCCGTATCTCTTCTCCGCGTCCGCCATATAGTCGCGCGACAGCGGCAAGGCGCGGCGGCTCCGCGCGAACTGGATCTGGTAATTGCCCATGCCGCCGCTTTCGAACGCCGATGTCGCGCCCGCGAGATAGAAGGTCCACATGCGAAAAAAGCGCTCGCCCATAATCGCGACGATCTCGGTCTCGTGCGCAAGAGTCCGGGCGTACCATTGGCGCAGCGTCAACGCGTAATGGAGGCGCAGCGTCTCGATATCGGTGGCGATCAGCCGGCTCTTCTCACTCGCCGCCAGCGTCTCGCTGAGCGCCGGAATATAGCCGCCGGGGAAGATATATTTGCGCGTGAAAGCGTCGGTCGATCCCGGCTTGCCGAAGCGGCCGATGGTGTGGAGCAGCATCACCCCGTCGGCCGTCATCAAATTCGCCGCAGCCCGAAAGAAGGTCTCGAAATTGGGGGCGCCGACATGTTCGAACATGCCGACGGACACGATGCGATCAAACTTTCCGGCTTCTCGCGCTGCGAGGTCGCGATAGTCGATCAACTCGAATGTCACCCGGTCGGCGACTCCCGCCGCATCGGCGCGCTGCCGCGCCAGCGCAAGCTGTTCTTCGGAAAGCGTGATCCCGTGCACTTCGACTTTTTCGAGCTTCGCCAGCGTGATCGCCATCCCGCCCCAGCCGCAGCCGATGTCGAGGACACGCTGCCCCGGCGCGAGCGCAAGCTTGGCGGCGATGTGCGCCTTCTTCGCGGCCTGCGCTTCCTCGAGCGTCATCCCGGGCCGCAGCCAGTAGGCGCAGCTATACTGCATGTCCCCGTCGAGGAAGAGGCGGTAGAGGTCGTTGCCGATGTCGTAATGATGCTTGACGTTGGCGCGCGACCGGCGCCGGCGGTTGATCGAGCCGATCCGCGTCTTCACCCGGTCGGCCTGCTGACCGAACCAGGTCTTGTCCTTGAGCGTCGCGCCGCGATCCCATGGCGTGTTCATGCGGATCAGGCCGATCAGGTCCATGATGTCGCCCTGAACCAGCTCCATCTCGCCGTCCATGAACGCTTCGGCGGCGCCAAGCCGCGGATCGAGAATGATCCGGCGCATGCCCTTGCGGCTGGTGAAGCGAATGATGACCTCGGGAAAACCGGGTGCGGGCTGGCCATATTCCTCGCGCGCGCCATCGGGCGCGAGGACGGTGAGCCGCCCCTGGCGAATGACCCGGGAGAGAAACGGACGCAAGATCGACATTTTACGGACCGAACATCCGGCGCGCAAAAAGGTTGCGATCAGATTCCCGCATACCATTCATAATCGATGCGATCTTCCCAATAGCCGCCCTTGCCCGCGCCGATCTGGTCGAGACTTGCGACCGCTTCGATCCCCTGAACATATTTCGCGTGCTTGTAGCCGAGCTGGCGCTCGATGCGCAGCCGCAGCGGCGCACCATTGGCGATCGGAAGCACCATATCGTTCAAGGCCCACGCCATGATCGTCTGGGGATGCCGCGCATCGACCATGTCGCAGCTTTCGTAATAGAGCGCATCGCCGAGCCGGTCCGCGCAACGGAAAACGATATAGCGCGCGCTGTCGCGAACGCCGGCTGCGGCAAGGATGCGGGCGAGTTGTACCCCCGTCCACTGCCCGATCGCGCTCCATCCCTCGACGCAGTCGTGGCGCGTGATCTGCGTGCGCTGCGGCATCGCGCGGATGTCGGCCATCGACAACGACAGCGGCCGCGCGACGAGTCCGGTCACCGCGACGCGCCAGTCGGCAAACCCGCTTGCGGCGTGCGCGGCATAAGCATCGCCCGACGGCAGCTTCGTGCCGTTCGACCGGAAGGTCGGCGACAGGTCGGCGCGCGTGAATTCGCGTGCGAGCGCGTCGCGATCCATCAGCGCGCGCTGGCTCGCGCGGTTCATCTCCTCGCCCATCGACAGGATCTTGCGCACCGCCGGCGCCTCGTTGATCGCGTCGCAACCCGACAGCAGCGGCAGCGTCCCCGCCGCGGCGACGAGACCGCCAGCGCGGGCGATCAACCGGCGGCGCGGAAGGAGGATATGGCTCATGCGTCCGCGCCCTTTTCCGGCGGCAACCGGAACCAGCCGGTGATCATCGAGCGGATTTCGTTCACCGGGCCCGCAAGCAGCACCATCGCGATATGGACGAGAAAGAAGGCGACGAGCGCCCACGCCGCGATGAAATGGATCGAGCGCGCCGACTGCCGCCCGCCGAACAGGTCGAGCAGCCACGGCGCGGACGCATTCATCCCCGGCGACATGGTAAGCCCGGTCGCGATCATCAGCGGCAGCAGCACGAAGATGACGCCGATATAGCTCAGCTTCTGGAGGATGTGATAACGCGCTGCGGCCTCGCCGCGCGGGAAGCGCAGCCGCGCATGGTCCTTGATATCCCGCCAGACATGGCGGGGCGCCCATTCGATGCGGCGGACATGCAGGTCCTTTTTCAGATGCCCGCCGAGCAGACTCCACAGCATGTAAAGCGTCAGGCTGATCGCGAGCACCCACGCGAACAGCAAATGCCAACGGCGTCCGTCGGCAAGGCTGTAGGTCGTCGGGATCGTCGCCCAGCCGGGAAAGGCCCAGGTCTTTTCCTCACCTTGTCGATCGGTCCAGCGGCCGAGCACGCCCGTCGTCTCGATCCGCGTGGTGCCGATGCGCAGAAAACCCGTCTTGGGGGTCGAGCCGACCGCCAGCCACGCATAATCGGGGTTCGCGCCATATTGCCCCCAATAGAGCCGCGGGTGCGCGTTGAAGATCATCAGCCCGCTCATCAGCAGGACAAGCAGGGTCACGGCGTTGACCCAATGCCAGATACGCACGGGCAGCCGGTGACGATAGACGCGTACCGGCGACGGCGCCGGTTCCGAAGGAGCGACGGGAGTTTCAGCCTTGGCCATGATCCCGGTTCGCTCCTTCAGCCCGTCCGGTTACGCGACGGCCTTCGCTGCATATTCCTCGCGATAGTGGCTCCGCAAGCTGACCTTGTCGATCTTTTCGCTGCCGAGCTTGGGCAGCGCGTCGTTCGACATCCACATCTGGCACGGCACCTTATAGGGCGCGAGCCGCGCGCCGAGGAAGGCGACCAGATCGTCGGCGGTCACGCTGCTGCCCGGCTTCGTCCAGACAACCGCGCCGACACATTCGCCAAGCCGTTCGTCGGGCAGGCCGAACACTGCGCATTCGTTGACTTCGGCATGTTCGTAGATCGCCGCCTCGACTTCCTGACAGCTGATATTCTCGCCGCCGCGGATGATGATGTCCTTCTTGCGGTCGACGATGAACAGATAGCCGTCCTCGTCGAGGTAACCGAGGTCGCCCGAGCGGAAATAGCCATTGTCGAAGAAGGCCGCTCTGGTTGCGGCCTCATTGTTCCAATAGCCTTCGAAATTGCACACCGAGCGGATGCAGACTTCGCCGACGCCGCCCTGCGCAAGTTCGTTGCCATTATCGTCGAGGATTGCCAGATCGACGAGCGGCTTCGACGCGGGGCCGGTCGACATCGGCTTCGCGACATAATTTTCGTTGATGATACCGCAGCCGATCGCGTTGGTTTCGGTGAGCCCGTAACCGAGCAAAGGCTTCGCCTCGCCCATCTCCGATGCAAGGCGCCGGACATGTTCGGGCGGGCGCGGCGCGCCGCCGCCGGCGTAGCTCTTGCACGTCGACAGGTCGTAATTCTTGCGGTTCGGACTGACGAGGATTTCGTAGCTCATCAGCGGGACGCCGACGAAATAATTGCATTTCTCGTCCTGGATCAGCCGCATCGCCTCGTCGGCGTTCCATTTGGGCATCAGCACCAGCTTGCGGCCCAATGCGAAGCTTTGCAGGAACACCGGGATTTCGGCGGTGACGTGGAACAGGGGCGTGCAGATCAAGGTCGCGGGCTGGATGTCCGACATCTGCCCGTCCTCGGTCAGCAGGTGGACGATGCTCGCGGTCTGCGTGACATAATTGAAGATCGCCTGACACACGGCTTCGTGGCGCGAATAGGCGCCCTTCGACTGGCCGGTCGAGCCCGAGGTGAAGAGGATCGTCGCGAGGTCCTGCCCCGTCAGTGTGGGCAGCACCGTCGCCGCACTGCCGCCCGCGCCGGTGATCGGGGCGATCGCCTGATCGATCGGCTGCGTCAGGTCGAGCGTGATGATCTTGGCGCCATGCTCGACCTCTTCGAGCCGCGCCGCGCGCTGGACGTCGGCGATGACGAGCTTCGCCTCGCTGTCGAGGATGCCCGCGGCGAGTTCGCCGCCCTGCCACCAGCCGTTGAGCAGGGTCGCGCAGCCGCCCGCCATCAATATGCCGATATAGGAAACGCACCAGGCATTCGCGTTGCGCATAGCGAGCCCGACGCGGTCGCCGCGCTGGACGCCATGCCCTTCGACCAGCCCCGCCGCCACCTGCCGCGCCGCCATATAGACCTGTTTGAACGACAGCCGCTCGTCGCCTTCGACAAGGAAGGTCGCATCGCCATGCTGCGCAGCAAAAAACGCAACATAATCGGCGAGGTTGGTCGGTGCATTGGTGATGAAGGGAAGCTGGTGGCCGAAGCGTTCGACGGACCCGACCTGGATCGGTCCGCCCGGACCGGTGATCAGATTATAGGCGGCTTCCAGGCGCAAATCGAGCGCTGATGGCATCTTGTATCTCTCCTCTTGGTCTCGCTCGCCTAACCCCTTATGGGGAGGCCTCTCCTGGGGAAGGACAGCGCGACGATATGTTTCTTTTTGCAACCTTAGCCGAAGCAACGCAATATGTGAACTTTCACGATCTCATGGGTGAGAACTCGGAGATTGCGTTCAGCGTCTTCGGTCTGCCGATCCGCTGGTACGCGCTCGCCTATCTCGCCGGGATTTTCATCGGTTACTGGTATCTGCTGAAACTGATCGCGCAGCCCGGCGCGCCGATGGCGCGGCGCCACGCCGATGACATGATCTTCTATGCCATGCTCGGGATCATTCTCGGCGGCCGGCTCGGCTATGTGCTGTTCTACAATCTCGGCAACTATATCCAGAAGCCGCTCGAGATCTTCAAATTGTGGGATGGCGGCATGTCGCTCCACGGCGGGGTGATCGGCGTGCTGATCGCGATCTGGTATGTGACGCGCAAGGAAAAACTCAGCTTTTTGCGCTTCTGCGACTATGTCGCGTGCGTCGTCCCCTTCGGCCTCTTCTTCGGCCGCCTCGCCAATTTCGTGAACGGCGAGCTGTGGGGCCGCGCAACCACTGTTCCCTGGGCGATCATCTTTCCGGGCAGCGGCACGATGGACCCGCGCCACCCGAGCCAGCTCTACGAGGCGGGCCTCGAAGGCATCGTGATGATGGCGATCCTCGCCTTCTTCTTCTGGCGCACCGACGCGCGCTACAAGCCGGGCTTCCTGTTCGGCATGGCGGCGATCATCTATGGCCTCAGCCGCTTCGCGGTCGAGTTCGTGCGCGAACCCGATGTCCAGCTCGGCACGCTGTCATGGGGATTGACGATGGGCCAGACGCTCACCGTCCCGATGCTGCTCGTCGGCGTCTGGCTCGTCGCGACCGCCAAGGGTCGCCGCAAGCGGATCGAGCCGGTGGCCGGACTCGACAGCGTTGCGTGACGGCCCGCCGACCCCCGACGAGTTGATAAGCGAAATCGCGGCCGCGCGGCCGATGAGCGTTGCCGACTATATGGCGGCCGCGAACGGCTATTATTACGCGACGCGCGATCCGCTTGGCGCCGCCGGCGATTTCACGACGGCGCCCGAGATCAGCCAGATGTTCGGCGAAATGATCGGCATCTGGATCGCCGACCTGTGGCAGCGCGCGGGCAGCCCGGCGTTTCGCTACGTCGAACTCGGCCCCGGCCGCGCGACGCTCGCCGCCGACGCATTGCGGACGATGGCGCGCTTTGGCTGCAACCCCGCCGACATCCACCTCGTCGAGACGAGTCCGACGCTGCGCGCGGCACAGCTTGCCCGCCTGCCCGCAGCGAAACATCACGACGAGGTCGACGCGCTCCCCGACGATGTGCCGCTCATCATCGTCGCGAATGAATTTTTCGATGCCCTGCCGATCCATCAATATGTCCGCTCCGCAAGCGGCTGGCGCGAGCGCATGGTCGAACGTCGCGACGACGCATTATATCCGGTCGCGGGCGACATACCCGCCGACGACGCGATCCCTGCATCGTTGCGCGACCGGTCCGAGGACACGATCGTCGAAACCGCGCCCGTCTCGGCGGCGATCATGCAACGCTGCGCCTTCCGCCTCGCGCGACAGGGCGGCGCGATGCTCGCGATCGACTATGGCTATAGCGGCCCCGCCGCCGGCGACACGCTGCAGGCCGTCAAGGCGCACCGGTTCGTCGATCCCTTCGCCGATCCGGGCGAGATCGACCTCACCGCGCATGTCGACTTCACCGCGCTGGCCAATGCCGCGCACAGCGCCGGTGTGGCCGTCAGCGCGCTCGCGACGCAGGGCGACTGGCTGCGGCGGCTCGGTATCGATACGCGGCTCCAGTCGCTGGCCGGCGCCTCGCCCGACCGCGCCGACGAGTTGAAGGGCCAGCGCGACCGGCTCGTCATGCCCGACGCGATGGGCGATTTGTTCAAGGTGATGGCCTTCACCGCAGCACGCTGGCCGACACCCGCAGGATTTACAGGAGACGCCGCATGACCGCGATCGAATTGGCCAAGCCCGGAGATGCGGAGGCAATCGCAGCCTTCGCCAACGGGTCGTTCACCCACACTTTCGGCCATATCTATGCCCCGGCCGACCTTGCGACCTTCCTCGCGGGTTGGAACCCGCCCCAGCGCGTTCGCGCGCAGATCATGGACGCGGACCATGATATTGCACTCATACGCGGCGATGCCGGCGCGATTCTCGGCTATATCAAGATGGGGCCCGTCGATTTCGACCTGCCCGCGGGGCAACCAACGGATAGCGCGGTCGAACTGCACCAGCTTTACGTCGCCGAAGCCGCCAAAGGCACCGGCGTCGCCGTCCGGCTGATGGAATGGGGTATCGCGTGGGCGCGCGAGCGTGCGTCGACCCTCTATCTCACCGTCTTCACCGAAAATGACCGGGCGCAGGCTTTCTATCGCCGCTACGGCTTCTACGACGTCGGCCGGAATGCGTTCCGGGTCGGCAATCATATCGACGAAGACCGCTTCTTCCGGCTCGACCTGTGACCGCGCCGTTCATCACGGCGGCGTCGCTCGAGGGTGTCGCGCACGGCTTCTTCGGGCGCCGCGGCGGCGTCTCGACCGGCGAGCTTGCATCGCTCAACTGCGGCCTCGGCTCGGGCGACGATCCGGCGCTGATCGCGGCGAACCGGCAGCGCGTGGCCGATGCCGTCATGCCGGGCGCGGCGCTGACCGGGCTCTATCAGGTGCATGGCAATCGCTGCGTGATCGTCGATGAAAGCACCGACCTTGCCACGCGGCCCGAGGCCGATGCCCTCGCGACGGGCACGCCGGGCATGCTGCTCGGCATATTGACCGCCGATTGCGTCCCCGTGCTGTTCGCCGACCGCGAAGCCGGGGTCGTCGGCGCCGCGCATGCGGGATGGAAGGGCGCGATTGCCGGGGTTACCGATGCGACACTCGACGCGATGGAGAGCCTCGGCGCGCGCCGCGCCCATATCGCTGCCGCGATAGGCCCGTGCATCGGACGCGCCTCCTATGAGGTCGACGACGGCTTCGCGCAGCACTTCCTCGCCGACGACCCCGCGAACGAACGCTTCTTCGCCGCGGGCAAGCCGGGTCATGCGATGTTCGACATCGCCGCCTATGTGGCGGCGCGGCTCGCCGCGGCGGGCGTCACGCGAATTGCCATCGGCGGGCAGGACACCTATGCCTTGCCGCAAGACTATTTCAGCTATCGCCGCGCGTGCCATAAGGAAGAAAACACCTATGGCCGCCAATTGTCGGTGATCGGACTGGCGGGAGGATGAGGGGTCGATGACGCGCACGCGCTGGTTGGGATTGATTGGCGGGCTCGTCGTCTTTTGCATCATGCTCTTGGCTCCCGCGCCCGCCGGGATGGAAGTCACCGCCTGGCGCGTCGCAGCGCTAACCGTGTTGATGGCGATCTGGTGGATGACCGAGGCGCTGCCACTCACCGTCACCGCATTGCTCCCCTTCCTCACCGTGCCCGCCTTCGGCGTGATGGACGCCAATGCGATCGCGAAGGAATATTATTCGCCGATCCTGTTCCTGATCCTCGGCGGCGCCTTTCTGGCGCTCGCGATCGAGCGCGTCGGACTGCACCGGCGGCTCGCGCTCACGCTGCTCAAGCGCGCCTCGCCGACCGCGAGCGGCCTGCTCTTCGCCTTCATGACCGCGACCGCGCTGCTCAGCATGTTCATCTCGAACACCTCGACCGCGCTGATCATGATCCCGATCGCGCTCGCTGTCGTCCGCGCCGGCGGCGTGCAGGAAGGCGAGACCGAGGGCTTTGCCGGGGCGGTGATGATGGGCATCGCCTTCGCCGCCTCACTCGGCGGGCTCGGCACGCTCGTGGGCAGTCCCACCAACGCGATCGCCGCGGGACTGATCGAAAAGGCGCTCGACCTGCGCATCTCCTTCCTCGACTGGGCGATCTATGGCGTGCCGATCGTGCTGCTGTCGGTTCCGATCGCGATGTGGATTCTCGCACGCGTCCAACGACTTGCCGATCATCCCTTCGACGGCACCGCGGCGGCGGCGGCGCTCGGCAATCAGGCGATCTGGTCGACCGCCGAGCGCCGCGTCGTCCCGATCTTCCTTCTCGTGCTCGTCGCATGGATCGCGCAGCCCTGGCTCGAACCGATGCTGCCCAAGGGCGCGCTGACCGACGGCACCATCGCCGTCGCGGGCAGCCTGCTGCTCTTCATCCTGCCCGACGGTACCGGGCGCCCGTTGCTGCTCTGGAAAGAGGCCGACCGCGCGCCATGGGGCGTCATCATGATGTTCGGCGGCGGTCTCGCGCTCGCCGCCGCGATCACCGCAAGCGGCCTCGCCGCGTGGCTCGGCGCGGTGCTCGCGCCGCTCGGCAGCGTGCCGACGATCCTGCTCGCGGCGACGATCGTCGCGCTCACCATCCTGATCACCGAATTTGCAAGCAATGTCGCGACCGCGAGCGGCATCATGCCCGTGCTCGCGGCACTGATCGCCGCAACCGGCGTCGACCCGGTGCTGCTCGCGCTGCCCGTCGCGATGGCGGCGAGCTGGGGCTTCATGCTGCCGTCGGGCACCGGCCCCAATGCGCTCGCCTGGGCGACCGGCCATATCGCCCTCCCCCGCATCCTGAAGGCCGGGCTGGCGCTCGACATCATCGGCGTTCCGCTGCTGATCGGGGTGATCTGGGCCATCGCGATGATCGGATAAGCCGCGCAATATAGTTTCAAACGAAACCTGGGGCGCTATAAGGGCGGCAACACTCAAGGAGCATCCC
Organism: Sphingopyxis sp.; assembly: GCA_032154175.1. Taxonomy (GTDB): domain Bacteria; phylum Pseudomonadota; class Alphaproteobacteria; order Sphingomonadales; family Sphingomonadaceae; genus Sphingopyxis. The sequence goes on along the minus strand of JALDYH010000077.1, from coordinate 7,501 downwards.
CATGGCCATGCGCGGCAAACCCAAGACGAACAGCAAGAAGATCGGCGATCGCGAGCTTAACCCCGCAACGCTGATGATGGGGCTCGGCTATGACCCGATGCTGTCCGAAGGCTCGCTGAAACCGCCGATCTTCCTCACCTCGACCTTCGCTTTCGAAAGCGCCGCGGCGGGCAAGCGCTTCTTCGAGCATATCACCGGCAAGCGCGAAGGGCCCGCCGACGGCCTCGTCTATTCGCGCTTCAACGGCCCGAACCAGGAAATCCTCGAGGACCGCCTCGCGGTCTGGGACGGCGCCGACGACAGCCTCGTCTTTTCGAGCGGCATGTCGGCGATCGCGACCCTGCTCCTCGCGCTCGTCGGCCAGAATGACGTGATCGTCCATTCGGGTCCGCTCTATGCCGCGACCGAGACGCTGATCGCGCGCATCCTGTCGCGCTTTGGCGTCAGCTTCGTCGATTTCCCCGCCGGCGCGACGCGCGACGAGATCGACGACATTCTCGCCCGCGCGCAGACGCTCGCCGACGAGAAGGGCGGCAAGGTCGCGCTCGTCTATCTCGAAAGCCCCGCGAACCCGACCAACGCGCTCGTCGATGTCGAGGCGGTTCGCGCCGCGCGCGATGCCGCCTTCCCCGGTGAGCAAAAACCCGCAATCGCGATCGACAACACATTCCTCGGCCCGCTCTGGCAAAAGCCAATCCGCCAGGGCGCCGAACTCGTCGTCTACAGCCTCACCAAATATGCCGGCGGCCATTCGGACCTCGTCGCGGGCGGGGTCTCGGGCGACCAGCGCCTGCTCAACATCATCCGCCCGATGCGCAACACGATCGGCACGATCTGCGACCCCAACACCGCGTGGATGCTGCTGCGCAGCCTCGAAACGCTCGAACTCAGGATGAGCCGCGCGGGCGAGAATGCGCTGAAGGTCTGCACCTTCCTGCGCGATCATCCCAAGGTCGAGGGGCTCGGCTATCTCGGTTTCATCAGCGATCCGCGGCAGAAAGACATCTACGACCGCCATTGCACCGGCGCCGGATCGACCTTCTCGCTGTTCATCAGGGGCGGCGAGGAGGAAAGCTTCCGCTTCCTCGATGCGCTGAAGATCGCCAAGCTCGCGGTCAGCCTCGGCGGCACCGAGACGCTCGCGAGCCACCCCGCGGCGATGACGCACCTGTCGGTTCCCGACGAGCGCAAGAAGGCGCTCGGCATCACCGACAACCTCGTGCGCGTGTCGATCGGCATCGAGGATCCCGATGATCTGATCGCCGACTTCGCGCAGGCCCTCGACGCGGTCTAACGACCGCGACGCGCGCGCCAGTCGACGACCTGCCAACCCATTTGCGGCGCGAGTAATTTCAGCTTGCGCGATGGCGTCGTCGCGACCGCCTCGTCGGCGAAATGCAGCATCGGGTGGTCGGACACATGGTCCGAATAGGCGCGGATATGTGCGGTATCGCGGGTGATCGCATTGTCCGCCATCCAGCCGTCGATCCGGGCAAATTTCGCCTCGCCATAGCAATTGTCGCCCGCGAGGCGCGCGTGGATATGGTCGGCGCCGTCGGGCTCGTCGAGCTCTGTCGCGAGCACATCGTCGATCCCGAGCCGCCGCGCGATCGCATCGACATACAGATGGAAGGACGCCGTCGCGAGGAGCAGCCGGTACCCGGCTTCGCGATCGGCGGCGATCTGTTCGAGCGCGGCAGGATGCAGCCCGCGCGCCACCACCTTGTCGGCATAGCTTTCGGCGAGCGGGGCGATTTCGGTGCGGCGAAAGCGCTTGCCGACGAGCAGTCTGAGGTTGATCGCCTTCAGACGCGAGCGGTCGATCAGGCGGACCGAATAAGCCGCGCCGGCGAGCCCGACGAGCGGAAGCAGCAGGAGCCGCCATTGCTGGCGCCGCCGCGCAACATGCATGAGGAACCCGCTGTAAGTCCCTGAACGCGTTATCGTCCGGTCCATGTCGTACATCGCGACGCGGTGGGCATAGTCATGTATCGGCGCAGCGGACGGGTCTTCCATCCTTCACCCTTAGTTTGACCCTGCATGACCGCCAAGGCCTGACAAGCTAAACCATGGATTCACTTGCCGTCATGGGGCAAATAAGACAATGTCCCCGCACGATGGTTGCCAGGGCGGATTTCGAACATAGCGACGGTGCCGACGGTGCCGAAGTTCGCTTCACTGGCCGTCTGACGCTTGCACGCCTCGGCGACCTGCCCGCACGCCTCGAGGCCCTCGGTCCGATCGCGACTCTCGACCTCTCGGCCCTCGACCGGATCGACACCGTTGGCGCGTGGATCGTGACGCGCACTGCCAACGAACATGGTTCGAAGGTCATTGGCGCGAGCGAGGAGGCGCAGCGCCTGCTCGACGCGCTCGCCAGCGACAAGAGCGAATATCGCGTCCACCGCGACCGCCGCCCGGCGTGGGCGCGCATGCTCGAACAGGTCGGCACCGCCAGCATCGCGATCTGGCACGAACTGCTCGGTATCGTCGGATTCTTCGGCGCGATGATCATCGCGCTCGGCACCCAGATTCGCGCGCGCCGCCGCCTGCGCTGGAATGCCGTCGTCACGCGTTTCCAGACGGTCGGCGTCGACGCCCTCCCCATCATCGGGCTGATGAGTTTCCTGATCGGGATCGTCATCGCGCAGCAGGGCGCGGTGCAGCTCGAGCAGTTCGGGCTCGAGGTGTTCACGATCAACCTCGTCGGCCGCGCGTCGATCCGCGAGCTTGGGCTGTTGATGACCGCGATCATGGTTGCGGGCCGTTCGGGCTCGGCCTTCGCCGCGCAGATCGGCACGATGAAGCTGACCGAAGAGATCGACGCGATGCGCACGATCGGCGTATCGCCGATGGAGGCGATCGTGCTGCCGCGCGTCGCCGCGTCGACGATCACGATGCCGCTGCTCGGTTTCTATGCCAGCCTGTGCGCGATCGCGGGCGGCGGCGCCTTCGTCTGGATCGGGCTCGACATCCCGCCGCTCACCTATATCCAGCGGTTGCGCGAAATCATTCCGATGACCGATTTTTACATCATGCTGATCAAGGCGCCGGTGTTCGGCATATTGATCGGCGTCACCGGTTGTTACGAAGGCATGCAGGTGCGCCAGAATGCCGAAGAGGTCGGCCAGCGCACGACATCGGCAGTGGTCGCCGCGATCTTCCTCGTCATCGTCCTCGACGCGATGTTCGCCGTCTTCTTCTCTTCGCTGGGATGGAATTGATGAGCGAAGAGGTCGAACAGGAAATCAAGGAAGAGCTTGCCGCCGCCGACGCGGTGCGGCCCGAAAAGTTCGAAACGGCGATCTGCATCCGCGGACTGAAGAACCAGTTCGGCGATGCCGTGGTTCACGAGGATCTGGACCTCGATGTCCGTTCGGGGGAGATCCTGGGCGTCGTCGGCGGATCGGGTACCGGCAAGTCGGTGCTGATGCGCTCGATCATCGGGCTCCAGACGCCGACCGCGGGCGAGATCGAGGTTTATGGCAAGACGCTCGACACGATCGCCAACGAAGAGGAATCGCGCGACCTGCGCCGGCGCTGGGGCGTGATGTTCCAGGGCGGCGCGCTCTTTTCGACGCTGAGTGTGGCCGAGAATATCCAGGTTCCGCTGCGCGAATATTATCCGCGGCTGGACCAGAGGCTGCTCGACGAGATTGCGGCGTACAAGGTCGCGATGGTCGGGCTGCCGCCCGATGCGGGGCCCAAATATCCGGCGGAACTGTCGGGCGGGATGGTCAAGCGCGCCGGGCTGGCGCGCGCGCTCGCGCTCGACCCCGCGCTGCTCTTTCTCGACGAGCCGACCGCCGGGCTCGACCCGATCGGCGCCGCGAAGTTCGATGAGCTCATCCGCGAACTCGCCGACACGATGGGCCTAACCGTCTTCCTCATCACGCACGATCTCGATTCGCTCTATGCAACCTGCGACCGGGTCGCGGTATTGGCGGAGAAGAAAGTCATCGCGGTGGGAACGATTCCGGAACTGCTTGCCACCGAGCACCCCTGGATACAGGATTATTTCAACGGGCCGCGTGGCCGTGCAGCCGCGGGCTGCAAGATCGCCACCGAGCGGCAGGATAGGAAAAGCTGATGGAAACACGGTCGAACAATGTGCTCGTCGGCGCTTTCGTCCTCTTCTTCACGGCGGCGCTCGCATTCTTCGTCGTCTGGCTGGCGAACGACAGCGGAGGGGACAAGCGCGAATTTGACATCTTTTTCAAACAGTCGGTCGACGGACTGAACAAGGGCGCACAGGTGCAGTTTTCGGGCGTTCCCTCCGGCCAGGTGCGCGAGATCGCGCTATGGCCCGACGACCCGCAGTTCGTCCGCGTGCGTATCGAGGTGAACGAGGGCGTTCCCGTATTGCAGGGCACGACCGCGGCGCTCGAGGGAGTCGGCTTCACGGGCGTGTCGCAAATCTCTCTCGATGGCGCGGTCAAGGGTGCGCCGCCGATCAGCGACAAGGGTCCCGCGGGCAAGCCGGTCATCCCGACGCGCGTCGGCGGTCTTGGCGAACTGCTCAACACCGCACCGCAACTGCTCCAGCGCCTGTCGACGCTGACGGAGCGCCTCGCCGAACTGGCCGACGACGAGAATCAGGCAAGCCTGCGCGGTATCCTGAAGAATGTCGAGGCGAGCACCGCGATCCTCGCGCGCAACGGTCCGGCGATCGAAAAGGCGCTGGCCGACACGCGGATCGCGATTCAGCAGACGGGCAACGCCGCCGAACAGATTGGCAGCCTGGCCGCGTCGGCACAGGGCACGATCGACCGCAATGTCGACCCGGCGATGGCAAACCTGCGCGACACGCTGAAGTCCGCCAACGCATCGATGGCGACGCTGGAGTCCGCCATTTCGGACGCGCGGCCCGGCCTCAAGACCTTCAGCGAAACGACGATCCCCGAAGCCAATGCGCTGATCCGCGACCTGCGCCGCACCTCGGCCTCGCTATCCAGCCTGACCGACAAGCTCGACCAGCAGGGTGCCGGCGCCGTCATCGGCGGCAGCAAGTTGCCCGATTACAAGAAATGAGGATGTCCATGATGCGAACACTTCGCGCACCGCTGCTCGTCGCTATCGCCGCCGTCTCTCTGTCGGCGTGCATCGGTCTCGGCGGCAAGACCCCGCCCTTCCTGCTGACACTCGACGCAGACGCCGCGCCGGCTGCGGGCGGCGCGCGCACCGCGGCCGAGGCCGCGACGCTGACGATCCTGATCCCGACCGCCCCCCAAAAGCTGCGCACGACGCGCATCCCCGTGCAACAGGACGGATCGAGCGTCACCTATGTGAAGGACGCGCAGTGGGTCGAGGCGCCCTCGCGCCTTTTCCAGCGCCTCGTCTCCGAGACCGTGTCGGCGCGTACCTCACGCGTCGTACTCGACGAGGGACAGTATCTGACCGCACCGGGCGAGCAGCTTGCGGGACAGCTCATGGAATTCGGTGTCGATGCCGCGGCCAACGAGGTGGTCGTCGTCTATCAGGCGATGCTCGTGTCGGCGGGCGGGAAGACGGTAACGCAGCGGCGGTTCGAAGCGCGCGAGGCGATCGGCGGCAAGGTCGAAGCCAGGCCCGTCGGTGAAGCGCTCACTCGCGCCGCGAACAAGGTGGCGGTCGAGGTTACGGACTGGATCGGCGGCTAAACGCCTTCCTCCCACCATTGCCTTTGCGGGATGCACCCCCTAAAGGCGGCCGCATCACACCACCTATGTTTGCGCAGCCTCTTCCGGGTTTCCGGCTGCGCCCTTTCCTTTCGAGCCCGCCGACTTGAAAGGACTATGCTATGGCGTGGGTCATCCTCGCGATCGCCGTTGTTACCGAAATCATCTGGGCGCTCAGCCTCAAATGGGCTGCGACGATCGGGTCGTGGCAGGCGTCGCTCGTTCCCGTCTCGCTCAGTTTTTTGAACATGGCGCTGCTCGCCTTCGCGATGCGCGGCATTTCGGCCGGAACCGCCTATGCGATCTGGACGGGGCTCGGCGCGGTCGGCGTCATCATCGGCGGCATTTTCTGGTTCGGCGAGAAGGTGAACGGGATCCAGATCGGCTTCATGGCGCTGATCGTCATCGGCGTCGCCGGGACCAAGTTGTTTTCAGCGAGTTAGGCAGCGATGTCGGCTAGCGACCGGCTGCGGACCCTCCCCTCCATCGTCACCCCGGACTTGATCCGGGGTCCATGACTTCGGCGCCGCGGTGGATCCCGGATCAAGTCCGGGATGACGAATGTCTGGAAGCCACCCCTGAACCGACGCTCAATTCGCCGGCTTGGTCTCGTCGATCTTGTCGACCCATTCGGGATAGAAGCTCGGCTCGCGCGCCGACCAGCCGGGTGCGGTCGCGGCCGCCTCGCTGATCGACTGAAGCAAGAGTTTCCGCTTGTCGGGGTGCAGGTGCGGTAGCGACGCCGCGGCACAAAAGGCACCGGGCAGCCATGGCCGCGCATGTGCGCCGAGCAACCGCTCGTACAGGAAACGATAGGGTGCGAACGCGTGAAGCCGGTCCTGCCCGAGGTCGAAGGCCGACACCGCGATCAGCGGCGCCATGAAATGTTCGAGCGCGTCGAGACCGCTGTCGTCGGGGATATGCTCGCGGATATCGTGGAGCCGCTGATAGACGCGCGCCTGGACGCGGATCGCGGTTTCCTCGACCATGTCGCGCGACCAGCGGGCGATCGCATCGTCGCGTTCCAGCCCGATATCGAGCGAGCGGCGGATATAACGCTGCGTCGCCGCCGGAAAGCCCGCGAATTCCTTGATTTCCGATATCGACAGGTCGCCTGCTGCCGGTCCCGAACGCGTCACCATGGCCATGCTCCTGCACGGCGCCCGGGGAGCCATCCCCCCGGAGGCCTGCATCAGACAGTCTGCCACCAAAATGGTTAGTGGCGGGTTAACCATGGTGTTAGCGATCGTTCAGCCAGCTTGTGGGCGTTGCGCGATGCCGCGGCGAGGCCTAATCAGCGTGTCTTGAATCTGTAAGACACACGAGAGCCATCATGTCGCATTCACCGCAGCCGGTCATTTCTTCGACCGGCCTCTTCACCCCCGCCGAACGCATCTCCAACGAAGAACTTGTCGCGAGTTTTAACCAGTATGTTGCGCTGCACAATAGGGAAAATGCGGACGCGATTGCCGCGGGCGAAATTGCCGAACTGACTGAATCGAGCGTCGAATTTATCGAGAAGGCCAGCGGCATCGGATCGCGCTTCGTCGTCGACAAGGCCGGCGTCCTCGACCCCGGACATATGGCGCCGCGCATCGCCGAACGGAGCAACGACGAACTGTCGATCCTCGCCGAGATCGGCGTTGCGGCGGCGAAAGACGCGCTCGCCCGCGCCGGGCGCGACGCGGGCGATGTCGACGCCGTCCTGTGCGCCGCGTCGAACATGCAGCGGCCCTATCCGGCGATGGCCGTCGAGATCCAGGACGCGCTCGGCATCGACGGCTTTGGTTTCGACATGAATGTCGCCTGCTCGTCGGCGACCTTCGGCATCCAGACCGCCGCCG
>JALDYH010000318.1:0-3652 GCA_032154175.1 Sphingopyxis sp. | reverse complement strand
GGGTTCGACTGGGACATCTTCGACAAGGGCGACAGCAAGCTGACGCTGCGCGGCGACGCCAGCTATATGGGCAAATATTATTTCGACGCCTTTGGCGATTACGGGCTTGATCCGTGCGACAAGCCCGGCGCGCCCGGCGCCGTCCGTCCTGCCGGCGTCGCCTTCACCTGCGGCAATCCGGGATACTGGCTACTGAACAGCCGGCTGACCTATCAGGCGAACGAGAATCTGTCGGTCAGCGCGTGGGTCAAGAACCTGACCAACAAATATTACTACACCTACGGGCTCAACATCGATGTCTTCGGGCTCGATTATCTGAACCGCGGCACCCCGCGCACCTACGGCGTCGAAGCGACCTTCAAATTCTGATCGCTTGCGCCACGGGGACCGGCGGGCGCCCCCTCCCTTAGCCCGCCGTCCCCGATTTGTTGCTGACCCATATTTGGAGCATGTCATGATGCGTTTTACCGGCAAGAGCGTGCTGATCACCGGCGCCGCGCGCGGCATCGGGCTCGCCGCCGCGCAGGAGTTTGCCCGCGAGGGCGCATCGGTAACGATCACCGATATCGACGGTGATGAAGCCGAGGCCGCCGCGGCCGCGATCCGCGCCGAGGGACACAAGGCCGAAGCGCGGCAGCAGGATGTCGCCGACGAAGCAGCGTGGGAAGCGCTGATCGCCGACATCGTGGCGCGCGAGGGCAAGCTCGACATTCTCGTCAACAATGCCGGCATGGGCTTTCTGAAGTCGGTCGTCGATACCGGTCTCGCCGAATGGCAGCGGCTGATGGCGGTCAATCTGGAGAGTGTCTTCCTCGGCGTTCGCGCCGGCATCGGGGCGATGAAGGAAAAGGGCGGCGTGATCGTCAACGTCGCCTCGATCGCCGCGAACGTCGCCGAGCCGCTCTTCCCCGCATACAACGCCAGCAAGGCCGGCGTCGCGATGCTGACCAAGGCGGTCGCGGTCGACTGCGCGCGCAAGGGCTGGCCGGTGCGGATCAACTCGCTGCACCCGGGCTATTGCGAGACCAAGCTGGTCGTCGACGCAGTCGGGACACTGGGCGAGGATGCCGCGGGTTTCGCCGCCGCTACGGTTGCCGCGATCCCCTATGGCCGCATGGCGACACCGCGCGAGATCGCGCGCCCGCTGCTGTTCCTCGCGAGCGACGACGCCGCCTATATGTGCGGCAGCGAGCTGATCGTCGACGGCGGCTACACCGCGGTCTGACCGGAAAAATCATTCAAAAGGGATTGGGGATATGAGCGATAAGAAACCTGTCATCGTCTATGGCGCCTCGGGATACACCGGGCGCCTCGTCTGCGAATATCTGCGCGAGCTGGGCGTGCCGTTCATCGCCGCCGGGCGCGACGAGAAACGCGTGCAGGAGGTGATGGACAAGGTCCCCGGCATCGAGACCGCCGATTATGAGGTCGTCGAGGTCGAACACAGCGTCAAGGCGCTGACCAAGCTGTTCAAGGGCGCCAAGGTCGTGTGCAACATGGTCGGCCCATTCATCAAATATGGCCCCGAGACGGTCGAAGCGTGCCTTGCCGCCGGGGTCCATTATCTCGACACCACCGGCGAGCAGGACTGGATGCTCCTTGCACAGGAAAAATGGGGCGACGCCTTTGCGAAGAAAGGCCTGCTGCTCTCGCCGTGCGTCGCGCAGATGTACACGACGGGCGAGATCGCCGCGAACATCGCGCTGGAGACGATGCCCGGGCTCGACACGCTCGACATGCTCGTGCTGTGGAAGGGCTTCCCGACCTATGCCTCGGTGCAGACGATCTTCACGATCCTGAAGGCCGACTGGTATTATCTTGAAAATAATCAATATGTTCAATGGCCGACGCTGACCGCGACCGAATGCCATGTTCCCGGTCAGCACGCGACCGCGCTCACGCTGCCATGGGGCGGCACCTCGCACCCGATCTGGTTCAAGCAGGATCCGCGCGTCTCGACGGTCAAGGTCTATGGCGGCGTCTTCGCGCGCGAGGTCATGGACAATGTCGTGAACATGACGAAAATGATCGACACCGACATCAAGCCGCTACCGTTCAAGGAACAGGAAGCCGCGCTCGCCAAGATGGCGGAATCGGTGCAGGGCGACATGCCGCCGCGCGAAAATCCGCGGCTCAATACCAGCATCGACTCGGTCTATGCCTCGGGCCCGCTCGGTCGTGCGCACGTGCTGATCCACGGCAATTGCAATTACAAGCAGACGGGGCTGATGCAGGCATGGGCGGCCATGAACCTGCTCCAGCAACCGCCGCGCCGGGTCGGTTTCGCGTCGGCGTGCCAGGCGTTCGGGCACAATGAGATCCTCGGTGTGCTGCGCCAGTTCGGGCTGGTGCTGAAGCCGGTCGTCACGGTCGACGACTGAGGGGAGGGCGGCGATGCGGCTGGTTGACTGGCTCGACAAGGGGGCGTCGCTGGGCCCCGACGCGCCATGCCTGACGATGGACGGCAAGAGCCTGTCCTACGCCGAGGTACAGGAACTCACCCACCGCGTCGCGCGCGGGCTCAACGCCTCGGGGATCACCCCGGGCAGGCATGTCGCGATCCTGTCGGGCAACGATCCGGTCGCCTTCGCGTGCGTCTTCGCCATCTCGCGCGCCGCCGCGGTGTGGTGTCCGATCAACCCGCGCAACGAAGCCGCCGAGAACGCCTATGTGCTCGACAATTTCGACTGCGCGGCGCTGTTCTTCCATTCGAAATTCGCCGACCTCGTCGATGCGCTGCGAAAGGATCTGCCCAAGCTGGAGCTACTCGTCTGCCTCGACGCCGAGCAGCCCTTCGCGCCTTCGCTCGACGAGTGGCTGGCGGGTGTCGCCGACGTCCCATTCACGGCGACGCCCGTCAGCGACCTCGCGATGCTGCCGGGAACCGGCGGCACGACGGGGCACCCCAAGGGGGTGATGCTGACCAATCGCAACCTTGAGGCGATGACCGCGCTGACGCTGATGGGCTATCCGTTCGAGGGGCGGCCGGTCTATCTTGCGATGGCGCCGCTCACCCACGCGGCAGGGGTGCTGGCCTTTCCGATCATGGCGCATGGCGGCGAGATCGTGATCATGCCCTATCCCGATATCGGCGAGTTCCTGGAGCTGGCGGCACGACACCGCGCGACGCACAGCTTCCTGCCGCCGACGCTGATCTACATGCTGCTCGACCATCCGGCGCTCCCCGCGACCGACCTCTCGGCGATGCTATGCTTCTGGTACGGCGCGGCACCGATCTCGGCGGCGCGGCTGGAGGAGGCGATCGGCAAGCTCGGTCCGGTCATGGCGCAGCTCTTCGGCCAGACCGAGGCACCGATGATGATTTCGATGATGGCGCCGAAGGATCATTTCAACCCCGACGGATCGATCGCGCGCGCGCGCCTGTCGTCGGCGGGCAGACCCGGCCCGCTCGTCCGCGTCGCGATCGTCGACAGCGAGGGCAGGGAATTGCCGCAGGGCGAGCGCGGCGAAATCGTCGTCAGGGGCAGCCTTGTGATGGACGGCTATTACAAGAATCCCGAAGCGACCGCCGAGGCGACGGTGAGCGGATGGCACCGCACCGGCGACATCGGCTATCTCGACCCCGACAATTTCCTGTTCATCGTCGACCGCGCCAAGGACATGATCATCACCGGCGGCTTCAACGTCTATT
>JALDYH010000317.1:0-3717 GCA_032154175.1 Sphingopyxis sp. | reverse complement strand
TTCATCGTCGACCGCGCCAAGGACATGATCATCACCGGCGGCTTCAACGTCTATTCGGCCGAGGTCGAGCAGGCGCTGCTCGCGCAGCCCGCGGTGCAGGACGGCGCGGTGTTCGGCCTGCCCGACGACAAATGGGGCGAGCGCGTGTGCGCGGTGGTGCAGCTGAGGGCAGGGCATAGCGCCGACCCTGAGGAACTGATCGCTGCGGTGAAGGCCGCCATCGGCAGCGTCAAGGCGCCGAAGGAGCTCGAAATCTGGGACGATTTGCCACGCTCGAAGGTCGGCAAGGTGCTGAAGAAGGATATTCGCGCGCAGAAGCTCGCCGGGCGCGGTTAGTTGCGTGCGGTCACGATCCACGCGGCGCCGTCGATCAGCACCGAGGCCTCGCCCGGCTGCTTCGCGAAGGCTGCACGTACCGCTGCTGCCGCTCGCGCGCGGACGTCGTCGGGTTGGTCGGCCAGCGCGCGCGACAGCGGACCGACCTGAAACCCCATATCGAGCGCATCATCGATCGCCTCCTCGCGCGTCGCGCCGCGGCCATAGGAGATGGTCGTATCGAACGGCGCGATATCGATCGCGGTGAAACCTGCCGCCGCGAGAATATCGGCCAGCCTTTGCCGGTCGCCGAAAGCAAAGGGGCCGGGCGCATTCGGATCGGCGGGTGCGGGCTCGACGATATCGCGGATCGCCGCCATCGGCAGACGCACCCAGTCATTGTCCTGCGCGCCGCGCCAGCAGACGAAGGCCAGCCGTCCGCCCGGTTTCAGGCCGCGCCGCATATGCGTGAAGGCCGCAACCGGGTCGTCGAAGAACATCACCCCGAAGCGCGAGAAGAGGAGGTCGTAGCTGCCGGCAGGCAGCGGCGCGGTCGCGGCATCGGCGCATCGGAATTCGACCGGCGCATCGGCAGGTGCGGCAGCGCGGGCAATCTCGACGAGTTGCTCTGAGATGTCGACGCCGAGGACATGGCCGCGGGGCCCGACCTGCTCGGCAAGCGGGAAGGTCGAGGTGCCCGATCCGCAGCCGATATCGAGAATATGATAGCCGGGTTGCGCGTTGGCGGCCATGATCGCGGCCTTCCCAAAATCCTCCAGCATTACATCCAGCCGCGCGAGATTGGCCGCCCAGCGCGTTCCGCTGTCGCCATTCCAGTCATGCGTCGGAGCGGTTTCAACGTCGGACATGGGCTCGCTCCTTTATTGAGAATGATTCGCAACTATGCTGATTGCAGGCAAAGTGCAAGGGCGCACGCATAGCTATGCCCTGTTGCATCGCTTCGGGGCATGCGACATTCCACGGTTGCTCCGGCCATGCGGGACCGGCAAGGGAGAGTCATGAGCGAACGGATCGTCACGGTCGATATCGGCGGCACCCACGCGCGTTTTGCGATCGCCGAAGTCGAAGGCGGCCGCGTGCTGTCGCTCGGCGAGGCGACGACGCTGCACACGAAGGATCATGCGAGTTTCCAGACCGCCTGGCAGGATTTCGAGCGTCAGCAGGGTGGTGCGCTGCCGCGCGCCGTCGCGATCGCGATTGCCGGGCCGACACGCGGCGAGATCATCCGGTTCACCAATAATCCGTGGATCATTCGTCCGGCGTTGATCCACGAGAAGATGAACGTCGATCGCTATGTGCTCGTCAATGATTTCGAGGCCGTCGGTCATGCGGTAGCACAGGCGGATGAAGGCTATTTCGAGCTGCTGACCGGCCCTGACGAGCCGCTGCCGGCGATGGGGACGATCACCATCATCGGTCCCGGCACGGGGCTCGGCGTCGCGCATATCTGGCGCAGTGGCAGCGAATATCGCGTACAGGCGACCGAAGGCGGGCATATCGACTTCGCGCCGCTCGACAGTATCGAAGATGCGATCCTCGCACGGCTGCGCAAACGGCATCGGCGCGTGTCGATCGAACGGATCGTTTCCGGTCCCGGCATCGTCGACATTTATGAAACGCTCGCCGCGCTCGAAGGTCGTGCGATCCCGCGGCTCGACGACAAGGCGATCTGGACCAACGCGCTCAGCGGGCAGGACAGCCTCGCCGCGGCGGCGGTCGATCGCTTTTGCCTGTCGCTGGGCAGCGTGTCGGGCGATCTTGCTCTGGCGCAAGGCGCGAGCGGCGTGGTGATCGCCGGGGGGCTCGGCCTCCGCATCCGCGACAGCCTTGTTCGCTCGGGCTTTCCCGAACGCTTCATAGAAAAGGGGCGCTTCGAAGGCTTCATGTCGGCGCTTCCGGTGAAGCTGATTACCCATCCGCAGCCCGGCCTGTTCGGTGCGGCGGCCGCTTTTGCGCGCCAACACGCCTAACGCAAATTCCGCTGGCATCCGCCCGAGAAAATCGGCAGCAAGGAATCCTCGTTTTCTGAAGGATTCTCCCGCAAGTGTCCGCCCGCCCCGTCCTCGGCATCATTGCCTGTAACCGGCAGGTCGGCGCCGAATATGCGCAGGCGGTGATGAACCGCTATGCGACGGCGGCGATGCGCCATGCCGACTGTGCGGCGCTGCTCATTCCGTCGCTTCCCGAATATATGCGCGCTGACGAAGTCGTCGGTCGGCTCGATGGCGTTTTGCTCACCGGTTCGCCGTCGAACGTCGAGCCCGCGCGCTATGGCGAGGACGATGCGGGGGAAGGGCCGTTCGACCCCGATCGCGACCGCATGATGCGCGATCTGGTCGAGGCGGTGATCGCGGCGCAGCGGCCGCTGTTCGGCATCTGCCGCGGGTTCCAGGATATCAACGTCGCACTCGGCGGGACGCTGCGCCGCGATACCGCAACGAATGGCGAACTGCTGCGCCACCATACCCCCGACGGCACCTTGTTCGACGCCATGTTCGATCACCGCCACCATGTCGATCTGGCCGAGGGCGGGATGCTGGCGTCGGCTTATGGCGCCGCGTCGCTCGACGTGAACTCGGTCCATTACCAGGGCGTCGGCCGGCTCGCCGACGGGCTGTCGGTCGAGGCGTGCGCACCCGACGGGCTCGTCGAAGCGTTCAGTGCGCGGCCCAACGGTGCACCGTTACTCGCGGTGCAATGGCATCCCGAATGGGCGGTCGACGGCAATGCCGAAAGCCAGACCTATTTCCGCCTGCTCGGCCAGGCGCTCCGGGGGATGCTGTGAACCGGCGAGTCACCCGTTACGACCGCTATCTGGCGCGGATCAGCTTCTCGCCCTGATTTTTTGGATCCGGTTTCTTTCCGTTTCCAGACAATCAGGAGTTTTTGACATGCCCCGCAATCATGACATCGCCGAACTGCGCCGCCTCGACGTCGCGCATCACCTGCCCGCGCAGGCCGACTGGGCCGAAATCGAACAGCTGGGCGGCAGCCGCATCATCACCCATGCCGAAGGCTGCTATATCCACGACGGCGACGGCCATCGCATCCTCGACGGCATGGCGGGCCTGTGGTGCGTCAATGTCGGTTACGGCCGCGAGGAGCTGGTCGAGGCGGCGGCGGCGCAGATGCGCGAGTTGCCCTTCTACAACACCTTCTTCAAGACCGCGACGCCGCCGACGGTGACGCTGGCGGCGAAGATCGCGAGCCTGACCGGCAACCGTCTTCCGCACATCTTCTTCAATGCGTCGGGCAGCGAAGCTAATGACACCGTGTTCCGCATGGTGCGCCATTATTGGAAGCTGAAGGGCGAACCCAGGCGTACCGTCTTCATCAGCCGCTGGAACGCCTATCATGGCTCGACCGTCGCGGGCGTCTCGC
>JALDYH010000076.1:0-17545 GCA_032154175.1 Sphingopyxis sp. | reverse complement strand
GCGTTAACCGCGATCGGCGGTGCGCAGCTCGACTCGCGCGGTTTCGACGGAGTCACCGATGTCGGACAGGTCGCGCCCAACCTTCAGTTCACGCCGGGGCAGGGCGGTAACAGCGGCGGGGTTTCGGCCTTCATCCGCGGCGTCGGCGAGAATGATTTCATCATCACCTCCGACCCCGCGGTCGCGCTCTATATCGACGGCGTCTATGTCGCGCGCAGCTTTGGCGCGACGACCGAGCTTCTGGGCATCGACCGGATCGAGGTGCTGCGCGGGCCGCAGGGCTCGCTGTTCGGCAAGAACACGATCGGCGGCGCGATCAGCGTCGTCTCGCGCGTACCGACGGGCGACCGGCTGGAGGGTGACGTCCGCTATGGCTCGTTCAACGACCTTCGCCTGCGCGCCAATGTCGAGGCGGGGCTTTCGGACAATCTCTCGATCGGCGTCGCCGCGCTCGGCGAATGGGGCGAGGGTTGGCAGAAAGTGCCGTCGGGCAAGAATCTCGGCAATCGCAACGTGCAGGCGGGCCGTCTGACGCTGCATTATGACGCATCGCCGATCGATGCGGTGCTGACCGTCGACGGGCTGCGCCGCCGTCAGAACAGCACCCCGCACAGCATGCTGTCCTTCACCCCGACCTTCTTCTCGGGGCTGCAATCGGCCTTCATCGCGCCGTGCTGCACCGCGCCGGACAGCATCAACCGCACCGACACCACCGACTTCCTCAACCGCGACGACACCGATTCGGCCAATGCGACGCTGACGCTCTCGGCCGATCTTGGCGGCGGCACTTTGAAGTCGATCAGCGCCTATCGCTGGGTCCATGCGATCTTCGGGCGCGACGGCGATGCGTCGGCGGCGGTCAATTATGCGGGCGACATCCATGACGAGAGCGCGCGCCAGCTTTCGCAGGAGCTGCAATATTCGACCAGCCTGTTCGATCGTGGCTCGCTGTTGCTCGGCGCCTATTATTTCCGCGAGAAATCGCGCGACGATACCATACTCTATGTCGCCGACGGGCTTTATCCCCGCCTGATCGCGGCGGGTTTCGATCCCGCGATGGCCACCGCGCTCGATTTCAACATCGATTTCGCCAACCGCCAGAAGACGACCAATTACGCGCTGTTCGGCAACGCGACCTTCGACGTCACCGATGCACTGACGCTCGAACTCGGCGCCCGCTACACGTGGGAAAAGAAGGTCTGGGATCAGGCCGCGATGCGGATCTACAGCCAGCAGCCGCTGCTCGCGGGCCTGCCCTCGTACCGGCTGAGCGAGGACTGGAAGGCGTTCACGCCGCGCGCTTCGCTCGCGTATAAATTCACCCCCGATATCCTCGGCTATGTTTCGTGGTCGCGCGGTTTCCGCAGCGGCGGCTTCAACGGGCGGCCGACCTCGGTCGAGGAAATCGGGTCCTATGATCCCGAATATCTGACCGCGTACGAGGCAGGGCTCAAGACGACGCTCGGCGGGCGCGTCACGCTCAACCTCTCGGCCTTCCGCAACGATTACAAGGACCAGCAATTGCTGATCTCGACGGTCAGCCCGAATACGGGCCTGATCGTGGTGCGCACCGACAATGCCGGCAAGTCGCGTATCCAGGGGGTCGAACTGGAGGCCGATGTCCGCGTCTCGCGCGAACTGCGGCTGAGCGGTTCGTTCGGCTATCTCGATGCGAAATATCTGCGCTACACCTCGGTGATCGGCGGCGTTCCCACCGACGTCAGCTTCCGCAATCCCAAGCAGGCGCCCGACCTGACCGCGAGCGGCAGCATCGTCTATTCGACAGCGCTGTCGGACAGCGTCGATGCGAGCTTCCGGCTCGACGCCGCCTATCGCAGCCTGACGTGGATCGATGTCGAAAATTCGCCGCTGATGCGCGCCCCCGATCATGCGATCCTGAACGCCAGCGCCGAATTCGCGCTGCCCGCCAAGGGGCTGTCGCTGCGCCTCGCGGTCGACAATCTCACCGACAAGCGCGTGCTGACCGCGGGCTATGACGCCTCGACCAGCTTCGGATTTGTCGAGGGCTATTATAACGAACCGCGCCGCTATTGGGCGACGCTCAGCTTCCGGCGCTGACGGGGCAGCAGCCCCGTTGTCCTCGGTCGATAAGGGGAATGACATGCGCGCGATGGTGATCAACGGGTTCGGCGGCCCCGAACAGCTTGTCTGGGGCGAGCTCTCCATGCCCGTACCCGCGGCGGGCGAGATACTCGTCCGGGTCGTATGCGCGGGGGTCAATCCCGCCGACTGGAAAACGCGCGTCGGCAAGCTGTCGGCCTTTATCGACTATCATTTCCCGTTCGTGCTCGGTTTCGATTTCGCCGGCATCGTCGAGGCGGTGGGCGAAGGGGTCGATGGCTTCGGCCCCGGCGACCGCGTGTTCGGCATGTCGAAACAGGGGCAGGGGCGCGACGGCTCCTACGCCGAATATTGCATTGCCGACGCGGCCTTCCTCGCCGCATTGCCGCCCGGATGGAGCTTCGCGCAGGCGGCCGCGCTGCCGGTAGCGGGGACGACGGCCTATGGCGGGCTTGCCGATGTCGGCGCGTTGAAGGCAGGGCAGAACGTCCTCATCAACGGCGGCGCGGGCGGCGTTGGCAGCATCGGCATCCAGATCGCGCGGGCGCTCGGCGCGCGTGTCGCGGTGACCTGCGGCCCCGACAATATGGCTTATGTCCGGGGGTTCGGGGCAGATCATGCGATCGACTATCGCGCCGGCGATGTTGCCGGAGCGGTACGCAAATGGGCGCCGGGCGGGGTCGATCTTGTCCTCGACGCGGTCGGGCTGGGCAGCTTGCTCCCGGCCGCGGTCGATATCGTCGCGCCGGGCGGCCGTTATGTCGAGATCGCGACCCTCGTATCGCAGGCAAGCGACGACGAGGTCGCGCATGCGGCGGCGAACGGGGTGAGCATCCTGTCCAACATGAATGCGGTCATGCGCTTGCCGCAACATTTGAAGGAACTGACCGCGCTATGCGATGCGGGGGCGGTCAGGCCGCCCGCGATCGAAATCCTACCGCTCGGCGAGGCGGCGGAAGCGCACCGCCGCATCGAAGGCCAGCATGTCCGCGGCAAGATCATATTGGAGGTGGCGTCCCATGACGGCTGATGACACGGCGGCCGCCGCGCCGATGGTGCATGCGATCGACGAGATCGTCGCAAAACCGGGCGAGGGTAAGGCGTTGCTGGAGGACTATCTCGCGCGTTATGCGCCCGGCGCGCGCGAGCGCGGCATGATGCTCGAACAAATCCTTGTCAGCCCGCCGATGTGGCTGGACGACCAGTCCAATACGCTGACCGTCCGCTGGTCGCTCGCCGGTGCGGGGGTGTGGTGGCAGATGCGCTTCGTCGGCGGCAACGATCCCGCGGTCGCCGCCTGGTGGGCCGAGGTCGATACGCGCGCGGTGAGCCGCCGCCGCTTCTTCGCAGCCGCGCCCGGCGACATCGAAAGCCTCTGCGATGTTTAAGCTGACCCGTCTCATCACGCTCGCCGACCCCGCGCGGCTGTCGCCGCTCGCGGACGAGCTGCGCGTGCTCGCAAGGGCGCAAGCGGCGTATCGAACGCTCGTCGCGCCGACGCTGCCGGGCAGCCATTTCGGCGGCGACCTGCTCGCGCATTTCGCGTTCGACAGCGCCGGGCAACGCGACGCTTTCGGGGCGGCGCTTGCGCCGCTGCTCGCCGGCGACGCGGTGGACGGCGCCGACTATCAGGGCTCGCCGGACGGCAAGCAGACCCCCGACCTCGCGAACGGCGTCTACCGCGTCCTGCTGCTCAGCGTCGACGAGGGCTGCGCGCCCGATATCGTTGCGCAGTTCGAGGCCGAAACACGGATGATGCCGCATTACATTCCCGCGATCCGTAACTGGCAGCTCAGCCGCGCCGGAGCCGCCGTCGGAGAGCGCCGATGGACGCATGTCTGGGAACAGGAATATGCCGGGATAGAGGGGCTGCTCGGCCCGTATATGCTCCATCCCTATCACTGGGCTCGGATCGACCGCTGGTTCGACCCAGAATGCCCCGATCGCATCGTCGACGCGCGGCTGTGCCACAGTTTTTGCGCGCTTGAGGCATCGATCCTTTAGGGTGATAAGCGCCCGATGACGGCAGCCGAGCCCCTGCACACGCAAAGCGCCTATCTGGTCGAGGCGCTGAAGCGTGTGCTGAAGGAGCGCGGGATGACCTATGCCGATGTCGCGGTCGCGCTCGGGATCAGCCACGCGAGTGTCCGGCGCACCTTCGCGCAGCAAAGCTTTACCCTCGCGCGGATCGACGAGATTTGCGAACTTGCGGGTATCGACTTCCTCGCGCTCGCGCGCATGGCCGACGAGATGCGGCCGGCGATGCCGGCGACGCTGACCGACGCGCAGGAACAGGCGCTGGTCGACGAGCCGCTCGCGCTCTTCTGCTTCCACCTCGCGCTCGGTGGCTGGACGGTCGAGCGGATCGAGGCCGACTATGGTATCGACCAGACGCAGCTCGTCCCCGCGCTGCTCAAGCTCGAGCGGATCGGACTGATCCAGCTCCTCCCCGGCAATGTCATCCGGCTGATGACCGCGCGCAGCATCGGCTGGCGGCGCGGCGGCCCGATGCGGCGCTTCTTCGACCGGCGGGTGAAGGAGGAATTCCTGCAATATGATTTCTCGACGCAGGGATCGATCTGGGAATTCGAGATCGGCGAGCTGTCGGACGCATCGCGCGCGCTGCTCGAACGCCGGCTCGCGAGCCTGTTCCGCGAGGTCCGCGACCTGATCGCGCGCGACGCGCCGCTGCCGCCCGCGGTCAAGACCAACGTCGGGCTGCTCATCGCCTCGACCCCGATTCCGCTGCCGATGGTCGCGCGCGATGTGGGGTCGGGCGCGCTCGGCACCGGCGGGCGTGTTAAACGATCCTGACGGGATTGAAATTCGCTACTTTTCTGCGACACGCTCGGCGATGCGCCGTCCGCGCGCGATGATCCCTCCCGTTCGGCCGCGCAGACGGCCTCGAGAGGAGAATCAGGATGTCGGCAATTGCGATGAAGCCGCCCGCAATGGACGGAGGGATGCCGTTCCTCGGCCACCTCACCAGCTTCTTCAAGGACCCCGTGGCCCTGCTACGCAAGGGCTATCAGGAACATGGCCCGATCTATTCCTTCCGCATGGGCGGGCGGAACATGGTTGTGATGCTCGGTCCCGACAACAACCGTTTCGTCTTCCAGGAAACCGACAAGCTGCTGTCGATCCGCGAATCGATGCCCTTCTTCCACAAGATGTTCTCGCCCGACTTCTATTCCTTTGCCGAGATGGAGGAATATCTGAACCAGCGCGCGGTCATCATGCCGCGCTTCAAGGCGTCGGCGATGAAGCAATATGTGCCGGTGATGGCCGAGGAGACGATGGCGCTTTGCCACCGGCTCGGCGACAGCGGCGAGTTCGATCTCATCCAGACGCTGGGGCCCGTGGTGATGGACATCGCGGCGCACAGCTTCATGGGGCGCGATTTCAAGCAGAAGCTCGGCCACGAATTCTTCGAACTGTTCCGCGACTTTTCGGGCGGGATGGAATTCGTCCTGCCGCTCTGGCTCCCGACGAAGAAGATGCGCCGCAGCCAGGCTGCCAAGAAAAAGCTCCACCGCATCCTCGGCGACTGGATCATGCAGCGGCGCGCGCACCCGGTCGAGCCCGCCGATTTCTTTCAGGACATGGTGGCGTCGACCTATCCCGACGGGCGTCCGATCCCCGACGAACTGATCATCCATATGATCCTGCTGCTCGTCTGGGCGGGGCATGAAACGACCGCTGGACAGGTCAGCTGGGCGATGATCGATATCCTTCAGAACCGCGATTACCAGCAGGTGCTTCGGGACGAGATCGGGATGATATTGGGATCGGCGTCGGGCGCCGACCTCAGTTGGGAACAGGCGATCGCGATGCAGAAGATGGATCTGGCGCTGCGCGAGACCGAGCGCCTGCATCCCGTCGCCTTCACGATGATCCGCAAGGCGGCCGCCGACTTCCAGCGCGACGGTTATCAGGTCCGCGAGGGCGACTGGATCCTGCTCGCGCCGTCGGTCAGCCACCGGATGAGCGAAATTTTCGACCGGCCCGATGATTATGATCCCGAACGTTTCAACACCGAACGCGCCGACACCAAGGTCGAATCGAACAGCCTCATCGGCTTCGGCGGCGGCATGCATCGCTGCGCCGGCGTCAACTTCGCGCGGATGGAGATGAAGGCGCTGATCGCGATCCTTCTCCAGCGTTATGACATGGAATTGATCGATACGCCGCGCCCGATCGCCGGGGCAGGAACCTATTGGCCCGAACAGCCTTGCCGGGTGCGCTACAAGCGGCGGACCGTCGCGGCGCGTGCGCCCGCCGACCTCGATGCGCTTGCCGCGGCGGCGGGATGTCCGGCGCACGCGAAGGGCCAGAACTGATGGCCCGCGTTACCTATGTCCAGCCAGACGGCAGCGAAAAGACCTGCACCAATTTCGAGGGCATGGCGGTGATGCACCTCGCCATCGGCAACCTGATCGACGGGATCGACGCCCTGTGCGGTGGAGTGCGCCAATGCGGAACCTGCCATGTCTATGTCGACGACGAATGGGCGGCGCGCGTCGGCCCGCCGGGCGGTGACGAGGCCGAGATGCTCGAGGCGCTTGCCGATTTTATCGAGGTCAAACCGACCAGCCGATTGAGCTGCCAGATCCATATCACCGAGGAACTGGACGGGCTGAAGGTCCATATCCCGAAGGAACAGCCGGGAATCTGAACGACTTGCCATGAGGGGACTCATGAGAACACTGGGGCGGCTTTGCCGCCCCTTTTTTCGTTCGCGCACCTACCACCAAAAGGGGGTAGGGAATTGCCCTCTTGCGTAGTTATATATTGATCATGTTACGCATGTCGTGATATTCGACCCGTAAATTGCGCATCATACGCCGCAATGGACAGAAAGAGGGATGGGACTGATGAAGCATCGCACATATTGCCGCGCTCAAATCGCCGCCATTGCGCTGATCGCGCCCTGGATGGTGAGCGCCGCGCACGCGCAGGAGGCCGCACCCGCCGCCGAAGAGACCACGACCGGAGGCCTCGACGAGATCATCGTCACCGCCCAGAAGCGCTCCGAAAGCCTGCAGGACACCCCGCTCGCGATCAGCGCGATCAACGCCGAGATGATTGAGCAGCGCGGCATCACCAGCGTCGCGGCGCTCGGCAGCGCCGCCCCCAACCTCATCATCACCGAAACGCCGTCGGCGACGGCCAACCCCTCGATTTCGATCCGCGGTATCGTCGACAACGACCCGATCCTGACTGCCGACCCTGCGGTGGGGCTCTATGTCGACGGCGTGATCGTCGGCCGGTCGGCCGGCGCGCTGTTCGACATGATGGACCTCGAGCGCGTGGAGGTCCTGCGCGGGCCGCAGGGTACGCTTTACGGCCGCAACACGACCGGCGGCGCGGTCAACCTGATCTCCGCCAAGCCGTCGAAGGATTTCGGAGGGCGCCTTCAGGTCGGCTATGGCAGCTTCGACGAATATATGGTGAAGGCGCTGATCGACACCGGCGAACTCGGCGACACCGGCCTCGCGCTCAAGCTCGGCTATTTCCACAGCCAGCGTAACGGGACGGTCGACAATCTGCTCGAGCCGTCGGACAAGCGCGATCCCGGCGCGCGCAACACCGACGCCGTCCGCGCCGCGGTGCGCTTCGACAAGGGCACGGGCTTTACCGCCGACTATGTCTTCGACTCGAGCGACCGGAACGGGCGCGCCAACGCGTTCCAGCTGCGCGCGATCCGCCCCGACATCCTCCAGTATCTGAGTTTCTCGCCCGCGTTCGGCGGGACGGCGCCGCAGGTTTCGCAGGACCGGCTGTCACAGATCCGGCTCGATCGCGACGGCAATGCCCATGACAAGGTGCAGGGCCATTCGCTGACGCTCAACCTCGAGATCGGCGATGCGACGCTGCGCTCGATCACCGGCTATCGCAAATGGGACAACACGAGCGACAGCTCGGATCTCGACGGCAACGGCGGCCTTGTCGGCTTCCTCGTCAGCCCCGCGATCCTCGTGCCGCCCAATGCTTTCATTCCGCAGGGTATCGGTCCGATCGACCTGTTCCACACCAGCAACGAACGGCACCAGAAGCAATTCTCGCAGGAGTTCAACCTGATCGGGTCGATCGGCGACGAGTTCGATTATGTCCTTGGCGCCTATTATTTCCGTGAGCGCGCGACCGAGGTCAATCCGCAGGGCTTCACGCTCGTCCTCCCGTCGCCGGTGCCGATCCCGATCGCACCGGGGGTCAATTTGAACAGCTTCGGGGTCAACCTCGATACGCTGCTGTCCTATCGCCATGTCTCGCGCTCGATGGCGGCGTTCAGCCAGCTCACCTGGAAGCCCGCCGCGCTCGACAGCCGGCTGAGCATCACCGGCGGTATTCGTTATACCGAAGACAAGAAGCATCTGACCCAGTCGGCGCCGGCACCAACCGCGCCGCGCGATCTGACGCGCAAGTTCAACCGCCTGAACTGGCTCGCGAACATCTCCTATGACTGGAGCGATGACATCATGACCTATGCCCGTGCCAGCACGGGCTACAAGGCGGGCGGCTTCAACGCGCGCGCGGCTGATAACAACGGCTTTAATCCCGAGGATCTCGTGTCCTATGAAATCGGGTTCAAGAGCGAGCTGTTCGATCGGCGCCTGCGGTTCAACGTCGCGGCTTTCCACGCCATTTACGACGATCTTCAGGTGCAGCAATTCCTTGCCGGAACCGGCGGCGCGGCGAGCACGACGGTCAACGCGGCCAAGGCCACCTATACGGGGATCGAGGCCGAGGTTCTGGCGCAGATTGCCGACGGGTTCACCGTCGATGCGTCGTTCGGCTATACCGACCGCAAATACAAGAAGTTCACCTTCGTCGATCCGGTGACCGGCGTTGCCGCCGATATTTCGGATATCGCGAAGTTCCAGTATTCGGCCGCGACGACCGCCAATGTCGGCGCGCAATATGAAACCGGGCTCGGTAATTTCGGAAAGCTGACCGCGCGTGCCGACTGGAGCTACCGCAGCAAGGTCTATTGGCACCCGGTCAACCCGTATAACGAGGAAATCTCCGACGGCGGCGTGGGGCTGCTGAGCGCCCGGCTCGCGATTTCCGATATCGCCGTGGGCGGGGCGCGGGCCTCGATCGCGGTGTGGGGCAAGAATCTGACCAAGGAAGATTATCTGCTCTCGGGGATCGACTTCGGTTCGCTGGGCTTCGCCGGTGTCATGTACGGCGACCCGCGCAGCTTTGGCGTCGAACTGGGGTTCAAATTCTGATCCGATCTCTCCCCTGAACTCTTCTTCCGATCTCTCGGGGGGCACTCAGGAGCAACTCGGCCGGATACCGCACAAGTGGTATCCGGCCTTCTTTGTTGGTCGAAAGCGAGCCCGCGCGGCGCGCGCGGGCGGATGGTTCAGAAAGCGGTCTTGCGCTCGCCGTACAGGGCTTCGGCGCGCGCCTTGAGCGCGGCGGCGGTGTCGTCGAAGGCGCGCTTCACCCACGGGCCGCAGAAGCGCATGACATGAATGCCATTGGGCCCGAGGAATGCGTCGGTCGAGTGATAGGCGCATGATGCGTCGCCGAGCGCTTCGATGATCTGGTCGCGCCGCGCGGGATAGGGCCAGGCGTCGTCGTGCGGCAGTTCCCACGACAGGAGCCGTCCGGGTTCGAACGCGCAGACATATTCGCAATTAGGAAAGACCGCATCGGGTTCGGTATAGCTTTTGAGCGTCATATAGACCGGCGCGCCCATTTCGAGGGTCGATTGCGCGGCGATGCAGAAGGGGTTCCATTCGCCATAGCGGGGCAGGTCGACCAATATCTCCCAGACGATCGTGGCGGGCGCGGCGATCTCGACGCGGTCCGAGCGGACGATGGCGTCGGGATCGACACGGGTCAGCGTTTCATCGACGGTGCGCATGATATGTCCTTTCGGTTTTCGGGTTTCAGCGCGCGAACGGGCGAATATCGAACTGGCTGGTCGGGATGCAGTCGATCCGGTCGAAATCGATGAAGCGCGCACAGCTTTCCATCATCAGCCGCTGATTTTCCGCGAGCCGCGCGGGGTCTCCCGCTGCATCGAAATAGATCGCCTCGTCGGTCAGCGCGGCGGCGGGGAAGCATTCCTCGACCATCGCGACATAAGCGGGCGCGCCATAGCTCAGCGGCCGCACGATCAGATTCTGGACATATTCGAAGTTGCTTTGCGTATCGACCGCGACCGCCGAATGCTGGCGCTGCCAGACGTCGCGCCAGCCATCATGGCTCAGTCGCGGCGGCAGACCGAGGAACACGATCTGCGAAAAGCCTTCGGTCCGTGCTCCGGGCGCGGGCGGATGCTGCGTGTTCGCGATGATCGTGGATTCGCTGACAAGCCAGGCGGCATGACGCGGCGCGGCGTCCGCGATGACGGCATCGACGGCGGCGCGCTCGGGATCGTTCGCGCTGGGCAACCAGAGCTGGATCACGGCGTCCATCTGCGGGCGCGTCGAGGTCATGCGCGGCGAACTGCCAGCTGCGACGCCGTCGTCCTGCACATTGACGCGGACGGCGTGCGCCAGTCCGCCGAGCCGCGCCGCGATATCGCCGAGCAGCCGCGCGTTGAAGCGCGCATTGTCCTCCGCTGGGTCTTTCCAAAGCGCGTAAATGACCTTTTCCATGAATGCTCCCTCAGGCCGAGAAGTCGAAAATGGTGACGGGATTGCTGCCATCCCAGTCTCGCGCGGCGGCGGTCCCGGCGATGAAGCCTTCGCGGATCATCGGCGTTGCCTCGATCAGTTCGAGCAGGATCGCGGGCTCTTCGGGCGCCTCGAAATAGGCGACGCGCGTTGCGCCGCCGCCGCTTTCGGCGCTGAAGACCGGGACGAGGCCCGCGGCGGCGGCATCGGACGACGCCGCCGCGACATCGTCGACCAGCCAGGCGACGTGGTGCATTCCCACGCGCACGCGGCCGTCGGCGTCATGATAGGGGGACGGGCCGGTATCGTGCGGCGCGATCAGTTCGATCTGCGTCTCGCCCTGATAGGCCAGCCCGACATCGATACGGATCGTGGCAGGCGCGCCGCGATAATGGCCGTCGAGCGTGACGTTGCGATAGACGGTCCACGGGCCAACGCCCGCGAGGCGAAGCCATTGGTCGATCGCGCGATCGAGATCGCCGGTCAGCCAGGCGATCTGCCCGATCGGGCCTTGGCCCGCGATTGTGTGTGCCCTCTCCATCCTCGGCATATTCCTTGTTTTTCCGGCGTTGCGTTTACGGCGTCTCCTGCCCCGCCCAGGGATCGGGGAGTCCCGGATCGGTGCTGCGAATGACGTGCTTGAGCAGATGTTTGAGCAGCGCTGTCTCATTCTCGTCGAACGCGCCGAGCGCATCTTCCTCGGCCGCCTTGGCGGCGGCGGCGAGTTCGACGAGCGTGCGCCGGCCGGTATCGGTCAACCAGAGCCGGTCGGTCGGATCGGTCCGGACGATGCCGCGCGCCGCGAGCGACGCGATGCGTTCAGGGGTGATGCGCGCGCCGGTATAGCCGATCAGGCTTTCGATCCCGGCCGCGGTGCGCCCGTCGTTGATCCCCAGCACGCTCAGAATGAAGTGATCGGTGGCATCGAGATGGTGCGCGTTCAGGCTTTCCTGCATTCGCCCATAGAGCTGGAAATGCGCGCGGCCGAGCAGGTAGCCGAGGAAATCTTCGCCAAAGCTGCCGGCGGGCTGCACGCCGGTGTCGCAGGCGGTGAGCATCGCAGCCTTGCGCGCGGCGAGCGCATAGCGGCCGCCATGGAACAGCAGCGGCGCGCGGTCCTCATGATCGAAGGCGATCACCTCGCCGACGAAGATGATGTGATCGCCGCCTTCATATTGATAGGCGGTGCGGCACTGGAAGCGGGCAGTGCAGCCGGTGAGCAAAGGCACGTCGCCTTCGCCGCGTTCGACCCGGACGCCCGCGAACTTGTCCGCGCCGCGTTTAGCGAAGCCATTGGACAGCGCCTCCTGATCGGCGGCGAGGATGTGCACCGCGAAATGCGACGCATTGCGAAACGCCTCCATGCTCTGCGACGTGCGCGCGAGGCTCCAGAGGACCATAGGCGGATCGAGCGAGACCGAGTTGAAACTGTTCGCGGTCAGCCCGCAATCCTCGCCCGCGCCGTTCCGCGTTGTGACGATCGTGACCCCGGTCGCGAACGCGCCGAGCGCGCTCCGGAATGCGATGGCATCGGGACTGGCGGCCATGGTCTTCTGCTCCTCATCCGGCCGCGTCTGGTGGGCGGGTATCGCATGACCCTATCGCCCGGTCCTGACCGCGCATCGCTCAATTGGACTAGATGTGGAGCCGGGATTGCGGGTTTGGCCCGCGCGCCGCCACCCCCTTTCGGAGGCGCGTCAACCGAGAACGGCGACGCTGCGCAGGATCAGACGGACGAGGTCGGCTTGACGACTGACCCCGGTCTTGCTGAGGATCGTCTTGCAATAGCTGCGCACGGTATTCTCGGTCAGCTCCAGCCTGGCCGCCGCCTCGGCGAGGCTGAGCCCGGTCGCCAGCAGCGCCGCCAGATGCGCCTCCGACGGCGTGAGGTCGAAGATCTGGCTGACCAGCCTTTCGAGCGGCTGGTTGTTGTCGAGCCCCGAAACATAGACCACCGCCGCCGGCCCGGCCTCGTTGCTGTATCGCGAGGGGGTTTCGATCGTGCGTACGAGCACCCCCAGATGCCGGTCGATATCCGCCTCGACGCGCAGTCCTTCGGCGAAGTTGCCGCCATCGCGGCGCGCCGAGATCGCCTTGCCGATCAGTTGCTGAAGCTGGGCGTTGCCCGCCTTGCTCGCGAGCACCAGCCGGTCGTCGGCGGCGCGCACCGCGGTGTTCGATCTGACCAGCGCGCGGCCCGCGCTGTTGGTGCGCAGGATGCGGCCTGCACCATCGAGGATGAAGGTGCAGAGCGTCAGCCGGTCGAGCGTATCGATCATCACCTGAAGCTCGGTCTCGTCGCGGCGGATGCGCGAGAAAAGCGCAAGCGACTGCTCGAGATGCGGGCGCAGCGCGAGCAGCACCTGCTTGTCGTCGTCGGTGAAATCGGTTTCGTCAGGACCGTTGGTGAGGCCGACATTGCCCTCCCACCCTCCGGGTTCGGAGATGTACATGCCGAGCTGATATTCGATGCCATAGGGCTGAAGGATTTCGCGATAGAAGCGGTTGCCGCGAAGATCGTCCGGCGAAATGATTTCGCTCAGCCGGTAGATGTCGCCGGCCTTCGTCAAGGCGTTGCGCAAGGGGTCGAGATCGCCGAGCTCGGCGTGGACCGCATGAATCCGGCGTGCCTCGCGCTCGTCGATCACGGGGGGCGGTCCCCAGATGATCAGCGGCGGCGTGCCTTGCCGGCTGAGGCGCAGCGTGATCGCCGCGCTGGCGCAGCGCATCCGCCGGCTCAGCGCTTCGAGGAAGCCCAGCCATGGCGTCGGCTCCAGCGGCCCGCGATAGAGCAAGGTCACCAGTTCATCGACTTCGGCCAGAGGCTTCTCTATCCGCATTCCGCATCCTGCCTGCCCGGCCGCCAGATATTTGCGCGGAGTCGGGCTCCATCCGGCAATGACCTGTCCAGACCCGAGCGGCAAGAGGTGCTGCGCAAATCGCGCGCCCCCCGAATAGGGGTTGTCGCCGTCCCGCCCGCGCGTAACGCAGCGGGGGAGCAAACCCACCGGGCAGATGGACGGGGTCCACAAGCACCCGGCGCAGGAGATGATCTGCCGTGGCCGAAACGAAGTTCACGATACCGCACCGGATCTTTGCCGCGGCGCGCGCGCATGGCGATGCCGTCGCGATCCGGGGCGAGGACGGGACCGAGGTCCGCTACCGCGACCTCGAACCGCTGGTGCGTGCCGCCGCCAAGGGCTTTATCGCGGCGGGAGTCGTCCAGGGGGACCGGGTCGCGATCTGGGCGCCGAACGCCATCAACTGGATCATCGCCGCCATCGGCGCGCAGGCGGCGGGCGCCGCGATCGTACCGCTCAACACGCGGCTGAAGGGGCGCGAGGCGGGCTATATCCTGCGCACCAGCGGCGCCCGGCTGTTGCTCACCGTCGCCGATTTTCTTGGCACTTCCTACCCGCGACTGCTCGCGGGCGAGGATCTTCCCGGTCTGCACGGCATCGTGCTGATGGAGGGAGACGAAGGCGGCACGCCCTGGCAGACCTTCCTCAAGCGCGGCGCGGCGCTGTCGGATGCTGCGGTCGACACGCGGATGGATGCGCTGGACGAGAATCAGGTTTGCGACATCCTCTTCACCTCGGGCACCACGGGCAACCCCAAGGGCGCGGTCACGACGCATGGCCAGAATGTCCGGCTGTATCTCGCCTATGGCGAGACGCTGACCTATGGACCGGGTGACAATTTCCTGATCATCAATCCCTTCTTTCACAGCTTCGGCTACAAGGCGGGCTGGCTGGTGGCGCTGATGCGCGGGGTGACCGTGTCGCCCCATGCGGTGTTCCAGACCGAAAAGGTGCTCGAACGCATCGAGCGCGAGCGCGTCACGCTGCTCCCGGGGCCGCCGACGATCTATCAGAGCCTGCTTGCAGGGGCATACGACAAGTTCGACATTTCGTCGCTGCGCGTCGCGATCACCGGTGCTGCGTCGGTGCCGGTCACGCTGATCGAGGAGATGCGCGCCAAGCTCGGCATCGATGTCGTGCTCACCGCCTATGGCCTCACCGAAACCTGCGGCGTCGTGACGATGTGCGGCGCGGACGACGATGCTGCGACGATCGCCAACACAGCGGGCCGGCCGCTGGACGGGATCGAGGTCAGGCTGGTCGACGAGGCGGGGGGGACGGTGACGACGGGCGAGGCGGGCGAACTGCTCGTGCGCGGGCCCAATGTGATGCGTGGCTATTTCAACGATCCGGCGGCGACCGCCACGGCGATCGATGACGAAGGCTGGCTGCGCACCGGCGATATCGCGGTGCAGGACGTCCGCGGCAATGTGAAGATCACCGACCGCGCCAGGGACATTTTCATCGTCGGCGGCTTCAACGCCTATCCGGCCGAGATCGAAGGATTGCTCGCGGCGAACCCCGCAGTGATGCAGTCGGCGGTGATCGGCGTGCCCGACGAACGCCTCGGCGAAGTACCCAAAGCCTATGTCGTCCTGCGTCCCGGCGCGAGCGCGAGTCCCGAAGAGATCGTTGCCTGGTGCCGCGAAAATATGGCGAACTACAAGGTGCCGCGTCAGGTGGTGATCCTCGACGCGCTGCCGATGAACGCATCGGGCAAGGTGCAGAAGTTCCTGTTACGCGATGCGGCGGGGTAGCTGCCGCATCGCGTAACAGGAAAGGGCGTTGCCAGGAACCGCCTGATGTTGCTCCGTCTATCTGAAGTCCGGGATCAGGATTGGAACCGGGTCGCAAATTTGGTGTCGAGATCCAGGGACTGGAATGGATATATCCGAGATTTTCGTCGCGTTCGGTGCGGCCATTCTGGGTGGAGCAATGAACGCACTTGCGGGTGGCGGCACCTTTGCCACTCTTCCCGCGTTGATCGCGCTCGGGCTGCCCGCCAACTCTGCCAATGCCACTTCGAATATTGCACTGCTGCCCGGCGCCGCGACCAGCGCATGGGCATTCCGTGACGAACTCGTGCCTTTGGGCGGCGTCGAGATAATTGTGCTCGCATGCATCACCTTCGCGGGCGGTCTGGCGGGAAGCTTGCTGTTATGGGCGACGCCGACCCACATATTCGACCTGCTCATCCCGTGGCTCCTGCTGTTTGCATTCGCGGTCATCGCGTTCGGAAAGCAGGCGGCGGACGCCCTGACGCGGCACGTCAGGATCGGACGCAGGACACTGATCGTCGCGCAGTGCGGTCTGGGCGTTTATGGCGGTTATTTTGGCGGGGGAGTCGGGATGATGACGACGGCCGTATATGGGCTGCTCGCCGGCATGTCTCCGCGCGCGCTGTTCGCCCCGCGTACGTTAATGCTTGCGGTTTCCAATGCGGCGGCCGCCATTGTCTTCGTCGCGGTGGGGCTGGTGTCCTGGACAGCAGCCGTGCCGATGCTGATCGGCGCGGCGCTTGGCGGCCACGGGGGCGCCTATGTTGGCAAGCGCCTGCGGCCCGCGACGGTGCGTATATGGACGCTGCTGGTTACGGCTGCGACAACGTTGGTGTTCTTCTATCGCGCCTATTTCTAGGCGGTTGACGCATTGGCTGCCGGCCGCGGCGCAGGACATCAAGACTCAGGGATAGAATCGGCTGATCGTATCGACCGTGCAGGCGGGTTTTTCGATGCCGTCGATCTCGACGATGATGCGAACCACAGCCTGAACACCACCCTTGGCTTCGTGCGCGTCGATCAGTTCGCCCCGCCCGCGGATGCGGCTGCCGACGCGGACGGGGTTCAGGAAGCGCAGATTGTCGGTGCCGATGTTGACGCCCATTGAGACCCCGCGCACCTCGACGAGATCGGGGAGAAAGCGGTTGACGAGGCTCATCGTGAGATAGCCATGCGCGATCGTGCTGCCAAAGGGACCGTCTTTCGCGCGCTCCGGATCGACGTGAATCCACTGGTGATCGTCGGTGGCCTGCGCGAACAAATCGATGCGGTCCTGTTCGATCCCGACCCATTCGGTGGGGCCGAATTGCTCGCCCACCGCCGCGAGCAATGCAGCGGGGGTTTCAAAGACGCGCGCGCTCATGCCTGCTGGCTCGACACGGCGAGCACTTCGCCGGTCATGTAGGAGGACAGCTCGCTCGCAAGAAAGAGCATCACGTTCGCGACCTCCCACGGTTCGGCATACCGGCCGAAGGCTTCCTTTTCGGTCAGTGCTTCGAGCAGCCCCGGGGGCGTGACTTTGGACAGCGAAGCGTGCATCGCAAGGCTGGGCGACACGGCGTTGATGCGCACGCCCTGTTCGGCCGCCTCGAGCGCCGAGCAGCGTGTAAAGGCCATCACGCCCGCCTTGGCTGCAGCATAATGCGCCTGCAATTTCTGCGCGCGCCAGCCAAGCACCGACGCATTGTTGACGATTGCGCCTCTCTGGCGTTCGTACATATGCGGCAGGATCGCGCGCGTCATGCGGAAGACGCTGGTGAGCGTGACGTCGAGCACCTTGTGCCACTGGTCGTCAGTCATTTCGACGACGGACGCCGCGCCGCCGAGACCGGCATTGTTGATGAGCACATCGACGTGCCCCATCGCGGCTATCGCGCCCGAAACCAGCGCCTGCACCTGCACCTCATCGGTGACGTCGCAGACGAGCGTGCCCGGACGGGCGAAGCCGAGCCCTGCGATCCGGTCGGCGGTCTCGCCGAGCCGGCGTTCGTGCATGTCGGAGAGGAACAGCGTTGCGCCCTCTTCGGCCGCGCGCTGCGCAACCGCGCCGCCGATGCCGCTGCCCGCGGCGGCGGTGATCAGCACGGACTTGCCTTTGAGCAGGCCGGTCGGGGAGGGGTATTCGGGGGCGGGTCGTGCCACGTTTGGCTCCTTCATTTGAGGTCGCCGCGCGGTTCGCGCGGCAGGG
>JALDYH010000316.1:0-3747 GCA_032154175.1 Sphingopyxis sp. | reverse complement strand
CGGTGGGCGCGGCGGCCGACGAACTGGCAACGGCGCTGCGCTCGCGCGACGAGGCGCGCTGGGCCCCGCTCCTGGGCGGGCAATGGCTGACCGCAGCCGATCGGGACCGTGTGAAGCAGTTGCTCGGCGATCGTGACAGCCCATTCCTGCATGCGCTCTTTTCGAAGGGATCCGCCCACCGCGCGATCCTTGGCTGGAACGCGCCCGCGTCGCTGAATGCCGACGAACGCGCGGCGATCGAGGCGGGGAAAGAAGCGGAGGCGCTGGTTTGCTGGTCGGCGGGCGGGAATGGCGGGGGGCCATGGCCCGTGACAGCGGTCGAGGCCGACAATCGTCCCGGCCGTAGTTATGCCTGCGCGCGCATCGCGTACAGTATTCGCGGCGCGACGCCGACCTGGCGCGCGTTCGTCGAACAGGGCGCGGGCGGTGTCCTTGCCGCCGCGCGTGCGCGCGAACCCGCTTAACCAATCTCCAACCCCGTTTTGCGATAAGGTCGTCCATGATGGGGCGTTTTCTCGGGCTGGCCGTGGGCATCGCGGCGGTTTCGGTCGGCATGGCGGGGGTCGCCAGCCGCTCGACCCGCGGCGATGGAGGCGCGCCGGCGTCTGCCGAAACGCAGGACAACAGCAACTGGACGACGCAGCGCGGCAAGGGCGGTGGCTGGTCTTCGGCATCGAGCCCCCGGTCTTCGGGCGGAACGGTGCGTCTCGACCGCTCGGGCGATTCGCATTTCTATGCCGACACCGAAGTCGACGGGACGAACGTCCGGATGATGGTCGACAGCGGCGCATCGATCGTTGCGCTGACACGCCGCGATGCAGAGGTGATCGGCATCGACGTCGATCGCCTTCCGGTCAGCGGAATGGCGCGCACGGCGGGCGGCGACGTCCCGATGCGCACTGTCATGCTCGATCGTGTTGAAATCGACGGGATCGAAGTGCGACGGGTCGAGGCTGCGGTGGTCGATGCCGACATGGGCATCTCGCTTCTCGGCCAAAGCTTCCTGTCGAAACTCGACGCCGTGAACGTCGAAGGCGACACGATGACGCTGCGCTGAGAGGGGCGCCGGCTGGCGACCGATAAATAGAAAAGGGCCCACCGGGGGTGGCCGGTGAGCCCTTGGTCCTGGGAATATGCGGGCCGGGGTGACTGCGCTTTGAGAGCGTCCGGCCCGTGGCTCTGTCCTTAAGGCGCGAGGATCGCGACGGCGAGGTACAGCAGCAGAGGCAGGCCGAAGCCCAAAAGCGTCAGGGCAACAAAGCCGACGCGCGTCCACAAGACGTCGATGCCGAACTGGTCTGACATCCCGGCACACACGCCGAAGATCATCCCGTCGCGACGATTCTTGCGAAAACCCTGTTTCATTTCTTTCCTTTCCATCCCGGCTGGAGGCCGGCGTTTATTCAGCGCGGCGGTTGATCAGGCAACGAGGCCGTTCGGACCGACAGCGGCGAGGAACATGATCGAGCAGTAAAGCGAGGCAACAGCGGCGATCGCGTAG
Source organism: Sphingopyxis sp. (assembly GCA_032154175.1). Lineage (GTDB taxonomy): Bacteria > Pseudomonadota > Alphaproteobacteria > Sphingomonadales > Sphingomonadaceae > Sphingopyxis. Next base: position 2,246 of record JALDYH010000316.1, on the reverse strand, counting down.
CTCTTGAACGAGTCGACATTGAAATGGGCCATGATATTTTCCTTCCTTGAACCTTCCATCCGGGCCATCCGGTGGATGCCAACACCAATGCAGGGACCGTGCCAATTTCGTTCATTGGCGGTTAAGTGGGGTTTTTAGGCTCGCGACATAATGTTTCAGCGAAAAATTTACGTCTAAGAGGCGAATAATCCCAATTGTTGGATAATAACCATTCCCGCCATTGCGAAGGGAGCGGCTGGCGCGGCGCGAGCGCCTGCGGTAGTCGCGAGGGCAGATGACGCTGACCCGCCTTTCGCTGACCGATTTTCGCAATCATGCCGGCGCGGATATGGCGGCCGCACCCGGGCTTGTCGCGCTGCACGGCGACAATGGCGCGGGCAAGACCAATATATTGGAGGCGATCTCGTTGCTCGCGCCCGGACGCGGACTGCGGCGCGCGGCGCTTGGCGACATGGTACGCGACGGCGCGAGCGGAGGCTTCGCCGTCTTTGCCGAGGTGGGGGCGGGCGCCGACCTGGCGCCGGTGGCGCTCGGTACGGGGATCGAGCCTGCGCATCCCGGGCGACGGATCGTACGTGTCAATGGCGCTGCGGCCGCCGCGACCGCCCTCGGCGAATGGCTGGCGGTCTTGTGGCTCACCCCCGCGATGGACCGGCTGTTCGTCGAAACGGCGGGGAACCGGCGACGTTTCCTCGACCGGCTCGTGCTCGCGCTCGACCCGCGGCATGCACAGCACAGCAATCGTTATGAAGCGGCACTCCGCGCGCGCGGAAAATTGCTCGCCGATCCGGGGCAGGCCGACCAGCAATGGCTGGCGAGCCTCGAGGCGCAGCTTGCCGAACATGGCGCGGCGATGGATGCGGCGCGGCAGCATATGCTTGCGGGGCTGTCCGTCGAACTGGCCGGGCAGCCCGACGCACCCTTTGCGCGCCCGCTCTTGACGCTGGTCGATAGCGACGGCGGGCCGCGGATGGCGCCGCATGATGTCGAGGCGCTCAAGGCCCTCTTCGCATCGCGCCGTCGGATCGACGCCGCGGCGGGGCGCGCAACCGCAGGACCGCACCGCGACGATCTGTCGGCCGTCCACGCGGCGACGGGCCGTGCGGCGGCGCGCTGCTCGACCGGCGAGCAAAAGGCGATGCTGCTCTCGCTCGTCCTCGCGCACAGCGACAGCGTCGCGCGCGCGCGCGGACAGCGGCCGGTTCTGCTGCTCGACGAGGTCGCAGCGCATCTCGACCCCTCGCGACGCGCAGCGCTGTATGAGCGGCTGGCGCGGCAGGGCGGGCAGGCGTGGCTGACGGGGACGGAGGCGGCGTTGTTCGCCGACATGCCGGGGCCGGTGACGCGCTTTCAGGTGGCCGGCGGGCGGGTCGGGCCGGGGTAGGCAAAGCCGAAGCTGCGCAATATGCTCGGTCGTCACGAAAATCCGGAGGGACGAAATGCGGTCGATCTATTCGGCGATGCTCACCGGGGCCCTGTTTTTCGGTGCCGCAGCCGGTAAGGAGCCAGCAGCGGAACCGCTATATATCGAAGTGTCGGGGCGCCTCGAAAACTTGTTCGATTATGAGTCTACGAACGATCCGGACGACCTGCTCGGGCATGGCTGGATGACCGCCAAGTTCCATGTTGGCAAGGTGTTGCGCGGTCCGCGGCTGCCGCGCGTCATCACCGTGCGATATTTTGGGCACACCTTTATTCAGGAGCGGAAGATGCGCCTGAAGCTGCGGCGCGGCGACAACGGAATCTATCTTCTCTGTGCTCCCACCGGTAGCGTCGGTTTTCAGTGCCCCTGATCGGCGGGCGATCAGAGAATTTCGTGCACGCGGTCCTGCGGACGGCACAGGCGGACGCCCTTTCCGGTCTCGACGATCGGGCGTTCGACATAGGCGGGGTTGGCTGCCATCGCGGCGATGATCGCGTCTTCGCTCGCGTCCTTCAATCCGCGTTCCTCGGCATCGGTGCCGCGCACACGCAGCGCGTCGCGCGCGGTCAGCCCGGCATCCCCGAACAACTGGCGCAGCTTGTCCGCGCTGTACGGGTTTTTGAGATATTCGATGACGGTCAGCTCGACGCCGGGCGTTTCCTGAAGGATCGCCAGCGTCTTGCGCGAGGTGCCGCAAGCGGGGTTGTGCCAGATGGTCGCGTTCATGACGTCGCCCTAACGAGAGCTTACAGCAGCGTAAACCCGCTATTCATGGCATATATGGCACATCTTCCCGCATGAAGGGGAACCACCAGCTTGCCTT